>PMZS01000335.1 GCA_003170115.1 Spirochaetaceae bacterium
CGCTCCTGCTCCTGGTCCATCCAGTCCATGGTGGCCTCTCCGTTGTCCACCTCGCCCATGCGATGGGTCTTGCCCGTGAAGAAAAGGATCCGCTCAGTCGTCGTGGTTTTGCCCGCGTCGATGTGCGCGATGATCCCGATGTTGCGTATGGAACCGAGGTCTGCCATTCATATCTCCGGAAATGCCGCCAGGAGCGGCCGCGAATGCCGCCATGAGCGGCGCAAAACAAGCTTGAAAAGGCGCACTCTCACTATATAAAATCCCTGCAGACGTGAAAAGACCGACCCTGTTCCTTCTCATCATTTTCGTGGCGGCCATCCTCGACGCGCAGGGCGGCCCGCTTGCCTGGGTGAACAGCATGCGGCAGCGCGTCGGCGCACCGCCCGTGGCAATGGACGCGCTGCTCTCGGAGACAGCGGCTCTCTGGGCGGCACGGCTGGCCGCGGCCGGCATCCTCAGTCACAGGGGCGATGACGGCAGCACCGCCCTGGAGCGCTACAGGGCGCAGGGCGGCACCGAGGTGCGGGTCGGAGAGATCCTCGGCGCGGGACCGGGGCTCGCGGACATTGAAAGGGGATGGGTGGCAAGCGCGGAGCACCGGCAGCTGGCCGTGTCCCCCGGCTGGACTCACGCGGGGTGGGGGATCGTGGCTTCCGGGTCATCCCGGGTCGTCGTGATGATGTTCACCGAAAAGCGCGTGGATGAGCTCCTTATCGCCGCGGGCCCCCGCGGGCTCACCGTGAGCGGGAGGTTCGTTTCGCGAAATGCGGCGCGCGGACTGCTCTACAACGGGCTTGACCAGGTTGGGCCGGCGGAGTGGGACCCGGCGTCGAGGCGCTTCCTGTTCGATGTGCCCTGCTCCGATCTGGCGGGGTACCTGCGGTTGGGCTATCTTGCCGGGGGCGGACGGTTCACCCTGACGAATGCCTTCACATGGCCTCCAGGAACGGTATCCCCAGGAGCTGAAGGCCGTTCCGCATCACCTGCCCCATCCCCCTGACCAGGGCGATCCGGGAGATCACGAGATTCTGATCCTCGTTCCTGAGAACGGGGTGGTCCTGGTAATAGCGGCTGAAGCTCCGGCACAGGTCAAAGAGATACGCGGTGAGCACGGAGGGATTGAGCTCCCGGGCCGATGCGACGATCGTCTCCGGGAAGAGCGCCAGGGACTTCGCAATTTCCCATTCATCCGGCAATGCCAGCAGGGCGCTGTCATATTTCCCGGCGATGTACTTTTCCCTGCGCTCTTCGAATTTCCTCAGCATGCTGGAGATGCGCGCACCGGTATACTGCAGGTAGGGACCCGTATTTCCATTGAAGGAAATTGACTCCTTCGGGTCGAAGGTCATGTCTTTGGCCGCCGTGATCTGGAGCAGCCAGTAGTTGAGCGCACCAAGGGCGATGTCCCGGGAAGTGCGGGAGAGGTCGCCGACCTCCTCCTCCCGTTCCTTCGACGTGATCTCCTCCGCCGCGAGCTTTTCCAGCTCGTCCAGGAGCTCGTCCGCGTCCACGACCGTCCCTTCCCGCGACTTCATCTTGCCTTCCGGCAGGTTCACCATGCCGTAGGCGAGGTGATGGAGGTTTGCCGCCCATGGGTACCCGAGAACGGCAAGCACCTTGAAGAGGACCTGGAAGTGGTGGCGCTGCTCCGAGCCGACCACGTAGATGAGCCGGTCGAAAGGCCAGTCCTTCGAGCGCTGGATCGCGACGCCGATATCCTGCGTGATATACAGCGACGTCCCATCGGATCTCAGGAGCACTTCCCGGTCCATTCCCTGATCGGTGAGATCCACCCACACGGAGCCGTCGGCGTCCTTCTGGAAGAGGCCCTTCTTGATGCCGGCCAGGATCTCCGATCTGCCGAGCTTGTAGACGTCGCTCTCGAAATAAATCTGGTCGAAGGTGACTCCGGTCCTCCTGTAGCTCTCCTCGATGCCCGCGACGACCCACCCGTTCATGCGGCGCCACAACGCCACGACGGCGGGATCGCCATCCTCCCAGTCCCGCAGCAGCTCCCGCACCTGCTCCTCGGCCTCCGGGTGCTCTTTCGCGTACTGCGCGTATTTTACGTAATAGTCACCGACAAAATGATCCCCTTTGATTCCCTCGGACTCCGGTGTTGCGGAGCCGCCGAACATGCGGTAGGCGAGCATGGACTTGCAGATGTGCACGCCCCGGTCGTTGATGAGGTTCACTTTCCGAAGCGTCGCGCCGGCCGCCGAGAAGATCCGTGAGAGGCTCTCACCGATCGCGTCGTTCCGCAGGTGACCGAGGTGCAGGGGCTTGTTCGTGTTCGGGCAGGAGAACTCCAGCATCACCCGGCGTGCGGCCATTTCCGTGCCGCGTCCGTAGGAGGTTCCCTGTGCGGCGATTTCGGAGAGAATGTCCCCGATCACCGCGGCTTGTGAGAGGCGGACGTTCACGTAGGGGCCTGCCGCGACCGCGGTTCCCGCTTCCGCGGCTCCCGGTACTCCCGGCACGCGACGGGCGACCTCCGCGGCGATGAGCGGCGGCGCTTTTCGCAGCGACTTTGCGAAAGGGAACATCGGGAAGGCGATGTCGCCCAGCTCCGGTTTCGGGGGCGTCTCCAGGACGAGAGCGCTGNNGCTGGTGTCGACTCCGGCCGCGCCGGTCTCAGCGGCATAGCTGCCGAGCGCCTCGGCGACGATCCGGCGCCATTGCTCGTGGTATTTCTTCATGGCGTGTCGGGTATTTAAGCAAACAGCCGCTCCATGCGCAAGGGCGCCGCCTTGACTCGCGCCGGTTTTTTTCCGTATATAGTCGCAAGGAGGATTCCTTGTACAGGCCCGTGGATCCGAAGGCGAGCTTCCCTTTGATGGAAGAGAAGGTTCTCGCATTCTGGGAGAAAGCGAAAATATTCGAGAAATCCATCTCCCAGAGGGAGGGAAACGAGGAGTTCGTCTTCTACGACGGCCCCCCGTTCGCCACCGGCCTGCCCCACTACGGACATTTCGTGCCCAGCACGGTGAAGGATATCATCCCCCGGTACCAGGCCATGAAAGGTCTCAAGGTGGACCGCCGTTTCGGCTGGGACTGCCACGGCCTTCCCGTCGAGTACGAGATGGAGAAGGAGCTGGGGATCTCGGGGAAGAGGCAGATCGAAGAGTACGGTGTCGCGAAGTTCAACGAGGCCTGCAGGTCAATCGTCCTGCGCTACACGAAGGAATGGCGGAAGGTCATCACGCGCCTGGGCCGCTGGGTCGACTTCGACAACGACTACAAGACCATGGACCCCGACTACATGGAGACGATCTGGTGGGTGGTGAGCGAGCTCTGGAAGAAGGGCCTCCTCTACGAAGGGTTCTATATCCTCCCGTACTGCCCGCGGTGCTCCACCGTGCTTTCCAACCACGAGCTGAGCCTCGGCGGCTACATCGACGTCGCGGACCCCGCCATCACCGTGAAGTTCGAGCTCGACGATGAGCCGGGCACAAGCTTCCTTGCATGGACCACGACTCCCTGGACGCTGCCCTCGAACCTCGGGCTCGCGCTGGGCGCTGACATTCAGTACGTCAAAGTCCGCGAATCCGCGCAGGACGCGCGGCGCAAAGACGGGGCAGAGCAGTACATCCTCGCGGAGGACCGGCTTCCCGCATACTACAAGGACCCTTCGGCGTACCAGGTCGTCGCGAGATACAAAGGCTCGGAGCTGAAAGGGAAGTCTTACAAACCGCTTTTCCCATTCTTCGCGGCATTAAAAGAGAAGGGTGCCTTCAAGGCTCTGAACGGGGACTTTGTTGCCACCGACGAGGGGACCGGCATCGTGCACATCGCCCCGGGCTTCGGCGAGGACGACTACAACCTCATGAAGGGATCCGGCATTCCCGTCATCGTCCCCGTGGACGACGAGGCGAAGTTCACCGCGGACGTTGCCCCCTGGGCCGGGCAGTTCGTGAAGGACGCCGACAAGTCGATCATCAAGGCGCTGAAGGACCAGCATTCCCTGGTCCGCCACGATTCGTACAACCACAGCTACCCGCACTGCTGGCGCTGCAAGAGCCCGCTCATCTACCGTGCCATTTCCTCGTGGTTCGTGAGCGTTGAAAAGATCAAGGCGCGCATGCTCGCCGCCAACGACACCATCAACTGGATGCCGGAGCATCTGAAGTCGGGTCGGTTCGGCAAGTGGCTGGAGAATGCCCGGGACTGGGCTGTCTCCCGCAACCGTTACTGGGGAAACCCGATCCCGGTCTGGCGCTGCGACACCTGCAAGGCCACCGAGTGCCTGGGCAGCCGTGCCGAGCTGGAGCAGAAGACCGGGAAGAAGGCAAACGACCTGCACAAGCACTTCATCGACTCCCTCACGTATCCCTGCTCCTGCGGCGGCACCATGCGGCGGATCACCGAGGTCCTGGACTGCTGGTTCGAGTCCGGCGCCATGCCCTACGGCCAGAATCACTATCCGTTCGAGAATCGCGAGCACTTCGACGCACACTTTCCCGCGAACTTCATTTCCGAGTCCATCGACCAGACTCGGGGCTGGTTCTATACCCTCGTCGTGCTGGGCGTGGCCCTCTTCGACAAGCCCACGTTCAGGAACGTGATCGTCAGCGGCCTGATCCTCGACTCCGAGGGCAAGAAAATGTCGAAGTCGGCGCGCAACTA
>PMZS01000246.1 GCA_003170115.1 Spirochaetaceae bacterium
CAGCTCGAAGCAGAACTCGAATCGTTGGATCACTCCATCGAAAACCAGATCGCTCTTTCCTGGGTCTTCCGCCACCCCTGCGCGCAGCCGTGCAAGTGCCCGGGAAAACTCGGTAGACATGATCCTGCGCTCATTCATCGACACGAATCCCTTCACGCAGGATTCTTGCCGCGAGATCCGTGTTCCTCACCAGATGGAGCGCGAGCAGGTCTATCTTGAGCGCGGTCGGAACCTCTTCTTCCAGCCTATTGTGCACCTGGTCTACGTCTTCCTGCGTCCAGGAAGGATCCACAACGGCAAGATCAATGTCCGACACAGGCGACGCGTCACCACGCGCGCGGGAGCCGTACAGCACGACTTTCGCCGCGGGGCGGCGAGAGTGGATGATGGAGAGTATGCTGTCGACGACTGCATCCGCCAGCATGGTCATATTGCGATGATCGGGGCGGCCCGCCAGAATGTCAAGCGTAGGTTATGAGACGACCGGCGGCCCTTACGGCTGCGAGGATCTTCCGCGGGCCGCCGCCATCCTTCGCCTTGCTCGTTCCTCGATCGCATCCAGACCAGCGCTGAACGCGGGGCTCGCTCCGAGGCCGGCGCGGAGTTTCTCCAGCGCGGCGGCGAACTCAACGCGGTATTTCCCGTGCGCGAGCTTGTTGAGCAGGCGAAGGATTTCCTTCAGCGTCCGCTCTTTCTCCCTGCCCTTCTCAAGCTTCCTGGCAAGAGCAGCCACAATGGTGATTTCCTCCCGGATGTCGCGCACGGCGCACGCAGACAGAGACGTGATGAAAGCCTCGGCCGCTTCCGCTGACTGGAACCGGGGCATTGGCGGATCGGGCTGGAATCTCCAGAAATGCCGCATCGGGATACGAACCGTCGGGTCGTCGCCCAGGATGAGAGCCTCCCCTTCCACGGAGAAGGTCGCGCGAATCCGGCCAGGATCGTAGGAAAGCGCGAACAGCCGCGCGAGGCGGATTTCGCGGAGGGCGTCCCGTGCCGCGGCAGGAGCATGCGCACGGGTTCCCCTGCGCACCACCAGCACCAGCTCCATGTTCCTCGTTGCTCGATGGAGGCTCTGCTTCCCCCCGGGATATTTCGCGTACCCTTTCGACCGCACGGTGAGCTCGCCCCTTTCAGCCAGCAGGTCGCAAAGCTCCTCCAGCTCGATCAATCCTTCATTGCTGTAGCTCACGACAAGCCATTGGCAGTCCGCGGCATCAATGACCCCTTTCATCGCCGCGGCCGCTGTATCGCGGTAGCAGAATGCCGAACGGGTGCGGATCCAGTCCGGTCGAATTCCCGCCTTGTGCCGAAGCCTCCCATCGGCAGCGCGCTCGTCGCTCACTGGAGGTCTGTCCCAGAGCGCAATGGTGTTCAGCATGAAATAATTGCTTCCATACTGATGCACGGCATAGGGAGGATCGAGGTAGCAGACTTCCGCCGGCCTTCCCGAGAGGAACGCAGCCGCGTCCATGCATGCCACCTCGGCTGGTACGGGAGCATCGATCAGCACCGGTCTGCCGAGCCGGATGGGCCCCATGATCCGCCGAAGGGCGTCGCGGCCATGCCCCCCGAAGCCCTTGTGAAAGGCCTTGAATACGCCCGAGGTGTTTGTGTGAGTGGCCGACTGGTGCAGGAGAGGGGCAAGAAGAGCCGCCTTCCCGAGGAATGCGCCCGTCTCCATCTGCATCCCCGGGTACATTTCTTCAATGCGCTGCCGGATCGCGTCGATCCTGAGCGCGTTCTCCCGCGTGTAGAAAAGCCGCTCTGTTCTCCAGTCCGCTTTCTCGGTATTTCGAGGAGCGTAGTAGCGGCTGATGTAGCCTTTCGCGTCGGGCAGCGGAGGCAGCGCGTTCAGCTCTTCGAGCACCATGTCGATCCCTCCGAGCCCATGGAAGAGGATATCGAGGACGGAGGGGCGCAGCCGCAGGTAACAGGAATTGATCGTGAAGGAGTACGGCTCCCAGTCGTTCGCGGAGACCCGGAAGCCCATTGCGCGGGCAAGGCGGGAGACGGAACCCGAGCCGGCAAAGGGATCGAGGAAGGTGCTGCGAGAGGGATCAAGGGGAAGGCTGCGGAACACCTCGTAGAGGAAGGGCAGAAGTGCCCGCTTGTTGCCAATGTACGCGATGAGCTGATCCGTCAGGTAGGGATCCACGAAGTCCAACACTGGATCAGTCGGGAGAGTAGGTCGCCCGATTCCTGTCCGTTTCGAAAACCTCGACGAGGGTAAGACTGGCGTCCGGCATCAGTGCGTGCATTTTCTCGTAGACGAAAAGGGATATACGCTCGGCGCTCGGGCACCCGTCGTCGAACGCGGGGTGATCGTTGAGGCTGGTGTGGTCCAGCTCGGAGGTGACCTTCCTCAGGGCTCCCTTGAGGATGCCGAAATCCAGCAGCATGCCCCCATCGTCGAGATTTCTTCCGGAGGCGGTCACGAAGACCTTGTAGTTGTGGCCGTGCAGTCTTTCGCACTTGCCGTGATAGTGAGTGAGGAAATGGGCGGCGGCAAATCCGTCCTCGATGCGCACGGTATACATGACGGGTACTCCCTCGCAGAGCATATTCAATTCGCTTCCTGAAAGCAAATCACGGCAAATCCGGGCAGGATTGACACCGAAGGCGCGCCCGGGTCCAATGCACGAACCCCCAGGAAGGGAAGGAGGATCTGAATGAAACGTATTATCGCGTGTGCGATTATCCTGTCGTTCGCTCTCGCGGGTGTCGCCTTCGGCCAGGTGAAGGCAAGGGATGGCGTGTACTTTGCCCAGGATGAAAACTTCGCCCCCCAGGGCGGCTGGAAGGAACAGGTCGTGCTCACCGTGGCCGGCGGAAAAATCACCTCCGTGAATTGGAATGGGGTGTCGAACCTCGGCGTGGCGGACAAGAAGACCGTCGCGGCCGCGGGCGGCTACGGAATGAAAAAGGCTTCCAAGCTCGGGCTCGAATGGGACCAGGAAGCGGCCAACGTCGAGGCATACCTTCTGAAGACGCAGAACCCCGGCTTCAACAAAATCAAGCAGGACGGCACCACGGATGCAATCTCCGGCGCATCTCTGCACGTCGGAGTTTTTTACGCGCTGGTCAACAAGGCCCTCGCGGCCGGCCCGGTGGCCAGGGGCATCTACAGGAAGGATGGCTGGTTCTTCAAGGAGCAACCCGCCTTCGACGCTCAGTCGGGCTGGAAGGACTCCGTGCTTCTCACGGTCGTCAATGGCAGGATCGTGGACGTGCTCTGGAACGGAATCAGCAAGGACGCGAAAAAGAAATCGAAGCTCGTCGAGGCACTGGAAGGCCGCTACGGGATGGCCAAAGCAGCCAAGGAAGGCGAATGGAACGTGCAGGCGGCCGCGGTCCAGGCGGCGATCCTCAAGGCGCAGGACCCGGCGAAGATCAACGTAAGGTCGGACGGCACCTCTGATGCCATTTCCGGCGCATCGATCCACGTCACGGCAGTGGGCCTTGCGGTCGAGGCGCTGAAGGCCGCGCGATAACGGCTGCAGCGTCATCGGTCATGTGAGAAAGCGGCCCCGCTCCCCCGGGGCCTTTTTTTGTCATCGCCCGCGGACTTGATTCGACGCATCCTCATGGATAGCATCCGGTGATGCCCGAAATGGCCCTGACCGAGCTCTTCTCCCACGTTTCACTCGAGGAGACCCGCGGAGACATGCGCCGGGCGGTACGCGGGATTGCCTACGACTCGCGCGATGCAGGCCCGGGGTTCCTTTTCGCCGCGATGGACGGGCTGCATACCGACGGGCATCGCTACGTCGGGGACGCGATTCGCCGGGGCGCGACTGCCGTCCTCCATGCCCGCCCGCTTACCGACGTGCCTCCGGATGTCACCTGCATCCGGGTGCGTGACCCGCGGAACGCGCTCTCACCGGTCGCCGCGGCGTTCTACCGTCACCCTTCGAAGTCGATCAAGGTGATCGGCGTCACCGGCACTGATGGAAAGAGCTCCACCGTCTGGTTCATCACCCAGCTCATCGGCTTCCTGGGAGGCAGAGCCGGGTTCCTCTCCACGGTGTCGTTCAAGACCGGCGACCAGGTTGTGAAGAATCCCTTCCGGCAGTCCACCCCGGAATCAACAGAGATCCAGGGAATGCTGAGAGAGATGGTGGACAAGGGACAGGACATTGCGGTCGTGGAGGCAACATCGCACGGGCTCTCTCCACGGACCAACCGGCTCGGGGACGTGCATTTCGACGCGGCGGTCCTCACCAACGTGACGCACGAACACCTGGAGTTCCACGGATCCTTCGAGCAGTACCGCTCGGACAAGGCGAACCTCTTTCGCGCCGTGTCGCCGGATGCGGCGAAGGATGTCCACGGTCCCCGCTTCGCGGTGGTGAATGCCGCAGACCCGAGCGCGGGATATTTCCAGGACGCATCGCGCGTGCCGGTGTATCGCTACGGCAGCGGCGGGGAGCTCGAGGCACGCTCGCCCCGGGAGGACGTTTCCGGCACCACCTTCCGAATGGTGCACGATGGCAAGGAAGCTGAAGCGCGCATCTCCATCCCCGGGCCGTTCTGGGTGGAGAACGCGCTGGCCGCGGTCCTGGCTGCCTCCCGCATCCTCGAGTTGCCGCCCCTCTCTCTGTCGCCCCTCGTCAACCGTTTGCAGGGCGTGCAGGGCCGGATGGCCTCCGTCGATCTCGGCCAGCCCTTTGCCGTCATCGTCGACTATGCTCACACACCCGGCGCCTTTCTGAAGCTCTTTCCCTGGATGCGCAGCCATACACAAGGAGCGCTCACGGCGGTCTTCGGCTCCGCGGGAGAGAGGGATCGGGAGAAACGTCCGCTTCAGGGTCGTGCGGCGGGCGCGCACAGTGACACGCTGGTGATCACGGATGAGGACCCGCGCGGGGAAGACCGCATGGAGATTCTCGAACAGATCGCGAAAGGGTGCGAAGGCAAGACGCGCGGGGAGAACCTCTTCCTCATCCCCGACAGGCGGGAGGCCATCCGTTTCGCGCTCTCCCGGGCGCGGCCGGGAGACGCGGTCCTTCTTCTCGGCAAGGGCCACGAGGGCAGCATCATCGGGCCCGAGGGCCCGGCGGCCTGGGACGAAAGAACGGAAGCGGAAGCGGCCCTGCGCTCACTCGGGTACGCCGGCTGATGCCGCTCCTCCTTGTCCTGCTGGCCCTCCTTGCCCCGAACCCTGCCGGGGCCGAGACGCTGCATCTCAGGGTTGCCGCGGCTCCGGACGCAGAGAGCTCGCTGCCCGGCACGGCCGTGCTTCAGGCAGGGATCCAGCGACTTTTCACCGCCGAGTTCGGTGCCTCCACATCGCTGGTCTTCGACGACGAGCAGCCGGGCAGCCCGGCAACAGCCGCGTCAGACCCTTTTGCGCAAGTTGTCCTTGACGTCTCGGGAGGAGTTGTCACCGTCTCAACCGACTTCACGCGGGCGCGCGCCACCCGGTCCCTGGTATCCAGCGTGCCGGCAGAAAGCCCCGCGAGCCTCCTCGCAACGATTGCCGGGGACCTCGCGTTCCTGTATTCCTCCTCGCGTGGACTCTCCGCGCTGCCGCTTTCCCCGCCGCCGGCCCTTGTCGCCTCCATTGCGACGGATACCCTGGGAGCTCTCACCGGATGGAACCCTGAAGAGCTGGAGCCGGTCGGGCTCGGGAGCTCGGGCGATGAGATCACGGTCTGTTTTCCCCACAGGTATCTTACGCTGGGACCGCTGTTTCGCATCTCAGCCTCGACGATCCGGGACATCAATGGACAGAGCATCGGGCGTGAGCCAATGCAGCTCTCCGGGATCATCCCGGGACCGGGCGACCAGCTTCTGCTGCTTTCCCAGCAGGAGGCCCGGATCGCGATCGTCAACCCGAGGTTGGGCACCCGGCAGGTGACTGATGCGCCGGGGCTTTCCGCGCTTCCCGCCCGGTTGATCGGGAGAAAGATCCTGGCCGCGCTGCCGGGGACGCTCGGCGAACATGGAGTGCGCATGTATCCCGTGGACGGCGGACCATCCAGCGTGCTGCACATCGCGGCCTCCTACGTGCCGGCGTTCGACCTTGACAGGGAGGGCAACCTCTGGATCTGGGACGCCGGAGAACGGCGCGTGCGCATCCTCACTCCCCGAGGGCAGGAGGTTTTCTCCATCCGGCCGCTTCTCAGCGCCTCTACCATGCAGCTTCCCCAGCAGATCGCGGTCTTCGACGACGGCAGCTTCCTCCTTGCCGGATCCGCGGAGGTCTGGAAGTTCCAGAGCTCCGGAATCCCCGTCTGGAGACTGGCACGGATCCCGGGACGGCCGGGCGAGAGCCTGCCCTCATCGTTTGACCTCGCCGCGAACCGATCCGATGGCTCCTTCACGATCCTCGATGCGCAGTCGCGCAGGCTGCTCGCCTTCTCCTCCTCGCCGGTCGGCGAGGCCGCCCGGCTTGCTTCCCTGCTCGGGCGGCTGGATTCGCGGAAGCAGGGAGATCTGCAGGAAGTGTCGGCATTCGCCCGCGACAGCGAGCTCGGACTGATGGCGCTGCAGTTCGGCGAGCTGCTCGTTCGGGCCGGCGGAGCTGAAGCCGGGCGCGAGGCCGCCCGTATCACGCTCCTGCGGGAGAAGGCCACGGGATACTCGGATCTCTCGGACGGGCTTGCGCGTGACCTCCTGTACGGACGCGCCGACGCGGCCTGGCTCAGGACAGCGGAAACGCTCCGGGAGCTTGTCGCGGAGGCTCCGGAAGATGTGGCGGCTGCCGCGATGCTGCAGACCGTCCTTGCCAGCAGGAGGGAGGTCCGCGCGGCGCTCGCCGGCACGCCGGAGCAGACGTACTGGCAGGCCAAGGCCTTCCAAGCGCTGGCGCAGCGCGCCTACGCGCGTCTCGCGGAGTTGCCGGCCTCGCGGGAACGGGCCGAGGCCGCAGCCAATGCGCATGAGAAGAGCGGGCGCTATCGAGAGGCGGCGGTGGCGTGGAGGGAGGCGCTGCAGTTTGCGAGAGGCGACACGGGCATCCAGCGGCGGCTGGCGTTGGCGCTGTGCCACAGCAACGATTGTGGCGCGGCGTTGCCGCTGATCCAGGACCTGCTCGAGCGCGACAAGTCTTCGGCCGAATTTCACTACCTCTATGGGCTGGCACTGATCGAGGTTCACGATCCCGCGCAGGCGATCCAATATCTGGAAACCGCGCTCGAACGCGACACCAAATTCCAGCTGGCTCACGGCGCGCTGGGAGAGGCGTATCTCGAGGTGGGGCGTTGGGAGCCGGCGATTGCGCAGCTCGAAGCGGCGATCTCGGACGACGACAGCGGCACGCGCCACTATCAACTGGCCCGCGCCTATCAGGGCGCCGGAAAGCGGGAGCGCGCGACGGCCGTGCTGAGGGACTATCGCGAGATCCTGAGCCGGCGCGAGGTTGAAGAGAAGGACGAGCCGCGCATTACTCCGCCTTGAGACGCTGCGCGGGCTGCTCTGAACCGCTCTGCGAGCTATGGCTCGCGAACGGCCAGCACCTGGTTGGTGTGCACGTTTCGGAGCGTCTGATGGGTCCCGTCCGGCCACAGGATTTCGATGTCAACTGCGGTCGCCTTCCCGGTACCGA
This sequence comes from Spirochaetaceae bacterium, assembly GCA_003170115.1. Classification (GTDB taxonomy): domain Bacteria; phylum Spirochaetota; class Spirochaetia; order SZUA-6; family Fen-1364; genus Fen-1364. The sequence goes on from PMZS01000246.1 coordinate 7,553, forward strand.
AATGGACCGGCACGAGGCTCGAGGAGGCGTAGCCGACGTTTGAGGTCATCTGGTTGTACTGGTTGCCGATGCGAATGCGGGTGCCGATGCCGTCGCGGTTGCACTTCGTGCCGGTCAGCTTAACGTCGATCCACGTATTGTCGTCCGGGCTCACGTTCTCCCAGAGCTCGGCGCGTGCGCCGATCAGGCTGACCACGGCATCGGTTTTGCCGTCGTTGTTGAAGTCGGCAAAGGCAGCGCCGCGGTGCGCGCCGGGCACCTGGAAATCCGCTCCCGCCGCGGCGGAAAAATCGCGGAAAGTGCCGTCGCCGGCATTGGCGAAGACCGCATTGGGCAAGCGGTAAGGGCTCGCCTCAAAGGCTTCAACGGTGTCGTTGACGTGCGCGCCGGAGACGAACAGGTCCTTCCATCCGTCGTTGTTGAAGTCGCACAGCGCGGGGCTCCAGCCGCTGCGGCGGTTGCTGAGCGGCCCCATGCGGCTGCGGTACGTGAAGTCGCGGAACTGGCCCCGGCCTTCATTGTGGAACAGGGGAAACGTCTCCCCGGCCAGAGCGGCGAAGGTGATGTCCGGCAGGCCGTCGTTGTCGTAGTCGCGGAAGTCCGCGCCCATGGCCGAGACCGCCTTGCCGCGGTCGGGGAGCGCGACGCCGGCCTCGAGCGCGACCTCCTCGAAGGTCCCGTCGCCGCGGTTGTGAAAAAGGAAATTGGGGATCTTGTCGTTGGTCACGAAGACGTCCGTGAATCCGTCGAGGTCGTAGTCGGCGAAGGCCACGCTCATGCCCTTGCCGATGTGTTGGGCGATGCCCGATTTCAGCGACACGTCCTCGAACGTGCCGTCGCC
>PMZS01000316.1 GCA_003170115.1 Spirochaetaceae bacterium
AGCAGTCAGATTGAGAACTGCTGTATGTCGAAAGATATGCTTGACAGATCGGAGAATTCGTGCCACAATATCTCGGCTCCTGAGGTATCTCATCGATAATTGCGAGGGAGAGGGAAGGAGGGGGCAAACAGCGTCCCTCGAAGGGCTGGCGTTTTAACAGATTCTACGCTACACAAAAGAAGGAGATGACAAATGAAAAGACTTCTACTCCTGGCCCTGGCGATTCTGTGCCTGGCGCCGCTCGCCTTCGGGCAGGTGAACACCGACCTGAAGGGAACGATCACCTGCTGGACATGGACGGCGAAGTGCGTCCAGTTCTTGACCCCTGCGTTCCAGAAGCTTTATCCGAACATCAATGTCGACGTCACCCCGATGTCGCACCCCGACACGCATGACAAGATCTTCGTCGCGATCGCCTCGGGGAGCGGCGCGCCGGACCTGCTTACAATCGACTCCGCCTACATCCAGAAGTTCATCGCCCAAGGCGGACTGGTCGACATGACCGGCTACATCAACACGATGAGGAACAAGTTTCCCGCGTACAAGATCGCGAACGACTCCGACGCGAATGGAAGGATCTTCGCCGTTCCCTTCGACGGCGGACCCGTCGGGTTCTGGTATCAGAAACTCATCGCGGACAAGTACAAGGTCACGCTGCCGCAAACCTGGGATCAGTTCATCACGCTGGGCAGGCAGCTGAAGAGCAAGGGCGTGTACATGAACACGGTCTCCGTCGCGGCCGCCGCCATGGACCAGTCTATGCACGGCGAAGTGGGCCTTCACGGCCTCCTCACCCAGCAGCAGGGCGGTGCGTACTTCGACAGCAGCATGAAGCCGACGCTCGACAGCAAGGAGTCGATCGCGGCCATGAAGCTCATCAAACAGATGGTCGATGCCGGCATCTCCGCGAACGTGGAGCAGGGCTCCCCCGCGTACTACGACATGTACAACAAGGGCCAGGTCCTCGGTGTGATAGGGGGCGAATGGTACGTAAACGTCATGATCAACTTCGTCACCCCAGACATGTCGCAGTTCGGCAACTGGCGCGCCACGATGCTGCCGGCCTTCCAGAAGGGTGGCGGGCGCGCGTCAAACCTCGGCGGCTCCGAGCTCACCATTGCCACGCAAACCTCGGATGATCAGCAGAAACTTGCCATGGCATTCATCAAGTTCGCCTGCGCGACCCTCGACGGTGCAAGGGCGCACGCCGACTACGGCGAGTTCCCGGTGTTCCTGCCCGCTTATCCGACAGACTTCATGCAGAACAAGACATTCCCTATTTCGGGCGACCAAAAGATCTTCAAGCTGTTCGCGCAGATCGCCACCATGGTTCCAACGACGTGGAGGATCCCGCCGCAGTACACACAGATCCAGTCTATCTTGCAGGCAACGATGAACTCAATCCTCACCGGCAAGGTGACGGTCGAAAAAGGTCTTGCGGAGGCCCAGGCGGAAGCCCTCTCGAAGTAGAACGATCTCTCGCGCCGGCTCCCAAAACGGGGCCGGCTTTTTTCGGCCTACGGAGTATACTCGGGCCAAGTTCACGAGACAGACGGACGCCCGAGAAGGAGTGACGTGGTGGGACGGAAAAGATTCTGGCACGACGTGGGCCGCAACAGGCAGGCGTACCTGTTCGTCAGCCCGTTCTTCATCCTGTTCGTCGTCTTCGGGCTGTACCCCATCATCTATTCCTTCGTCCTGAGCCTCAACGAGTGGAACGCCACCAAGCCCTGGAAGTTCGTCGGCCTAAAGAACTACGCCACCCTCCTGTTGAAGGACGCGGTCTTCTGGACTTCGCTGTACAACGTCGTGTACGTGTTCATCATCAACGTGCCGATCATGATCTTCCTGTCCGTGTTCATCGCGGTGGCCCTCAACAACCCCGCGCGGAGACACAAGGACTTCTTCCGCATCGTGTACCTTCTGCCGTACGTGACCTCCGTGCTCTCCATCGCGATCGTGTTCTTCGTGCTCTTCGACGACCGCGCCGGGCTGGTGAACCTTCTCCTGGCAGAGGTGGGAATTCCCGGCCCGCATTGGCTGTCCTCGGCCTCCATGTCGAAGATCTCCATTGACATCCTGATCACCTGGAAGTGGACGGGGTACAACATGATCATCGCCTTGGCGGGCCTGCAGAGCATCGACACGCAGATCTACGACGCGGCAAAGATCGACGGCGCCAGCGGATTCCGCACCTTCTGGCGGATCACCTTCCCGCTCCTGCGCCCGGTGATCGGCTTCCAGTTCATCATGTCCACGATCGGCACCTTCAACATGTTCACCGAGCCATACTTCCTCACCAATGGGGGCCCGGGATACTCCTCGCTCAGCCTCGTGCTGTACGTCTACCGCTCCGCCTTCAAGTTCTTCCAGCTCGGTTACGGGGCGGCAATCGCGTTCCTCACCTTCATCGTGGTGCTGATCCCGTCCGTCGCCCAGGTGCGCATCTGGGCCGAGCGCGACCGCACCTACTCCGCAACATGAGGAGCCGCGCATGGTGAGAAAAGCAATCGTGACGATCCTGCTGCTCGCCGGCGCCGTGATCTTCGTCTTCCCCTTCTATTTCATGCTCATGGGCTCCTTCAAGAGCAACGCAGAGATCTTCTCCATGCAGATCCTGAACCTGCCCGCGGCGGGCTTCAACCTGCAATATTACATCGGGCTCTTCGGCAAGTCCGCCTTCGGGCGCTCGCTGATCAACAGCTCCATCGTCTCCATCATCTTCATCACGCTCATCATCTTCTTCTCCTCCGTCGCCGGCTTCGCGTTTGCCAAGTACAAGTTCCCCGGCAGGAACGTCCTTTTCGTGGCGCTCCTTGCCACGATCATGCTGCCGCCGCAGGTGACCTACATTCCGCTGTTCATTCTCATGACGAAGCTGCACTGGGTGAGCACCTACCAGGCCCTCATCCTTCCCCGGCTCCTGCAGGGCTTCGGCCTGGCATTCAGCACATTCCTCATGCGGCAATACATGAGCTACGTACCGGAGGAGATCCTCAGCTCCGCCCGCGTGGATGGCTGCAGGGATTTCCGCATCTACAGGGTAATCGTGATGCCCATGGTAAAGTCCGGCCTGCTCGTCGTCGGGCTCATTGTCTTCATGGACATCTGGAACGATTTCACCTGGCCCCTGATCGCGATCAGCAAGCTTGATATGTATACCGTGGCGCTGAACATCTCCCGCCTCTTCGGCACCCAGCGGGAGGTCTACTGGGGGCAGGTCATGGCCGCCTGCTTCATGAGCTCGCTGCCCCTGATCGTCATATTCCTGATCTTCCGCAAGACCTTCATCTCGGGGATCACGGCCGGGGCCTTCAAGTGATCTCTGAGCCCATCTATCCCTACGTCCCCTTTGCCGGCGCCCTGGTGTGGAACCGGGCACAGGCAGACGGGTCTCCCGTAAAGGTGCACGTGAGCTTTTCCCCCGACTGGTTCGCCGCGCGCATGGGCCTGGATATGGGGGAGCGCTGGCACACGGACCCGGTGCACAGGAGGCAGTCTTTCGCGGCCATGGCCCGAGCGCTGAACGCGGAGTTTCCACGGCTGCGCCTCGGGGGGGATCCGGAAGCCATCCGCGGCGGGCTTTCCCAGATTGCCAACAGCGCGCCTATCGGGGCGTTGTTCGGCCAGGAGGTCCTGTACTCGCGCAGCGCGTGGCCCGAAAACAATCGTCGACTCCTGGACGATGCCGCCGCGGACTCCCTGGAAGTCCCGAGGTTCGAATCATGCCGGTTCTTCTCCGACCTGATGCGACAGATGGACGTGATCCAGGAGGAGTGGGGCGCCATTGATGGCGAGCTGAACTACCAGGGGATCCTGAACACGGCCTTCCGCCTGCGCGGGGAACAGATCTTCACCGACATGGTGGCCGCGCCCGAGCGCGCCCATCACGTACTGGACGTGGTCTGCGAAACGACCATGCGCTTTGCGGATGCCGTCTACGATCGCCAGGGTCGATCGGGAGTAAAAAAGGATTACTTCGTGACATCCAACTGCGTGGTGAACATGATATCCGAGCACCACTACCGAGAGTTCGTGATGCCGTACGACCGGCGGCTCTCCGACCACTACACGCATTTCGGGGTACACAACTGCGGATGGAAGGTGGACGCCTACGCAAAGGCGTACTCGGAGATCCGGGTGCTCGGGTACCTGGATTTCGGTATCCAGTCCAGCCTCGATGAGCTGAAAAGGCTTTTCCCGCGGACGGTCCTCACGGTAATCCTGAATCCGGACGATGTCATCGGCCGCACCCCTGCCGAGGTCCGCGCAACGCTGCAGAAGCTGCGCGGCTCTCTGGGAGTCTGTCGGTTACTGTTGGGGTCTTTGGACGGACGGACGAGATCCGAGGAAGTCGAGGCGTTCTTCTCTGCCACGGCGGAGGTCTGGGGGATGCCGGTCGAGCTGCTTGTCCCCCGGCCTCATTTCGGGTAGAGAGGACAGGCGCTGAATGGACGTCTTGTGTGTCGGACAGCTCGCCGCCGACATCCTGGTCCGGCCCGTGGACCGCGTGGACTTCGGGGTGGATACGAAATGCGTGGACGGCATCGACATCAGGAACGGCGGGGACTGCCTGAACGTGGCCCTTGGCCTGAGGAAGCTCGGCGCGTCCGTGGGGTTCGCGGGGTTGATCGGCGACGACCAGCTGGGCGAGTATCTTCGACACGTGATCACCGCCGCGGGCATCGATGAGCGGGGACTGCGCCGGACCCCCGAGGCGCGCACCTGCTCCTGCCTCGTGCTGATCAACTCTGGCGGAGACCGGACCTTCTTCTACTATGGCGGCGCCAACGACCTGTTCTCCCTCTCGGACCTGGATATGGCCCAGCTTGACAGGACTTCGATCGTGCACGTCGGCGGCACCTATCTTCTGCCGAGGTTCGACGGTGAGGGCGCGGCGAAGCTTTTCTCGGAGACGCGGGCCCGGGGGAAGCTCACCTCAATGGACGTGACCTGGGACACGACGGGCCGGTGGCTGTCCGTCATCGAGCCCTGCCTCCCGCACCTGAGCTTTTTCATGCCCAGCATCCGGGAGGCCGAGCGGATNNGGATCGCGGGGACCGATGTCCCCGAGGATATTGCCGCGTTCTTCCAGGAAAAGGGCGTGGGCACGGCGGTGGTCAAGCTGGGTGAGAAGGGCTGCTACGTGAAGCACGGCACGGAGGCTGGATTCTATGCCGCCGCATATCCCACGGAAGTCGTGGATACCACGGGGGCGGGGGATTCCTTTGTCGCGGGATTTCTCACCGGCGTGCTGAAGGGTTGGGACATGAGGTCCTGCGCCGCATTCGCCTGCGCGGTTGCGGCGATGAACATCAGGGCGGTCGGGGCCACGGCGGGCATCCCGACCTTTGATGAAGCCCGCCAATTCCTGCGGGAACAGAAAGGATAAGCATGGCTACGAAAAAGCTGGACGTGGGCGCGATTCTCGCCGCCGCGGACGCGGGAGGGTTTGCCGTTCCCGCCTTCAACTACTCGGACATCTGGGATTTCCTCGCAATTGTCGAGGCGGCCGAGGAGCTGGACGCTCCCATCTTCATCTCGTCCAACCAGCAGGTCGTCACCGATATCGGCATCGAGCTCACGGGGGCTTTCGGCGCGGCCGCGATCAAAAAGGCGCGGATTCCCCTCCTCCACCACCTGGACCACAGCAACAAGGTGGAAATCTGCCGCGCCGCGGTGGACAACCACTACCCTTCGGTGATGATCGATGCATCGGCGCGGCCGCTGGCGGAGAACATCGCCGCGGTGAAGGAAGTTGTGGCCTACGCCCACCCGCGCGGAGTGTTCGTGGAAGGAGAGGTCGGCCGCATCCAGGGAATGGGCGTGGAGGGCATGTACACCGGCACCGATTTTCTTGCCCGCGTAGAGGACGTGGAGAAGTTCGTGGCGGAGTCAGGTGTCGATTCACTGGCGGCGGGCATTGGTACCGCGCACGGCTTCTACAAGGGCAAACCGGAGATACATTTCGACCTGCTTGAGAAAATCAATAAAGCGGTGAAAGTGCCCCTTGTCCTCCACGGCGGGACGGGCATACCGGAAGAAGACGTGAGACGAGCCATCAAGGGCGGCATCAACAAGATGAACGTCGGCACGATCATCCACTGCACGTACATGAACGCGCTGCGCGCGGAGCTGAACGCCCGGGGCGAGAATCCCTACACGCTGGACGTGATGAAGAAGGTCCGGCCCCTGGTCACGAACGTCGTGAAACAGTGGATCAAGGTGTGCATGGCCGACGGGAAGGCAAAAGGGCTGGTGTAAGGCCGGCGCGCGGGGGAGGGGGCCGCACGTGGTGGATGTACTCAGAAAGTGAGTACAAATCGCATTGGTGAGCCTTGCCCTTTTCTTTGCCGCGGGCCGTGATATAACAGCCGCATGAAACGCAATGCGCTGGTGGCTCAATCCGGCGGACCGTCGCCCGTCATCAATTCATCACTTCAGGGCGTGATCGAGGGGTGCCTTGCGGCCCCCGAGCAGTTTGGCACCATCTACGCCGCATGGCACGGCATAGAGGGAGTGCTGCTCGAGGAGCTGGTGGACATGGGACGGCAATCCCGGGATGAAATTGCGCTGCTGGGTACGACCCCGGCCGCGGGCGCCGTGGGCACCTGCCGCTACAAGCTCACCGACGGCCAGGCGGAGGACTTCGAGCGCATCGTGGACGTCCTGAAGGCCCACAACATCGGGTACTTTTTCTACATTGGCGGCAACGACTCCATGGACACCGCGGCCAAGGTGTCCAAGCTGGCCCGGGACAGAGGCGTGGAGCTCGTCGTCACGGGTGTCCCGAAGACCATCGACAACGACATCGGTGACCCGGAGTTCAAGATCATCGACCATACGCCGGGATACGGGAGCGCGGCCCGGTACTGGGCGTCGCTCATCCAGAACGTCAATGAGGAAAACCGGGGCATGTGCGTGTCGGAGCCGGTGGCGGTTCTCCAGGCCATGGGCCGCAAGTCCGGGTTCATCACCGCGGCGTCCCGGCTGGGGGATCCCCGGCGCGAGATGCCCCTCCAGCTCTACATGGCGGAGACCCACAATACCCTGCGGAGCCTGCACGAGAATGTGAACCGGCAGCTCCGGGAGAGCGGCCGGTGCATTGTCGTGGTGAACGAGGGTTTCGACGTCGGCGGCGTGGGAGAACGGCATGACGGCTTCGGCCATATCGAGTACGGCGCCAGCCGCACGAATGCCGCGCAGGAAGTGGTGAATTACCTCAATGCGAACGGCCTTGCGGTGCGCGGGCAGGCAACGGGGCAGGTGCCGGGCGTCATCCAGCGATCCGTGTCGGTGCACGCCTCCACGGTCGACATCGCCGAAGCCCGCGAGGTTGCGCGTCACGCGGTGGCCGTGGCGATGCATGACGGCACCGGATGGATGGCAACGATCCTCCGCAAACCGGGGTCGTCCTACGAGGCCCGCTACGACAAGGTACACCTTCAGACCGTGGCCAATTCTTCGCGCTTCATGCCTCCGGCCTGGATCACGAAGGACGGCCTGGATGTGACCGATGATTTTGTCCGCTACGCCGCTCCCCTGATCGGGGACAGGGATCCCGACATCCCGCGGGAGAAGGGCCTGCAGAGGTTTGCCCGGCTGGACATCCGTTTTATCCCCAGGAAGTGCTCTGAGTACACGCCGGTGCGGTTCAGGGCCTGAAAGGAAAGGTTGCTGCATCAAAGCATCACCAATGGACATCTTGATGCATCATCGATATGATCATACGCATGAGGACAACGATCACAATAGAAGAACACCTCCTGCGAGAAGCGAAAGCGGAGGCGCTCAGGACGAATCGAACCCTCGGGGAGCTGGTTTCGGAAGGACTTCGCACCGTTCTCGGACGCCGGGGAAAGTCGGATCGCCAGCCTCATGCCAGCCTGGTTACCTTCAAGGGATCCGGCGTGCTCCCCGGCATCGACCTGGACGACAGCCAGGAGCTTCTCGCGCGGATGGAAAGCTCAGATGCTTCTCTTTGATGTGAATGTGCTGGTGTACGCTCACCGTGAGGATACCCCCAATCATGCTGCTTTCAGGGAGTGGGTGGAACGCGAGATAAACAGCCATGCCGCGTACGGGCTCTCGGACCTCGTCCTGAGCGGGTTCCTGCGCGTCGTCACGCACACGCGCGTGTTCGTCCAACCCACTCCGGTCAAAAAGGCCATGGAGTTCGCCAACGCAATCCGGGAACGTGCAAATTGTGTGCTGATTTCACCTGGACCCCGCCATTGGGAGATATTCACTTCGTTCTGCGCAAAACTCCATTTGAAGGGCAACCTGATTCCGGACGCCTATCTTGCCGCCATGGCCATTGAATCGGGCTGCACCTGGGTCACGACGGATAGAGACTACGCCCGATTCGCCTCTCTTTCCTGGAAACACCCTCTGGAAGGGGCACCTTCAGCTCCCACCTAGGTATTCATGCTCCTCCGCCGCCATTCCCCGGGGCTCATGCCCTCGGCGCGCCTGAAAATGGAGTGAAATCGCTGGACGGCACCGAAGCCCGAGCCAGCCGCAACCTTTTCCATTGTGAGCGTCGTGCCCTTCAGGAGGCGCCGGGCACGCGTCAGCCGTGTGCGGACGATTTCCTCGTGAATCGTCCTGCCCATGGCGGCGCGGAAACGCATCTCCAATGATCTTCTCGATGCGGCAGCCATGCGAACGACATCGCCCACGTCGATGCCCTCATGCGTGCGGGCCCTGATGAACGTGACCGCCCGCGCCACAATCGGGTCCTGGCAGCTGAAAATTCTCGTGGACTCGCGCTCGGCAACCTGCCGGGGCGGGATGCTCGCACGGCTGCCCTCCGCGGGGCCGGACCCGTCGAGGACCGCGTCCATGACCACGGCGGCGTGGAATCCGATTGCCTCGCAGTCCAGCATGATGCTGGAAAGCGTGGGGCTTGCCAGCTCGCAGAGGATGTCCTCGTTGTCCACTCCGAGAATCGCCAGGCCCTCGGGCACCGGGATCCCCAGACGGTGTGCGAGCTCCGTGGCGCGAAGGCCCGTGGTGTCATTGCAGGCAAAGAGCGCGGTCGGAAGCTCCAGCCCGGAGAGAAAATCAGCCAGCGCCGTCGGGCTTTCGCGCGGGTTCTCCCACCAGGCGAGACCGCGGGTGAATGCAGGGACCGCTGATGAGATTCCATGGGTGAATCCCCGCCGCCTCTCTTCCGACCAGCCGGTTCCTGAGACGCCAAGAAAGGCGAAACGCTGGAAGCCGCAGGCCTTCAGGTGAGCGGCGGCCTCGCCGCCGGTGAGAAAGTCGTCGTTGGTGACATGGCGAAACCGGGGCCGACTGAACGCGCCGGCCACGTCCACCACCGGCAGGCCCAGGGACTCCAGCCGGTCCGCATCCCGGGATGTCTCCACCCGGGAGATCACCCCGTCTCCTTTCCAGGTCTTCAGGTCGGTGAGCGGCCGGAACATCCAGCCGTACCCGTACAGCCTCCAGCCCGGCCGGCTCTTCGCGTAGCGCACGATACCGCGGGCGATTCCGTGATCGTAGAAATCAGACAGCTCCATGCACAGTGCAATGTCGCGCACGCCGCCTCCTGCGCAAAATGATATAAAGTATACGCATTTTGAGTATTGTGAAATCAACGCCGCGCGTCTATCCTCGAGGCATGAACGTATATGACTTTCCGAAGGCCCGGGTGCCAATCGCACGGGCCGCGAAGGACGAGCTGCTTCTCATCGCGGGAGCCGGCGGATTTATTGCCGGCAACCTCGTGGCGTACTTCAAGGAGAAGGGCTTCACACGGATCCGGGCGGTGGACAAGAAACCGCTGCACGAATGGTACCGGATCACCCCCGGGGCGGAGAGCCTCTGCCTGGACCTCTCCGACACGTTGAACTGCCGGCGCACCGCCGAAGGAGCCCGGGAAGTCTACAACCTCGCCGCCGACATGGGCGGCATGGG
>PMZS01000252.1 GCA_003170115.1 Spirochaetaceae bacterium
CGTTCAACCACTCTGCCCTGGATACCGAGCACCTCCTGCTCGCCCTGCTGGAGCAGAAGGACGGCGTGGTGCCGCCTCTGCTCGAGCGCATTGGCGTGGACGCGGGGGAGTTTGCCGGCGCCGTCCGACAGGCCCTCTCGAGGAAGCCGAAGGTATACGGCGATGCTGCCCAGCTCACCATGGCCCCCCAGGTGTCGAAGGTTCTCAACAAGGCCGAGCAGGAAGCTGACGGCCTCAAGGACGATTTCACCAGCACGGAGCACCTGCTGCTGGCCCTTCTGGATTCCGCCGGGGAAGCGGGCGAGCTCCTTCGGGCGCGGGGAGTGTCCCGTGACGCGGTGCTCGAGGCGCTTCGCGCGGTCAGGGGGAACCAGAGAGTCACCGACCAGAATCCCGAAGCGNNGCCCGCCGCACGAAGAACAATCCTGTCCTCATCGGCGAACCAGGCGTGGGAAAGACAGCCATCGTGGAAGGTCTTGCCCGCCGCATCGTGTCCGGCGATGTTCCTGATTCCCTGAAGGGAAAGAGGCTTCTCTCCCTGGACCTGGGCAGCCTTGTCGCCGGCACGAAGTTCCGGGGCGAGTTCGAGGAGCGCCTCAAGGCGGTGATCAAGGAGATCCAGGACAGCGGGGGCAAGATCATCCTCTTCATCGACGAGCTTCACACGCTGGTCGGCGCCGGGGCGGCCGAGGGATCAATGGACGCGTCCAACCTCCTGAAGCCGGCCCTTGCGCGCGGGGAGCTTCGCGCCATCGGCGCGACCACGCTGAACGAGTACCGCAAGCGCATCGAGAAGGATCCCGCGCTGGAGCGGCGTTTCCAGCCCATTTACACGACACAGCCCTCGGTGGAGGACACCATTGCAATTCTCCGCGGCCTGAAGGAGCGCTACGAGGTGCACCACGGAGTCCGCATCAAGGACGAGGCAATCATCGCCGCCGCGGTGCTCTCCGACCGCTACATCACATCCCGCTTCCTGCCGGACAAGGCCATCGACCTCATCGACGAGGCGGCAAGCAGGCTGAAGATGGAGATCGAAAGCCAGCCGACGGAGCTCGACCGGGCTGAACGGAAGATCCTCCAGCTCACGATAGAGAAACAGGCCCTCTCGAAGGAGAGTGACCCGGGCTCCCGGGAGCGCCTCGCGACCCTGGATAAGGAGCTCTCGGGGCTGGGTTCACGGCGCGATGCAATGAAGCTGCAATGGCAGAACGAGAAGGGGATCATCGATCAGATCCGCAAGCTGAAAGTGAGCCTGGAGGAGCTGTCGATGGAGGAAGCCCGCTATGAGCGGGAGGGGAACCTCTCGAAGGCCGCGGAGATCAAGCACGGGAGGCTCCCCGAGGTGCAGCGCCAGATCGACGCGAAAAGCGCGGAGCTGGAGAATCTGCACGGTGAGACACGCCTGTTGAGAGAAGAGGTCTCGGAGGAGGACATCGCCCGGATCGTCTCACACTGGACCGGCATCCCCGTCTCCAAGATGCTCGCCTCGGAAAAAAACAAGCTCCTGAAGCTCGAGGAAATCCTTGCAAAGCGCGTGGTCGGCCAGAAGGAGGCCATCGTGGCGGTGGCGGACGCAATCCGCAGGAACAAATCCGGGCTCTCAGACATCTCGCGTCCCATGGGCACTTTCCTGTTCCTCGGGCCGACAGGCGTGGGTAAAACCGAGCTTGCCAAGACACTCGCGGACTTTCTTTTCAGCGATGAGAAGGCGATCACGCGCATCGATATGAGCGAGTACATGGAGAAACACAGCGTCTCCCGCCTCATCGGCGCGCCCCCGGGCTACGTGGGCTACGAGGAAGGAGGGCAGCTCACGGAGGCCGTCCGGCGGCGCCCGTACTCCGTGGTCCTTTTCGACGAGGTGGAGAAGGCGCATCCCGACGTGTTCAATGCCCTCCTGCAGCTTCTGGACGAGGGCCGGCTCACCGACGGCCAGGGCCGTGTGGTGGACTTCCGCAACTGCCTCATCATCATGACGAGCAACATCGGGGGGGACCTCATCCAGAACGCGGCGAAGATTGACGACGTGAAGGAGGCGATCAACGCCCTGCTGAAGGTGACCTTCAAGCCGGAGTTCCTCAACCGCATCGACGAGACGATCTTCTTCAACCGCCTGGGCAAGCCGGAAATCCTGAAGATCGTGGATATCCAGCTCGAGCTGCTGAAGAACCGGCTCCGGGAAAAGAAGATCATTCTGGAGGCCACACCGAAGGCGCGGGCATATCTGGCGGAGACCGGGTACGATCCCCTCTACGGGGCGCGGCCCCTGAAGAGAACGATTCAGAATCTCGTGCAGAATCCGCTGGCGAAAATGGTGCTCGCCGGGGATGTTGTTGACGGCGACAGCGTGACGATAGACAGGGGGACGGACGGAATCGCGTTCAGGAAGAAGTAGCGGGCAGTGCCAGTCTTTTCAACGCGGCGGCGGCATGCCGGGGGAGCTGGAACACCTTGTGGGGGGAGCTGCCGCCGCTTTTCAACATGACGCTTTCTCGCGGCAGGCCAAGTGCCACGGCGAGGACCCGGATGACTTCCGCGTTCGCCTTCCCCTTTTCCGCGGGCGCGCGAACCGCGACGATGAGCTCCCCGGCACGGACTCCGATCACGCCGTCTTGTCGGGCGTGCGGCTTTGCTTTCACCCGCAGCAGCACCGACTGATCTCCCACCGTACAGAAGCCCGGCTGGTTCACGCGCGCACCTTCTCACCTCACCTCGAAGCGCACCCGGTCGCTCCCGCGCGCCCCTTCTGCAACGACGAGGTGGGAACCCCGCGTCAGCGGGATACGAATCCCTGAGAGCTGCGGCCCGGGAGAAACACGCCTGCCATCGACGGTGACCGTCACATCCCCGGCATTCCGCGCGGCGATGGAAACAGGGAGCGCCTGGGTCCCGGCGCGCAGTGTCTCGTCAAGGTAGAAGACCTGGCCATTCACCGGAAAAACAATGCGCATTGTCTCCCCGCTCGCCAGGAGGCTGTCCAGGAGCAGTGCGCCGCGCGTGCGCGGGTCCGCATGATAGTCGCAGGGCGGAGGTACCTCGGACTGACTCCGAAAGTACTCGGTGCGCGTGGAGTCGCAGAAGGGTGTGGCGGCCAGTCCCGTCACCGTGTCGATCCTCGCCGAGACGACCCCGGGTGGAGGAGCAAAATCCCGGGCGTTCTGAGGAAGCGGGTGCTCCTCAGAGAGGCGATTGAGAATTTCAGAGACGATCTGGGTCGGCACGATGCTCCCCGTCTTGTTGATCACCGCCCTGCCGTCGAAGTTCCCCGCCCACGCTCCCACCGTGTAGCGGGGCGTTGCCCCTATGCACCACAGGTTGGTGAACTCGCTGGACGTGCCGGACTTGAACATCGAAGGCACGCTCGTCCTGAAATACGTGTGGCTGCCGAAACCCGTTGCCCGGGCCGAAGGATCGGACAGGATGTTGCAGATCATCCAGGCGGAAAACGGATCGTAGACCCGGTGGACGTCCGGAGGCCCCCCCTGTACCAGAACGAGATCCCCCAGCGCCCCTCCGCGGGGGAATACGCTGAAGGCATGGACCAGCTCCACGAGGGAGACCTCGGCGTTTCCGATCGCCGTGCCTAAACCGTAGCGCGCCGCGGCGTCAACTGGCATCGAGAATCCGAGATCTTTCAAGGTCCGCAGGAAAACCGGCAGCCCCAGCCGGGACAGGGTATACACGGCGGGCACGTTCAGTGAGCTGGCAAGCGCCGTGCGCAGCCGCACGACTCCATGGCTCCTCTTGTCGAAGTTCTGCGGCCGGTAGGACTCCTCGTCAGCCGCCCCGAAAATGACCGGCACGTCGGGCAGGAGCGTGGCCGCGGTCCATCCCTTCTCGATTGCGCACGCATACAGGAACGGCTTGAGAGTGGAGGCGCTCTGCCGGCGGATGAGCGCCCCGTCGACCTGGCCCGAATGCTCCGCATCGGAAAAATCACGCGAGCCCACCCAGCCGATCACCGCCCCGGTGGAATTGTCGATCGCGACGACCGCGGCGTTCGTCACGCGCGAGCCGGTGTACCGGGAAATGACGAACCGGATCCTTGCTTCGATGTCGTGGTTGAGGTTCAGGTCGAGGCTTGTGCGGAGAGATCCCTCGGAGGCTCGGAGCTTCCCGACGAGCAGCTCGCCTTGCACGTGGCGGGCGAAGTGCGGGGCGTCGGAAGGAGGGCGCGCGCCGTGAACGCCGCGCACGGCAGCCTGGATCCCCTCGGGGGAGATGCCCAGGTGCAGCCGGGCGTCGAGCGCGAGCGCGGTGGCAAGGAGGCGTTCGGGGTGATCGAACGGGTCGTAGATGGTTGGGTTTCGCGGGATGATGGCCAGCGCCAGGAGCTGCGCGCGCGTGAGGCGCGCGAGGTCGGTGCCGAAATACGTCCACGCCGCCGCGCCGACACCTTGCGTGTTTCTCCCGAAAGGCACCGCGTCGAGGTATGCGGCGAGAATTCGGTCCTTGGAGAGGTGCGACTCGATGCGCAGTGCCCACCACGCCTCGACGAGCTTCCCGGGCACGCTGCGCGCCCGTGGCTCGACCAGGCGGGCAAGCTGCATCGTGAGGGTGGAGGCCCCGGAACGCGCGGCCGGGGATGTCACCTTGTCGGCAAGTGCGCGGAGCACCGCGATCGGGTCCACCCCCGGATGCCGGCGGAACCGCGAATCCTCGAGGGCGATGAAGATCTCCGCGCATTCCCTCGGGATTCCCGCGGGTCCCGCGCGGATCTGGAATGCGCCGCCGGGGCCCGGCACCACGGAGAGCAGAGCGCCGGACCGGTCCGTGATCCGTGTCCCCGCCGGGTCAGCGAGGTACGCGTCCAGATCCGGCATGGGCAGGGAAAGCACCACCGCCGTCACCAGGGTTGGAATGCCAAGAAGGAGAAAGGCCCGGGCGAGCAGGGGCGCGCCCGGTTTCAGGTTTTTGTGCGCGCCTTTGAGCGCAGCCATGCGACAAGCCTTTCGCCGTAGAGCATGAACCCGAGACCGATGAGCGCGAGCGTGACCCCGAGGGCGAGGAACGGTGTGGGAACCTCCGCCGCAAGCCACAGGCCGAGCACGAGCGCAATGAGCGGGTTCACGAGGGCATAACTCACCACCCGCTCTGCAGGCTCGACTCCCACGAGGTAGGTGTAGGCACTGAAAGCGGCGGATCCGATGACCCCGAGGTACAGGACACCGACCAGGGAGAGCACCGAGGCCGCCTTGAGAACGGCCCCGGGTGCGGGACCGATCACCGCGCATACCAGAAGGCTCACGATGCCCACGAACAGCATCTGGATTCCGCTGTTCACCGTATTGTCCCCGCTCACGGGAAAACGGTGCCCCAGGCTCGTCGCCAGTCCCCAGCAGAGCACGCCTCCCAGGCCGATGAGCACCGACGCATTCAGGCTCGTCGCCAGCGATTGTCCATTGTACAGAAGGACGGCGACTCCGGCGAACCCGAAGACGACCCCGAGGATGCGCGCCGCGGTCAGAGGCTTGCGGAGCAGGAGAGAGTCGAACACCGCCACGATGATCGGCGTTGACGATGCGAGCAGGGCCGCGACGTAGCTGTCGACGTGGAGCTCGGCGATCGTGATTCCCCCGTTGCCGGCGAGGAGCAGGAGCGTGCCCAGGACGACCGCCGAGAGGATATTCCGCACGGAGGGGAGCTTTTTCAGCCCTCCCCGGACGGCGGAGAAGCCCAGCAGGAGCGCCCCGCCGATCAGCCAGCGGATCGCCATGACCCACATCGGCGGAATGGTGAGCACTGACTGCCGGATGAAGAAGTACGTGGACCCCCAGACGAGGTAGATGGTGGCGTAGCTTGCGATGACGAGACCGGGTTGGCGCTTCATGGGCGGATCAATGGCGGCGATTGCGGGCATCACGGGACATCTTTCTACCATTTTCCCGGCTCCCATTGACATCCCCCTCCCCTCCCCGTACCTTGGGGGGCATGACGGGCAGCGAGCTGAGGCGCAAGTACATCGATTTTTTCAAGGGAAAAGGCCACGCGGAGATCTCCGGCAAGTCCCTGATCCCGGAAAACGACCCGACGGTTCTGTTCACCACCGCCGGCATGCACCCTCTTGTGCCCTACATCCTCGGCGAGCCCCACCCGGCGGGGAAGCGGCTGGTCGACTGCCAGAAGTGCGTGCGCACCGACGACATAGACGAGGTCGGGGACACCGCGCATCTCACGTTCTTCGAGATGCTGGGNNCACCACACCTTCTTCGAGATGCTGGGCAACTGGTCCCTTGGGGATTATTTCAAGGCAGCGGCGATCGCGTTCAGCTACGAGTTTCTCACCTCGCCGAAGTGGCTCGGATTTTCCCCCGATCTTCTCTCCGTGACCGTCTTTGCCGGCGACGCGGAGGTCCCGCCGGACCACGAGGCGGCAAAGGCCTGGAAATCGCTGGGCATCCCGGAAAGCCGCATCCATTTCCTCGGACGCAAGGACAACTGGTGGGGTCCGGCAGGGCAGACCGGCCCTTGCGGGCCGGACACCGAGATGTTCATCGACACGCTCCTCCCCGCCTGCGGTCCGGACTGCAAACCGGGTTGCCACTGCGGGAAGTACATCGAGGTCTGGAACGACGTGTTCATGCAGTACAACAAGACCGCGGAGGGCACGTATCTCCCGCTGGCCCAGAAGACGGTGGATACCGGCATGGGGGTGGACCGTACGCTGGCCATGCTCCAGGGAAAGAAGAGCGTGTTCGAGACCGAGCTGTTCTGGCCGGTGATCGAGCACCTTCAGAGCATATCGGGGAAGCGATATGCCGCGGAGCCCGTCACCGACACATCCTTCAGGATCATCGCGGATCACCTGCGCTCGTCGGTGTTCATCATTGGCGATGACGGGGGTGTGAAGCCTTCCAACCTCGGGCAGGGTTACATCCTGCGCCGGCTCATCCGCAGGGCGATCCGCCACGCACGGAAGATCGGGATGGAGGGAGGGTTCCTGGGACCGCTTTCTGAAAAGGTCGTCGCCATCTACGAGGACTTCTATCCCGAGCTGCGGGCGCGGGCCGCCATGATAGCCGCGGAGCTTACGCAGGAGGAGGCGCGGTTCTCCGACACCCTCCTGAAGGGGGAGCACGAGTTCGAGAAGCTCCTGCCCAATCTCATGAAAAACCCGCAGAAAATCATCCCTGGCCGTGTCGCCTTCCGCCTCTATGACACCTACGGGTTCCCGATCGAAATCACAGAGGAGCTCGCCCGGGAGCATGGAATGGCGGTGGACAGGAAGGGATTCGAGGAGGCATTTGGAAAGCACCAGGAGCTGTCCAAGGCCGGCGCGGAGAAGATCTTCAAGGGCGGTCTTGCGGATCATTCCGAAATGACCACGAAACTGCACACCGCCACGCACCTCCTCCACCAGGCCCTCCGCACGGTCCTCGGCCCCCACGTCGCGCAGAAGGGATCCAACATCACGGTGGAGCGCCTGCGTTTCGATTTCGCGCATCCGACCCCCATGACGGAAGAGGAAGTGCGGAAGTCAGAAGCCATCGTGAATGAGCAGATCGGGCGGGATCTTCCCGTGAGCATGGACATCATGACCCTGGAGCAGGCCCGGGCCGCCGGCGCCATCGCCCTGTTCGGAGAGAAGTACGAGGAGAAGGTGAAGGTGTACACGATCGGGGATTTCTCCAAGGAAGTCTGCGGGGGTCCGCATGTGGAGAGAACCGGCGTGCTCGGGAAGTTCGTCATCCAGAAGGAACAGTCTTCGTCCGCCGGGGTGAGGCGGATCCGGGCAGTATTGGAAAACGCTTAAAGAGGCTCTCGTCCCCTACTTCTGCAGTTTCTCCAGAAGCTCGCCGATCCCGAGATTCTTGATGCCCATCCGCTGGGCGCGCGTGAGCACTTCCAGGGCCTTGTCCCTCTTGTCCAGCGCGAGCCAGCTCTGCGCGATCTCGATGTACAGCCGGGGATTCTTCGCGTCGTTCACCAGGAGTCCGGACAGGCTCTCGATGGCCTCCAGGTAATTGCCCTTCTCCTTGTTGATCAGGGCAAGCCCCAGCACCGCGTAGCTGTCGAATTCGATGTTCAGGGCCTTGCTGTAGAACTCGCGGGCCGTGTCCAGCTGGTTCATCGCACGGTAGGAATCCCCGATACGCGTGAGGATCACCTTGTTGTCAGGATCCGCGTCCAGGATCTTCTGCCAGTAGAAAAGCGATTCCTGCGGATCGTTCATGCCCCGGTAGCAGTCCGCGAGGCCGAACAGGGCGTAGAAATTGTTCGGCTGGATGTCCAGCGCCTTCTTGAAGTAGGGGATCCCCTTCTCGTACGTCTTCAGCTTGCGGTAGCAGTTGCCGATCGAGGTGAGCACCCAGATGTTTTTCGGGTCCTTCTCGTGCATGCGCTCCCAGTAGGTGAGCGCTTCCCGGTACTCCTTGAGATCGAAATGCAGGTATCCCAGCCCGGTGAGGGCATAGGGGTTGCCGGGGTCGATCTCCAGGATCTTGTGATAAATCTCCTTCGACCTGCTGAAGTCCAGCACCTTCCGATACGCGTCGGCGATCCTGGTGAGGACCGTCACGTCGCTGTCACCCTGGGCGAGGTACTTCTCCCAGATCTCGATGGCGCGATGGAACTGCTTCAGGGACCTGTAGCTGTCCGCCAGCCCCACCAGGGCGTACTTGTTGCCCACGTGGTAGCCAAGGCACTCCTCGTAGTAGCGGATGGCCTCATGGTAGGACTTGCGCTTGCGCGCCGCGTCCCCCATGCCTACCAGCGCATAATTGTTCTGCGGCTCTATTTCGATGATGCGACGGAAGTTCTCCTCCGCCTCGGCGATGTGGTCTTCCTTGAGGAGCTGGTATCCTCTCTTGGAGAGCTCCGATATGGAAACCGGAACACGTTCCGGCACTTTTTCTTCACTGCTCATGCAATTCCGTTTTCCCTTCTGCCAGCCAATGTTTCATCACTTGCGCGATCTGTTCCACGACTGCGGCAGTCCGGTCCGGAGCCGGCGCGAGCCAATACAGCCTCAGCGCCTCGAGGGGCTTTCCCCCTTTCAGCAACTTGTCCCCGATCCGAATGAGGCCGTCGGAGTACTTTGTCGTGACGAAGATCCGCTGCGCGAGAACCAGCTCCCCCTTGTTGTACAGCTCGTTGCCCTTCCGGATAAGCGCAGCCCTTTTCTCGCGAGTGAGTGGCGCACTGCTTTCCGTTGATATTTTCAGAAATCCGCCGGAAGGCAACTTTTTCAGGATGTCCTGTGCGCTCATCCCTACCTTCCGGATCAAGATACTTGATTCACTCGACAGAGTAAATACCTTCGATTCGCCATGTGTGCCTGACTTCGAAAATGGTCTACCCGATCCGGCCTTTCGAAGACATTTCACGGCCGTCCGGTGAGTAGGCCTGCTTCAACGCCTTGCCGAGGGCCTTGAATGCGGACTCCGCCATGTGGTGGCTGTTCTCCCCGCGCCGAAGCTCGACGTGGAGACTGATCCGCGCCTGCGAAGCGAGGCCCGCGAAGAACTCACGGAGGAGAGACAGGTCGAACGTCCCCGCGGAAGGCTGGGGAAACGAGGCATGCAGTGAAAGCGTCGGCCTCCCGCACACGTCGATGGTCACCTCCGAAAGCGCCTCATCCATGGGAACCACGGCGTGACCGAATCTGGCTACCGAGCCCGCCTTTTCCGCCGCCGCGGAGAATGCCTGCCCAAGAACGAGGCCCACGTCTTCCACGAGGTGATGGGGATCCACGTCGATGTCGCCCCGTCCCTCCACGGAGAGGGAGAACCTGCCATGGAACGACATGCTGGTGAGCATGTGGTCCAGGAAGGGGATCCCGGTTCGGACAGCCGGCTCCGCAACCGTGTCCGGGTCAAGCGTGAGGGAGATGTCGGTTTCACGAGTCTTTCGCTCGATCTTCACTTTTCGCGACGCCACTTCCAACTCCACCTTTCACAGCAATTATCGGCTGGCGATCGGATAAAGGCTCTGCATTGTATCCGAGGCAGCCGGAAGGTCAACACGGGAGGAGCGTTCTTACTCCCTCTCGTGCAGGAGGACCTTCAGCTGCTTGATCTCGTTCACCAGCTTGTCCCGGCTCATCTCACGGAACCGGCGCGGCACCATTTCCCGGCTCGTGCATTCCAGCACCGCCACGAGGTTCTGGAGCTCGATCTCGTGCGGATACGCGGGGGGCATGAAGTCCAGGATGGTCTCCTCCAGATCGCCCTTGGTGACGAAGACGTGATTGTTCATGGCGGAGAGGAACTTCGCCCGGATGAGCACGGATTCGAGATCCGCCCCCGAGAACTCGTACTTGTATCGACGGAAGAGCTCCGCCACGTTCGTCTTCTGCATCCGGAGCTGGAGCTTCTTCACGAGCGTGGAGAACAGGTCCTCCTTCTCGTCGATCGTCTCGGGGTAGAAAAGCGCAAGGTGCTCCTCAGCCCTGCCCTGGCGCTTGAGGTCGATGGGCAGGAGGTCGGGCCGGCAGGTGATGAGGAACCAGATGATCTTGCCCCGGTACTCGGTGTTGCCCATGAAGGAGGCGATCTGCGCGAAGATCCGGTTGCTCGTGCCCGAGTCACCGTCCTGGTTCCTGTCGCCCAGGAACGCGTCCGCCTCGTCGATCATCACCCCCACCGGGGCCATGGCTTTGAGGATGTTCAGGATCTTCTCCAGATTGCTCTCCGTGACTCCCTGCCACTTCGAGCGGAAATTCCGGAACTTCACGATCGGGATGCCGATTTCTCCCGTGAATGCGGTCACCATGAAGCTCTTTCCCGTTCCGACCGGACCGGCGATCAGGTAGCCCATAGGCAGGACATCGAAGCGGCTTTCCCGGATGGCCCGGGCCGCGCTGCGGAAGCGTTTCTTCACGAAGTCGTGGCCCGATATCGCGGAGAGGTCGTGCTCGCTCTCGATGAACTCCAGGAGGCCGACTGCTTCCGCCTCGATGATCTGCTTCTTCTTCTCTTTCAGGTATTCCAGGCTGATCTCCCGGTCCTCCTGGTAGCTCTCCGCGGAGAGCTGGTTGAGGTTCACGAGGTTCAACCCGCTGGTGATCCCCGCGAACTCGGGAATCGTGAGAGACCCCTGGAGGAGGAGCTTGCCGCTGCGGTCCAGGTAGTAAAGAAAGCTTTCCCGCACCTTTTCATCAGGAATGGGAATGTTCACCTTGATCGCGCTGGGGGATCTCACGATGGTGGGGTTCAGGTCGGCGAGATTCTCGGTGAGCAGGATGATCGACACGTCTCCCTGGGTGAAGATGGGATCGTTGGCCCACCGGTTGAGGGTGACCAGGCAGTAGCGGTCCTCGTCGGTGTACCGCGAGATGTCGGTGTTGGGCACCACGGTCTCCGAATAGTCGATGATGAGAACGATCCTCTTGCTGAGCGTGATGTTGGCGTAAAAATACCTCTCCAGCTGGGTGAGAGCCCGCACAGGGTTGCGTGAGAGAAGGTTTCCCGGGGTCGCCTTGGGCGAGAGCTGCTTCATTTTCGCCAGGTAGTCGCGCTTCATCTCGGGTTTGCAGAAGCTCACCCCGGAAGAGCGATCGTAGAAAACAATGATATCACGGTTGCCGAACAGGACCTCGGACACGTAGTCCTGGATCTTGGCGAAATTGAACTCTCCCTCCTTCATCTTGTGGGGAAGGAAGTCGCGGATATTCCCCGAGAGAAGGTAGAGGTTGGCGGTTTTCGAGCAGTACTTGTAAGACAGTTCCTGTGCCCAGGCAGGAAGCACCTTGATGAAGGGCAAATTCTTTACAATGAGCTGTTCGGCCATCGTTCCCCTCCCAAGGCAATGACGAACTTCAACCAGTATAGCGGTATTACCCGCGCGGAGTCAATGTTGTCCTAGACCAGCTTGCGGCCGCGGGCCTCTTCCATGATCATGCGGTTCCAGCGATTGCGCCAGAGGAACGAGCTGCGCTGCGCGGGCGCATCGATCCTGCTGGCACGCTCCTGCAGGGTCTTGAGGCTCTTGCTCAGGACCGTCACCTTGTCGTCGACCTCTTCCGACCCGGCCTCGGGAAGCACCTGTGAATACAGGTAGTTGAACCACGCGGCGCGCGGATCCTCCTCCAGAGACTTCTGTCCGCGGGTGAGCTGGTGCAGTTCCCGGATACCCTCGTCGCGAAATCCCCGCAGCCCCAGCAGGTAGGCACGCATGCCCAGGAGGGTCCTCTGCAGGAGCGCGCTGCCGCGGCTGAGCTTGAAGCACCTGCCCTCGACCGGAGAGAACCCGTCCTGCCACGTAATCCCCTCGGGGGCCGGGAAGCGCGACTCGGTGGAAAGGGCGAGGGCCCGTTCGATGTACAGGCTCGCATTCTCCAGCGCTCCCGAGAAGAGGCATCCTTCCGCCTGGAAGAGGAGAACTTCCCGGGTCTGTCGGGAGAGGCTTTCCAGGAGCCGCGTCCCCGACGCGTTTTCGTCCCGGTGCTGGAAAGTCCTGCCCAGCCACGCGCGGAGGACGGGCAGGGCATCGTCAAGCGAGTACAGAGTGGCACAACAGAGGCAGGACTGCAGGTCCAGGGAGCATTCGTCGTACTCTCCGACCTGGAAGCGTGTCCGCGCCCTGAGGAAGAGGAGAAACAGCTCCAGTTCCCGGCGGAAAAGCTTCCTCGCCTCGGCAAGCCCCTGTTCGATCACGGAAAGGCATTGCGTGAATCGGCCATCAATGAAGAGGCTCTCCGCGAGGTACACGAGGGTCCAGAGCATGCCGGGCGCATCGTGGGCTTCGTAACAGAGCCGCTGCGAAAGCGCGAGGTACTCCACGGATTCGCCCAGCCGACCCTCGGCGAGCATGGACGCGCCCAGCCAGAGGTAGCAGGCCCGTTCCCCCCGCTCCGCGGGAACTTCCGGGCTCTCGCCCCGGGATTCCTGGTACAGCAGGAGGGCTTTCTTCAGCTCATCGAGAGCCGCGGTGGCGTTGCCGACGGAGAGGAAGTACTTTGCCCTCTCGATCAGCACTTCACCGCGGAGCGAGGGCCTGAGATCGGACCCGGCCAGCTTTTTCGCTTCCTGCTGTGCCGTCTCGGCAGCCTCCTCGTTGCGCTCCAGGAGGGCGGCGCGGAGCCTTCCCAGCGCGGTCACCGCCGCGAGCTCCTTCGCCTGCTCGGTTGTGGGCGGAAGGGAGAACTCGAGGGCCCGTGGATCGCAGAACGCGGCCGCGCCTGCCGGGTCGCACTCGTCGAGCTTGCGCCGGATGATCTCGGGCAGGATCCGCAGGGCGAGATCGGTCGACCCGCTGCGGGCAAGGAAGCTGAAGAGGAGAACGGGATGCCGGTATTTCCCTGACTCCCAGAGGGAGGTCATGTGCGCGATGAACCGCTGCCTGAGCGCGGCCCCCTCCCTTCCAAGGAGCTCCTCCAGCTTTCGACGGAGGGTGGGAAAGCGGGGAATCAGGTCTCGCTCGTCAGCCATGAGTCCCGACGCCAGGAGGTCGGAGAGTGACCTGCCCACCGTCGCGGCGTCGAATCCCGCCTCTCCGAGGAACAAGAGGAATCCCTGCCGGTCGAGGAGCCCGCCGGCCAGGTACAGGCCGTACAGGAGCAGGAACGTGTCGTCGCGAAGCGTGCGGATGAGGAACCAGGACACCGACAGCGGGTTGGCCGGAAGTGCGGTTTCGTCGCCCGCGCCGCCGCCCCACTCATGGCCGCGCGGAGTAGCACGGATGCGGCCCGTCCTTGCAAGGTATTGGAGGTAGGACACCACGGAGACGTACAGCCCCCCCGAGCGGCGTCTCAGTCGGCGCGTGAGGGATTCGGGCATCGAAAGCCCCGGAAAGAGGTGCTGGGCGAGGGATCGTATCTCGCGCTTTCCCAGGGGGTGCACGTAGAAGGAATGCAGGTCGAACCCGGTGAGGTCCGAGGCGGCGGGTCGGGAGAGGCTTGAGACGACGGGCACGAGACCCGGGTTCGAAAGGAGATCGTCGAACAGCCGTGCGATGATCTGGCGCGCCGCGGGATGGTAACCGTCGATTCCCTCGCAGAAAAAAAGCGCGGGATTCAGGTTTTCCGCCGCCATCCGGATCCAGGAAAGGAGGTAGAGGCGGTAGCCGAGGAAAAAATCGTCGAGGATCCGGTCCGGCAGCGGAAAATGCGCCGCTCTCCCCTGCCCCGACGGATCCTGAAGCCACGCCAGCAGCGGCCCGACATTCTCCCAGGAAGCGCGTTCGGGCCCTCTCAGCCGCGAGCCGGTGCTCCCGAGAACCGAGGGGTTGAGGCTGGAGAGAAACGGGTGCAGGGGAGAGCGGCGTTTGAAGATGGTGCGCATCCGCAGCGCCGGCACTGCACCTGGCGGGAGAAGCCGCGCGGCAAGCTCACCGAGCAGAGCGGTCTTGCCGACGCCGGAGGGACCGTGCACCCAGAGGATGTCGCGGCCCTCCCCGAGGTTCAGCCGCGGCGAGATGAGGTCCAGGGCGCGTGTCACCAGGGAATCCCGGGTCCAGGGCCTGACCGTTCCCGAGTCCTGCGCTTCTCCCTCGGGCAGACGACTCTGTCCGCTCACCCGGTACAGGAGCCCCGAGGTCTCGAATGAAAATGAGTCGGCGAAAAGGGCGGCGCACTCCGGGGCGAGCCACAGCTGGTCATCGTCTTCCGCGGCTTCCAGGAGCCCCTGCACGAGGTCGGCGCGAGGCCCGTCAGGGCCTTCCTGCAGGGGAGCCAGGAGGACGGAGAAACCGAAGAGCTCGGATCTGCGGGCGGAGAGAAAGTCACGGATGCGGACCGCCGCGGCGACCGCGGCTCCGACATCAAGGTCCTCCTGGAGACCCATCCCGGCCAGCCATATCCCCTGCCCCGCCGACCGTGCAACCGATGCCAACGAACCGAGGGTTGCCGCGATCGACGCCTCCAGCGTCGCAAGGCCGTCCGCCCTCAGGCGCGCGAGCTGCCTGTAATTGCGCAACTCCGCGATAACATATACCATGTGGCCATTATCCACGAATGAGCCGCACAGGGAAAGGGACGAGCGACATGGACTCTCTGGAGTCCCTCCAGATGAACGGAAAACAGAGCCGCACGATCAGGCTCTCGGTGAGCCCGCAGGCCGATTTCCGGCAGGTGATCCACACACTCGAGGCGATCGTGCTTCCCCCGGTACGGGTGAACGAGGAGCACGTGCGTTTCGCCGTCCTGGAGCTCCTTAACAATTCCATCCGCGCGCACAGGGAGAAAGGCGAGCAGAGGGACATCTCGATCGACCTCACTATTTCCGACGGCAGGCTCGTGGTGACGATTCGAGATTTCGGCGGCGGCTTTGACACCGGAAAACTCCCGTATGCCCTGGAGGATGACCCTTCGCGATTGGACCTTCACTCACGCGAATTCGAAGAATACCAGCGGCGCAACGGGTTCAAGCGCTTCGGGATGGGAATCTACGTCGCGAAAAAGACGTTTGACGATTTCCGACTGGTGTTCCTCGACGATCGAGACCGGCCGATGAGCTGGAGACCGGGAGAAACCGCGGGCACGCTCATTACTCTTTCCGTGAGCACGCGCCCGGCGCCGGACGCGCCGCAGGGGAATGAGGGTTCAAGTGAGGCCGCGAGTGGGAACTGAGCAGCGGAAAGACCCCCGCGTCCCCAGCTACGCGAAGGCGGTCTTCGTCGATCGCCAGATTCCGGGGTACATACGGGACCTGAGCCGCTCCGGCTGCCAGGTGTCTTTCATGCAGCCGGTTCCCGCTGCCGTGGGAGACCTCATCACCGTCCAAGTCATCGCGGAGCACGACCCGTCGATCGTCCCGTTCCATATCCGGCTCCGTGTCCGCCGCGTGATCGAGGACGCCCTGTGGTACTCACTGGGAACCCAGGTCGAAGCGATTTCCGATCCGAAGGAGAAGGGGGCTTTCGACCGGCTGGTGAGCTACTACAGCGCGAGCGGCGGTGAGAGCTAGCCGAGCCCCCACACGAGGTCAGACCCCTGCTACCAGTGGTCCTTCCCCGCGACCTGCCTGAGGGTCTTACGGGGCGTCGGCTCCGGTGTCTCATTCGCGTGGCCCACCAGGATAAGCAGCACGACGCGCATCGAGAAAGGCACGGTGAGGATCTCCCGCACCTCCTGTTCGTCGAAGGTGGTGATGCAGCACGTGCCCAGCCCTTCATGCACGGCCTGCAGGACGATGTGGGAAGCGGCGAACGCGAGGTCGACGGGGTACGAGGGCTGCCCGTTGGGCATTCGGTAGTCGATGTTGGTCGTGCACACGGCGATGATCACCGGCGCCTGGCCGACGTAGTCCTGGTTGAAGGCGGCATCCATCACCTTCATCCGGGTCTCTTTCTTCTGCATGACGATGAACCGCCACTCCTGCCTGTTCTTCGCCGAGGGGGCCAGCCGGCCCGCTTCGATGATGCGCTCTACCTGGTCCTTGTCGAGAGGCTGCGAGGTGTAGGCCCTGACGCTCCGCCGCTGGAGGATTTCAGGCAGGATTTCCATACGTGTGCGGCAGATAATAGCGGAAACAGGGGCGCATTTCAAGGTTGGGAAAGGAATCGATTGACCGCCGAATGCCCTTCTCCTATGCTGTGAAGCGCATGACCGTCGCGTTCCTGTTGATGCTCTTCCTTGCACTGTTGCCGGGCTTGGCCCCTGCCCATGCCGAGATCGCGCGGGCGGACTCGTCCCCCGAGTCGATCCTCCGGGCCGTGTCGTCGTTTTCGCCGCGGCAGGAGGGATCGCCGGCGGAAGGCGCCCTGCTGGACTGGCTGCGCACCCGGGTCACGGAGATGAACATGCGCGCCGTCCCCTTCGATTTCGGCCATTCTGACTTCGAGCATTCCTTTTCCCGCTGCCTGCGGGTCGAAGTTCCGGGCCGCTCTCGGGACTCCCTGATCCTCGCCGTGCCGATCGATGCGCCGCCGGGCGCCGGCCCAAGCGAGGACGGGTCGATCAACGTCGCCCTTGCCCTCGATCTCCTGGGCTACGTGAAGGGAACGACGCCGCCCCTCAGCCTTGTCGTGCTCTTCCTCGGCGCGGAGTTCGGCGACACCGACGTCTATCCGATGGGCAGCACGCTGTTCCTCCGGAACTACCAGCCCGACTACCGTGCCGCGGTGCTGTACCTGAACCTTCGCACGGTCCCGGACAGGATCCTCGTGCGGGGAGGCGGGAGGCGAATCGTGAGCCCCTACTGGCTCATGAACAGGTGCATTGACTCTCTCCGGGCCTCGCGTGTCCCCTATCGGCTGCAGGCGGACGAGGTCCAGGCATTCCGCCTCGGAGCCACTGACGAACGGACGCTGATCGAGCCGTACCTTCGTGCGGGATACCCCTCGGTCGGTCTTGAGGGAGAATACGACCTGCCCCGCCTTCCGGGGGCACCGGACATGCTCGTTTCCCTCTCCTCGTTTCTGCGCGCCTTCCTCGATGCGGGCCGGGGCGGGGTTCCCGAGGAGTGGGATCGTCACTACCTGCTGGTCCAGGCAGGCGACCTCTCGCTGATCGTCGGCGAAAGGGCGTACGTCGCCATCTTTGGCGGGAGCATGGGCGCATTCCTCCTGTTCGCCCTCGTTTTCCTGAGACGGTTGAAAAAGTACGTGCGGACACTGCTGCGGAACATCGCGGCGATCGTTCCGCTTGCGGCGATCGCGTTCCTCTTTCTCGTCGCGGGCACATACGCGGTGAAGGGCATTCTTGGCCTCCGCCAGTTCCCCGTGCTCTGGAGCTACGCCCCGCTGGAGTTCCTGGGGCTGAAGATCTGCGTGGCACTCTTCCTCTTCGCCGCGCTGTACAACCCCTTCCGCCGTTTCCCCGTTCCCCGAAACGGCAGCTTCTATTCTGCGGCGGCCCTGTTTTTCCTCCTCGTGGAGATTTCCGTCGTCGCCGTGTTCGACATCTCGTTCACATGGTACTTCCTCTGGG
>PMZS01000004.1 GCA_003170115.1 Spirochaetaceae bacterium
ATGCTGAGGCGGCCGAAAAGGATGACGAGCCCTTCGAGGAAAAGATGAAGCGGCTCACCTCCCAACTCATAGAGCAGATGGCGGAAGGCAGGAAGCTGGATAAAGTGATAGAGAAAAACTTCAGGGGACTGGGGTTCTGGGAAAAGGGCGAATGACACTACAGCAGTTCGACCGCACAAGGATCGAGTCGTTCATCAAGGATCTGAATGAGGACGAGCTGCGCTACCTCAATCGATTGATCGTAGAGCGCCTCAAGCTCATCTCCCAGGAAAAGAGCACACGCTCCCTGTCCCGCTTCAACCTGGGAGAACTCGTGCAGTTCACCGACGGCGATGGACGTCTCAAGACCGGCCGCATTATGCGGCTCAACAAGAAGACCGCCACAATCCTCACCTCCGACGGGCAGCATTGGAAAGTACCGCCAGGTCTGCTTCAGAGCGCGCAGGCGAAGTAATGGAAATGGGCGAGGGCCTGAAAGCGCTGAGTTTATGGATGGATGCGCAGGGACCCAGAAGACCCTACAAAGAATGGTCATTATTGGGCGAAAGCTCGGGGTTCTAGTGGAAGCGAAAATACTTGCGCAGACCGGAGAAGTGTGCTACCTTTATCTTAACAGACCTGCCACGCCTCTGCCTTCTGGCATGCGCAACCCTGGCGGGTTTTTTATTGTCCCGGAGTGTTATCCATGAGACCGTACGACAAGCCTGCATTGAGCTACAAGGAGCAGGTTGATCTAATGCAAGTTCGCGGGCTGAATGTCCAGAACACGAGCGAAGCTGCCGAGTTCCTGTCCAGGGTCAGCTACTATCGAATCAGCACTTATTTTCTGCCTTTTCAACCGGAGAGAGACAAATTTTCGCCGGGATGCTCGTTCGACACAATTGTCAGACTCTATCAGTTTGACGAGGAACTGCGGAGCCGGTTTTTCACTGCCCTCGCCCAGGTGGAGATCTCCCTCAGGACGCGTTTCGTCTATGCTCTTACCAAAGGGTGGGGCGCCTTCGCCCACTATTCTGTCAATCTCATGAGGTCTGATTTCGACCACAGAGGGTGGCTCAATTCTCTCGAAGGAGAGATTGCGCGGGCTCGGGAGCCGTTCATCGAGCATTATCGTGCGACGTATGAGGGATTCCCCCGTCTGCCGATGTGGATGGCAGTCGAAGTGATGAGCCTTGGTTCTCTTTCGGTATTCTATAACGGACTGCTTCCGGAACCTCGTCGACGAATTGTGGAGGGCCTTGGCCTTCCACATACGGTGTTCAGATCCTGGTTGCACTTTCTCAGCTACCTCCGAAATGTCTGCGCTCACCATGCGCGTTTGTGGGACCGGGAACTCGCTATCCGACCCGAGATGCCCAGGAAAGATCAGCGCTGGAAAATACTTACAATTGACAACACCCGAGTCTTTTGTGCTCTTCCCATCCTGGAATGGATCATGTCCTGGTGTGGACTGTCCCATACCACCTTGAACGACATACGAAAGAGCTTCGAGCGCAGTGAAGTCATGAATCCCAGGTTTCCTCGAATGATGGGAATTCCACGGGATTGGAAGGGGCAGAGCGTATTCCCGGAAGGCATTCTTCGAGGGACTAAATGACGTCCGCTGGAAGCGTTGGAAGCCCGCAATGATTGATGTCAACCCTGACCAGCTTAAGACGGTCGTGCGTATCCTGGCCGAGTATGTGCCGCAGTGCGAGGTGAGGGCCTTTGGCTCCCGCGTGACCTGGACGGCCAAGGACTACTCAGATCTGGATCTGGTAGTAGTTGGGGAGCGCACGCTGGATTTGGACGCTCTTTCCCGCCTGAAAGAAGCGTTCGAGGAATCGGATCTTCCATTCCGGGTGGATGTGCTGGACTGGCACGCCATTGGTTCCGCTTTTCAGAGGGTGATTGAAAAGAAGTATGAGGTTGTCCGGAAGAGCAAAAAGAAGAGCATGAGTATGGCGAGTGAGTGGACTGTACGACCGCTCGAAGACTGCATGGCGGCCTTGATCGACTACCGAGGAAAGACTCCGGAGAAGACCTCCTTTGGCATACCTCTGATCACAGCGAAAGTCGTAAAGGGTGGACGTATTGAGACGCCGGACGAGTTCATCGCCATTGACGATTATGAGCCGTGGATGCGTCGTGGTATCCCCAAAGCTGGTGACGTCGTAATCACAACGGAGGCCCCGCTAGGCGAGGTAGCGCAACTGGGCGCCGAGCGCGTTGCCCTGGCGCAGCGACTAATCGCCCTGCGCGGAAAGCCTGGACTTCTCGACAACAGTTTCCTTAAGTTCCTCTTGCAGTCCGAAGACGTGCAGGATCAACTCCGCGCAAGAGCAAGCGGCACAACGGTCCTCGGAATCAAGCAGAGCGAATTACGGAAGGTTTCCCTCACGTTGCCTCCCATCGATGAACAACACGCCATCGCGCACATCCTCGGCACATTGGACGACAAGATCGAGCTGAACCGGCGGANNGGCGCTCTTCAAGTCGTGGTTCGTGGATTTCGACCCTGTCCGCGCCAAGGCCGAAGGCCGCGACCCCGGACTGCCCAAGTCCCTAGCCTACCTCTTCCCAGACTCCTTTGAGCGCTCTGAGCTTGGGGAGATTCCGAAAGGGTGGGAGGTGAAAAAATTGTCCGAACTTTGCTTGACACAATACGGATACACAGCGAGTGCCGTCCCCGAACCGGTTGGGCCCAAGTTCATCCGTGTGACAGACATTAACAAGCGTAACTGGATTGAATGGGCCGATGTTCCTCATTGCCATATAGACGATGAGAAAAGAGCGGAATACTCGCTTCGAGTTGGGGACATCGTGGTTGCCCGGATGGCTGATCCCGGGAAATCGGCAATCATCGAAGATGAGATCGATGCCATCTTTGCTTCGTATCTTGTACGTCTTAAAACGGAATCTCTCGCTCATAGCTACTACGTCTACGGGTTCCTCAAGTCCGAACTCTACCTGGAATACGCCGATGGTGCGAAGAGCGGGTCGGTCCAGGCGAACATGAATGCTCGGGTCATCGTTGGCGCCGACATAGTCATTCCGTCGCGGCTCTTAATTGAGAGGTTTCTTGAAGCGGTACTGCCGCTCCGGAAGCGTCTGACAGCGAGCGTCCGTGAGTCCCACACCCTCAGCTTTCTCCGCGACACGCTGTTACCCAAGCTCGTCTCGGGCGAGCTACGGCTAATGGACGCTGAGCCGTTCGTCAGCGACTCAAAGGTCATGTGAGTGCGCTACCGCCGTGGAGAGAGGAGGCTGAATGAAGCGAGTTTGCTGGGGGTGCTATGCGGCATCGGACACCCAATGGGCTTGCCCTATCACTTGAAATCTCCGACGGTATGAGCGAGAAATAGAGAAGGCTTGACTGAGCCGGCGTTAGGTGGGAAATCGAAAGCTGAGGGTACTGTGGCCGACCCCATCCTCACTCAGACTGAAGCGGATGCCCTGATCGCTATGGCGAAACATCGCTTCGATAACTCAGAGTGGGACTATCCGGACCTCGGAGGCATGATGTCCGTCCCACTCGTCTCGGCTGATCGGCGGGAACAGTTTGTCCTTGACGTAGGACGGGCCAGGATCGACCTCGCCAAGGGCACCTATCAGAATCGGGGGCGGCAGGTGGTCGTTTGGGTGCGGCTTGATTTTGGCGGCGCATCGCATAGAAACCCGGACGGCGAGGAAATCCGTTCTCCTCATCTACATCTGTATCGGCAAGGATTCGGAGATAAGTGGGCGACTGAAGCGCTGCCGGACGGTTTCGCAGACTTGGCTGACCCTTGGCGAACTCTTGCCGACTTCATGCGTTATTGCAATATCGTCGAGCCGCCAATCATACGGCGAGGGCTGTTCACATGATCAACGAAGTCCAACGTCTTTTGGATCAGTACTGGGTTTGGCTCCGGGACAAGACCTCCCTCCGGCAAGTCAATGATTGGGTTGAAATAACGACGCCATACCTGGATCGGCACAACGACTATATTCAGATCTACGCCAAACGCCGCAACGGCGGCTTCGTGCTAACCGACGATGGATATATTCTGCGTGACCTTGAGCAATCTGGCTGTAAGGTCGACAGCCCCAAGAGGCTGGGTCTCCTGAAGATGACTTTGAATGGTTTTGGCGTACAGCTTGCTGATCAGGAACTCGAAGTAAGTGCGTCACAGGAGAATTTTGCACTCCGCAAGCACAATTTGGTGCAGGCCATGCTCGCCGTGAATGATTTGTTCTACCTGTCCTCGCCGATGGTTGCAAGCTTATTCTACGAAGACGTCGTCGCATGGCTTGATCTATCGGACATTCGCTACACCCCCAAGGTCAAGTTCACCGGGAAAAGCGGCTATGACCATCTCTTCGACTTCGTGATTCCAAAATCCAAAGCACAGCCTGA
Organism: Spirochaetaceae bacterium; assembly: GCA_003170115.1. GTDB lineage: Bacteria > Spirochaetota > Spirochaetia > SZUA-6 > Fen-1364 > Fen-1364. Next base: position 4,379 of record PMZS01000004.1, read on the forward strand.
GCGAATTGTCAGGGCTATAAGCCGGCCCAACCGTGATACTGCTCAAGCAATGGCGTTTTCATGGATTGACACCAGGGAAGTTCGCCCGCCTGAATCTCGCGCATACGCGATTTTGAATGATTCAGAACAGGCTATCTCCGAGAGCGTCTTGGACGCTATGCGCAGCTATGACGTCAGACCCGTCCTCTGGTCAGGTCGGGACCAAGTTCGGCCTGAGCTAGTTGCATGAGCTCTCAAGGATTCACCGAATCTGTCGTGGAAGATGCCGCTCTCGGCTGGATCAAAAGCCTCGGCTACTCGATCGCGCATGGCCCTGAGATCGCGCCTGGCGAGCCTGGCGCTGAGCGCGGCAACTACTCGGAAGTCATTCTGGATGAACGCCTGCGCAAAGCGCTCGCGCGGCTGAACCCGGCGCTACCTGCAGAAGCCCTTGATGACGCCTTTCGCAAGCTCATGCATCCGGAAGGGGCGACTCCCGATGCCCGCAACCGAATCATGCACCGCTCGCTTGTGGATGGAGTGACGGTGGAGCACCGTCGGGCGGATGGCTCCATAGCAGGCGCTCAGGCGCGAGTGATCGATTTTGATGTTCCTGATAATAATGATTGGCTCGCGGTGAACCAGTTCACCGTCGCCGAGAACAAGCATACGCGCCGCGTTGATGTCGTGATGTTCATCAACGGGCTTCCGCTCGCCGTGATCGAGCTCAAGAACGCCGCGGACGAGAATGCGACTATCTGGTCGGCCTTCCAGCAGCTCCAGACCTACCAGCAGGAGATCCCGACGCTCTTTGCCTACAACGCGGCGCTCGTCGTCTCTGATGGCGTAGAGGCTCGCATCGGCGTCCTCGGCGCGGGCCGGGAATGGTTCAAGCCATGGCGTACGATCGCGGGTGAAGCCCTTGCGGATCCCAAGCTACCCGAGCTGCTGGTGATCACCGAAGGTGTCTTCCAGAAGAGCCGCTTTCTCGATCTGCTTCGCTATTTCATCGTATTTGAGGATACAGGCGGGGGACAGGTTGTCAAAAAAATGGCGGGGTATCACCAATATCACGCGGTGAACGCGGCGTTGCAGGAGACTCTGCGAGCGGCACGCGCGCACGAGAGGCCAGGCCGCTTTCCAGAGCTGGTACTGCGACATGGCGGCTGGCCGGGAGACCGGCGTATTGGCGTGGTCTGGCACACCCAAGGCTCGGGCAAGAGCCTGACAATGGCATTCTAC
>PMZS01000137.1:0-9821 GCA_003170115.1 Spirochaetaceae bacterium
CATTGTAACGATCAGCCGTCCGTTGTCCGTTCTGCGGGAGGCATCCAGCCCTCCGCCGAAGGTGCCGGAGAGGAGCTGGTCCCCTCCGGCTCCGGAGCCGATGTTGAGCCGGCCCGCGCCGTGCCTGACCGTCACGGCCGCATCGCGCGCGCCCTCAAGGGGGATCGACGCCTGCTCGCGAGGCACGTCGGAACGCCCTGATCCCCGGGAGACCCCGAGAACGATCCAGGCGCCGACGCCGATGAGGACGAGGGGCCAGAAGATCCACCAGATGCGGAAGGAAAATCCCAGAGCGTTGATGCCCACCTGCAGAATGGAGAGGACGCCGATTACGATCAGGACCGCCCCGGCGATGAAGCTCCAGCGTCTCATGTCACTCACCCTTTCCCTTTCTCACCAGAGGTCGCAGGATGACGAGCACCCCGATGGCGATCAGGACGATTGCCCACCAGGGGCCCCGCCACGAGATGGCGCCAAAGAAGGAGCCGAAGAGAAAGAAGAGCAGGAGGCTGATCAGGATCGGCCAGCCGCCCTCCACCAGCGCGCGCATCGGTTTTCCCTCCAGGAGCTCGTTCGCCGCCACTCCAACGCCTACAAAGCCCGGGATGAGAGCCCAGGCGTACGACCACCGCCACCATTCCCCGGTGAGATTCATCCAGTAGAGCAGGCCTCCGATACCTCCGATGATGAACGCGGGAACGGCAAGACCGGGAGTCCACGTCACCAGGGCGATGATCATGAAGATCGCCCCCACGCCGATGACGATGAAGGGCCAGGAACAGGCATCAAAGAATCCCGGCACGACCCGGGTCACCAGAAAGAAAACTCCCAGGAGGATGAGGAGCGTACCGACCACCAGCGCGGATCTCGATCGCTTGTCCATTTGGGGACTCCTTGTCGCGTGTCAAAAAGTATCGTCGGCCCTGCCGGGCCTGTCCAGAGATAGAACCCCGGTGACGCCCCGGAATGTTACTTCTTGACTTCCACGGCAAGTGAAAGTTTATTCACCCCGCTGGTACGGGCGATCTCCAGTACCCGGACCACGAGGTCGTAGCGCACGTCCCTGTCCCCCATGATGATCACCGGCGCGTTCGGGCGCTTTCCGAGCGCCGCCGAGAGAGTCGGCGCGAGCTGGGCCAGCGCAACCCGCCCTCCGTCCACGTAGACATTCCCCGCCGAGTCGATGGTGACCACGATGGTCTTCTGCGCGGCCGCGTCCGCGGCCGCGGTGCGGGGCAGGTTCACCTTGATCTCGGATCGGATGAGGAGGGGGGTGGCGATCATGAAGATGACCAGCAGCACCAGCACCACGTCGGTGAGCGGTGTGATGTTGATGCCGGCAATGAGCCCGGCCCGGACCCGGGTGCGTCCGCGCACGCTAGCGGCCGATGAGCTCGGCGGCCTCGGAGGCGGCCAGCTCCATGTCTCCCACGAATCTCTCGATCCGCCGGGAGAAATAGTTGAACAGGACCACCGAAGGCACCGCGACTGCCAGCCCGGTGGCGGTGGTGATCAGCGCCTCGGCAACGCCTCCGATGACCACGTCCATTCCGCCCGTTCCTGCCGCGGAGATGTCCTGGAACGCCCTGATGATCCCCAGGACGGTCCCGAACAGCCCGATATAGACGGCGATATTGCCGATCGTGGCGACAATGCTCGTGAGACGTTCCAGCTTGCCTTCCTCTATTGCGATCTGGCGTTCCATGACGCCCGTCACGGTCTTTTCGGTCCTGCCGGCCTTTTCCAGGCCCGCCTGGACCACCTTGGCGAAAGGCGCCTCCGTGTCCCGGCAGATCTCCAGCGCCCTTTCCATGTCCTTGCGGCGCAGCTCGTCCCTGATCCTGTCCATGAACACGGGGCGTTTCACCCGGGACTTCTTCCCGTAGCTCACGAGCCTGTCGATTATCACTCCAAGGGAGAGCACGGAACAGAAAAGGAGGATGTACATCGTGAATCCACCCATGGAGAGGATCTGCAGAAGCGTTTTTCCGGCAAACATCGATAACTCCTTGAGCAGCCAGAACGTGTAAGGCCATTGTACACTCCGGGGCACCGGAGTTTCAAGGCAAGGGAAGGCTCCCGCGGAGAACTACTGAATGAGGAGCGACGTCATGGTGAGGGACCCCGCAACCGCCTCATCGTTGAACAGGCTGATCGACTCGTCCTTGCCCTTCAGCGCGAGGGCGTAGAGGAGGGGCAGGTAGTGCTCGGGTGTCGGCACGGCGAACTGGACCGCGTGTCCCAGCGAGTGATAGTCGATCAGCTCATCGTGGCGATCTCCGTCGATGAGCGTCTTGAAGAGATCGCTCGCCTCCAGTGCCCATGGAAGCCCGAACGGGGTGTTGAAGTCGCCGCGCGGCGGGAGTGAGACGCGGCCGAGGTTGTGGACGAGGTTGCCGCTGGCCAGGATCAGGACGCCCTTGTCGCGCAGCGGCGCAAGCTCCTGCCCCAGCTCGTAGTGATGACGCGCTGGCGCGCCGCCGTCCAGGCTGAGCTGGACCACGGGAACGTCGGCATGCGGATACATCTGCCGCAGAACGCTCCAGCACCCGTGATCCAGTCCCCACTCCCGGTCGATTCCGATCGCCACCTTCTTCACCGCGCTGGTGATTTCCTGCGCGAGTCTCTGGCTGCCCGGCGCGGGGTACCGCACGTCGTACAGAGCTTTCGGAAATCCGCTGAAATCGTGGATCGTCGGTGGCTGGTCCAGTCCTGTCACCAGGGAACCAGCCGTTTCCCAGTGAGCGGAGATGCAAAGGATCGTTGAGGGACGGGGCAGTTTCCGCGCGATCTCCTTCCAGCCGCGCGAAAATTGATTGTCCTCGACCGCGTTCATCGGGCTGCCGTGGCCGATGAAAAGCACGGGCATTCGCTGTCCTGCCGGCGGGCTCATTTCTCAGCCGCTTCTTCGCTGCATGCACCCGTGCCCTTGGCGCCGTAGATCTCGGTGAAGGCCGCCTTGTCCGCGGAGGCCAGGTGATAGAGGGTGTTGGACATTGTGAGGGCGCCTTCCTTGCAGCTTTCCACGCACTGGGCGCAGTAGATGCACCTGTCGATGCGGTAGTGGTAGAGGTACTTCTTCGCGGCGCGGTCGACCACCTCGATCTCGATGGCCTTCGCCGGGCAATCGCGCACGCACAGCTTGCACCCATCGCACTTCGACTCGTCCCAGAGGAGCTTGCCCCGCAGCCGATCCGGGGCGGGCTTCACCGCGTACGGGTAGCGCTCCGTGAAGGGACGCTTGAAGAGGGAGACGAACACGTCGTTCAGCATGGAGGCGATTTTCACAGGCGGACCCCCAGGATTTTCAGGACGATGAGCAGGAGCAGCTGCACCAGGGCGAGCACCGCCCCGGCGCGCCACCAGAGGCCCACCGTCTGATCGATTCGGAGACGCGCGAAAAGGGACTGCAGCCCCGCGGTCACGAACAGCAGGACGAGGGTCTTCAGGATGAAGTGCAGGGGGTTTCCGAGCCCTCCGAGGTAGAAGGCCGAGATGAGTGTGAGCCCCACGAGCAGCTCCACGTCCCGGCCGAGGTGGAAGAACGCAAGTCCCCTGCCGCTGTACTCTGTGAGCGCTCCGGAGACGATCTCCGTTTCCGCCTCCGGCGCATCGAACGGCGGCAGCTCAAGCTTCCCCATCAGGCCGATCAATGCCACCAGGAACCCCAGGGGCTGCGTGACGATCATCCAGATGTGCTCGCGAGCGTACCCATTGACCTCGGAGATGCGCCAGGTACCGGCCGCGATCGAAGGGCCCAACAGGGCAAGCAGGAAAGGTGCCTCGTAGGAGAACAGCTGGGTCAGGGCGCGCGTGGAGCCGATCAGTGAGAAACGGTCCTGCGTGTTGGCACCCGCGAGGCCGATGCAGAGGGTCATCATCATCAGGAGGTACACGGTCACCACCAGGTCGCCGCGGAATCCCCACGCGGGGGCAATCCCTGCCATGGGCACATACAGTGCGGCGGTGAGCGATGCCGCAAGGGCGGCAAGAGGCAGGCCGTTGAACAGGCCCCGGTTCACGCCCACCGGAACGATCTCCTCCTTGACGAGGAGCTTTACAAGGTCGGCGAGGGGTTGGAACCACCGCGGGCCCACCCTGTTCTGGAATCGGGCCACGAGCTTGCGATCCGCGTATTCGAACGCGAGGCTTCCGAATATCACGAAGAGGCCTCCCGGGAAGAGCACGAGCGCGACCAGCGCGAGCACGACGCTCATGCTCCGCCTCCCGCATAGTACGAGATTCCGTATGCGCGCAAGTCCTCCCACGACCAGCTCTCCGCGCTCCCTCTCCGCCGCAGCGTGATCGAGCGGTCATTGCAGGAGAAGCAGGGGTCGATGCCCACCATGATCATGGGGATATCGGCGAGCTTGTGCCCCACCGCAACACTCAGGACCGCCGCCCAGTTGCAGAGGCTGGGCGTACGCACCTTCACGCGGTCCGGCTTCACGCCTCCCGTGCTCCGGATGTAGTAGAACAGCTCACCGCGCGGCGCCTCCACCCGGCTGATGACCTCTCCCTCCGGAACTTTCCGAGGGGCCGGCACCGCAAGCTCGCCGGCCGGCATGTGGTCCAGCATTTCACGGATCAGCCGGTAGGATTCGAAAAGCTCGTTGATCCTCACGACGAACCGGGCTTCCAGGTCGCATCGCGAGTCCAGGACAGGGCGGACCGGGAAATCCCGGTAGGCCATGTACGGAGCCTCGACGCGAAGGTCACGGGAGACGCCGGACGCGCGCGCCGTCGGGCCGATCGTGCCGAGCAGGTTCGCCTGGTCGAAAGTGATCGCGCCCACCCCGCGCGTACGGCGGAGGAAGCTCTCGTCGGTCGTCACGATTTTCAGGTAATGCGTCGTCCGCCTTTCGAGGAAATCCAGGCCGCGCCGGACGGAGTCAGCGGCCTTCCCGTCGATGTCGTACTTCACCCCACCAAGGAGGTTCACTGAATAGTTCACCCTGTTGCCCGACAGCTCTTCCAGGAGGTCCATGATCGTCTCCCGGTCACGCCAGCTGTACATGAACAGGGTGTCAAAACCGGCCTGGTGCGCGGCGACTCCCAGCCACAGCAGGTGACTGTGAATCCGTTCCATCTCGCAGAAGATGGTCCGCACTGTCTGGGCGCGCGGAGGCACCGCGACGCCGGACAGCGACTCCACGCCCAGCACGTATGCGGTGGCGTGGATGTGCGAGCAGATCCCGCAGATGCGCTCCATGAGGTAGATGTTGTGCACCCACGAGCGGTCCTCGGCGCCCTTTTCTATGCCGCGGTGCACGTATCCCAACCGGATGTCCGCGTGAGTGACGATCTCCCCGTCCACGGCGAGCTCGAAGTGGCCGGGCTCCTTCAGCGCCGGATGCTGGGGACCTATCGGGATGATGAAGGTTCCCGGGGCTTCTTCGCTGCCGACGGCGGGGCCAACCTCCCGGGTCGCGGCGGCGGATTCCATCGTGAAATCCTTCCGCAAGGGGTATACGTTCTCAGGCCAGTCGTCTGACAGGAACTGCCTCTTCTTCGGAAGGCCGGCGACTTTCACACCCATGGTTTCCGCAAGCTCGCGCTCGTACATCACCGCGGAGGGCACCAGCGGGCCGATGCTCGGCACGGAGGGGTCTTCCCGCGGCACCTTCACGCGGAAGGTCGCCACCGCGGGGCCATTGCAGAAGTGGTAGAGCAGCTCGATGTGCCCGTCGGAGGGCGCCGCGGTGCCGGAATCGAAACCGGTGATCGCCGAAAGGTAGCCCCAGCTCAACGACCGGAGGGCGGTGACCGCGGGGACAAGGCGCTCGGCGCTCGTGTCCATGTCCAGCCGGTTTTCGGCCGTGCGGCTTCCCGAGACCCATGGTGCGACGCTCCCCTGGATGCGGAGGAAATCAGTCTCGACGCTCATGACCCACCTCCCAGGCGGGCGTCCGCCTCGGGAGCCTTTGCCGGGGCGCCCCCCTTCAACTTCGTCAGCAGCTGCACCACCCCGTCGATGATCGCTTCGGGTCGCGGGGGGCAACCGGGCACGTAGACGTCCACGGGAATCACGTCGCCGATGTCGCCCACGATGTTGTAGCACCCGTGGAAGGCGCCGCCGGTGATGCTGCATGAGCCCACCGCAACCACGAACTTCGGCACCGGCATCTGCTCGTAGGTGCGCAGGAGCCTCTCCCTGGCCAGCCGGGTCACGGGCCCCGTGCAGATCAGCACGTCCGCGTGCCGGGGGGAGCCCTGGAGCTTCACGCCGAAGCGCTCCAGGTCGTACCGGGGGGCCAGGGTGGCCAGTATCTCGATGTCGCACCCGTTGCACGACCCGCTGTTGAAATGCACGAGCCAGGGCGAGTTGATGCGCGACCAGAGCGCCACCTTGTCCAGTGCTCCCCGCAGCGCCCTGGGAATACCCTTCAGCGTTGATTGCGCCACGCGATCCCCCTTCCGCTCACCCCAGCCCCAGCGCCACCAGGGAGAAGATAAGGCCGAGAATGTAGATGCCGGTGACCGGGGTGAATCCCCCGCTTCCCACGATCAGCACTCCCAGGTGCAGGATTGCGAAGAAGAACGCCACCATGAAGAATGGGCGGTACCCCGGAGTGGCGATGCCCGCTTGCGCTTTCTCGCCGCTGCCGTACGTGCTCGTCTTCGTTTCATTCGGTGCGCCCCGGGCGGCGACGCCCCAGGAGGCGGCCAGGAGGATCCCCATGAGCAGGGCATACACCCCGAAGGCAACGGGCGGCGTCAGGATAAACTGCATCTCACATCCCTCCCTGCCTCGAGAAGATGGATAGCACCACCTGCCCGGCCGGGACGGTCAGTCCGTTCGCCAGCGCCGGCCACACGCCGAGGGCCACGACGACGAGGACAAGCAGCACCAGGGGGACGGTCATGCCGGTGGGAATGGCCGCACCCGAAGTGACCACATCCGACGGAGCCTTGCGGTACATCATGCTCACCAGGGGCGCGTAATACGCCAGGGAGAGAAGGCTGTTCAGCACGGCAAAGACGACCAGGGCGATGGCGACAGGGCTGCCGGTCCGGACCCCCGAGGCGAAGATCTGCCACTTTGACATGAACCCTCCCAGGGGGGGCAGGCCGCCGAGTCCCAGCAGGGCGACGGTGAGGGCGAGGGCGGTGACCGGGTACCGGCGTGCCGCGCCGGCGAGATCCGCCGCTTCCAGGGGACCGGAGTCGCCGCGCGCCACGCGCAGCGCGAAAAGGAGGCTGCCGGCCGCGAGAAAGGCGAGCCCCTTCATGGCCGCATGGGTGAGCAGGTGGAACACGCCGCCCTGCGCACCTTCAAGTTGGCCGAACGACACGGCGAACCCGAGTCCCAGCAGCATGTACCCGACGTGGGTGAGACTGGAGAAGGCAAGGAGACGTTTCACCTGTGTCTGCCGCAGGGCGAGCAGGTTCCCCACGATCATGTTCACCGCGCCGAAGGCGAGCAGGATCGCGCCCCAGGCCGAGGAGAGGTCCGCCAGGACGGACAGGGCGCGCAGGAGCGCGACGAGGCCGGTTTCGATCACGACTCCCGAGAGCATGGCGCTGATTCCGCTGGGCGCCTGCGAGTGAGCGTCCGGAAGCCACGTGTGCATCGGAACCATCGCGATCTTCACGCCGAAGCCGACGCAGAACAGCGCGCCCGAGGCGAGGAGCAGGGGACGGGATCCGGTGCCGGCAGCGATAGCCGTGCGAAGCTGGGCAAGGTTCAGGGTGCCGGTCTGGGAGAAGACCAGCCCGATGCCGATGAGCACGAGCATCGACCCCACCGAGTTCTGCACGAGATACTTCATGCCCGCCTCGAGGCTCGCGGCCCGGTCCGAGTGGTAGGCGACGAGCATGTACGAGGCGATCGCGGCCGTCTCGAACCAGACCCAGAGGTTGAAAAGGTCGGCGGCGCAGCCCAGCCCGAGCATGGCTCCGATCATCGCGTTCAGCAGAGCGTGGTATTTTTCCTGTCCGCTCTCGTGCCCGATGTACGGGCCCGAGAATATCGAGACCAGGACGCCGAGCACCAGAACCGCCGCGGAGAGGAGGAGGCTGATGCCGTCGAACTTCAGCGCGACGATTCCCACGGTGAACTGGAGGGAGGCCCCGTCCGCCAGCTCGCGCCACGCGGCGACAAAAGGCACGCACGAGGCGAGCATGACCGCCAGGCTCACCCATCGCACGGGATTCGCCCTCCAGGGCTTGCGTTGAGCCCGCCCCTGGAGACGCTGCTTCAGCTCGGATGCGTCCCGCGCCCTTTGAAAGAGCCTGCCCAGCAGGTAGATGAAAGGCGAGGTGACGATGGGAAGGGCGATCATCCAGATCCAGGAGGGCCACTGTGAGATCATGTCAGCCTCCCTGCCCGGCAACCAGCCACACGGCGCACAGGACGGCGATCACCGCCATCACGATCGCCGCGACGTTCCAGTTCAGAAGACCCGACTGCGTGGAGCGCAGTCCTTCCCCCATCCCTTGTACGCCTCTCATGATTCCGCGGTTTATTGCCTCGAAGCCATATCCCGCCTCTGCTGCCCGGCGCACGGGTCGCAGGCGTGCCCCAATTCCCTTGAACGGCGAGCGGACGGTCCAGAGGAAGGCGCCGAGCGCCACCACACCAAGAGCGATCCAGGTGGATGGGGCAGTGAGAACCTCTGAGGCGATCGCCCAGGTCCCCTTCAGGCCCCCGGAATCGGCAACGGCGGCCGGGAAATGAAGCGGGAGGGTACGCTCCAACAATGCCTGGAACGGTCCGGCGAGCAGCCACGTGACCAGGCTGCCAATGGCAAGCGGAATGAGGGCGACTTTCATCGCGGGTCCCGCCTCGTGGACATGCCGATCCTCGGCAGGCGCGAAGAACACCATCCATACGCACCGCAGTGTGTACAGGGCCGTGAGTCCGACGGTGACGAGCATGATGATATACGCCCAGAAGGGGCCGCGCGTGAGCCCGGCTCCGAGAATCATCTCCTTGCTCCAGAACCCGTTGACCGGCGGGATGCCGGCCAGCGCGAGTGACCCGATGATGAACACTGCACACGTGAGCGGCATCTTCCGGGAGAGGCCGCCCATGCTTCGCATGTCACGGGTGCCCACCGAGTGGATCACCGCGCCCGCCGCCAGGAAAAGCAGCGCCTTGAACACGGAATGGCTCAGGAGGTGGAACTGGCTCTGGAAGACAGCCCCGGCACCAATGGCATAGACCATGAAGCCGAGCTGACTCACCGTGGACCACGCGAGCACGCGTTTGAGGTCATTCGCGACCGCCGCCATTGTCGCGGCGATGAAGGCCGAGACAGCGCCCACGGCCAGCACGGAGAGGCTCCACCCCGGAACGCCGCTGAAGACCGGAGAGAACCGCGCGAGGAGATAGACGCCCGCGTTGACCATTGTCGCTGCATGAATGAGCGCGGAGATCGGAGTGGGGGCCTCCATCGCGTCGGGGAGCCAGGTCTGGAAGGGGAACTGGGCCGACTTTGCCGCCGCCGCCGCGAGGAATCCAAATCCGATCCACGCGAGCAGCCGGGGGGGAAATCCATTCGCCCGGGCCATGAACGTGGGGATGTCGAAGCTCCCGACCTGCGCGTAGATGGCCAGCGAACCGGCAAGAAGACCGACGCCCCCCAGTCCGGTGACAATGAGGGCCTTGATACCGCCCGCGACGGCCTTGGGGTCATCGTTGTTGAACGAGATGAGGGCCCACGAGCACAGCGCCGTGATCTCCCAGAATATGACCACCATCAACAGGTTTGCCGAGAGCACGAGGCCGACCATCGCGCCGATGAAGAAGAGCACCAGCGCATAGTAACGGCCCTGGCCTTCTTCGCCCCGCAAGTAGTCCACGGAGAAGACCACGG
>PMZS01000137.1:9872-11825 GCA_003170115.1 Spirochaetaceae bacterium
CGCGGCGGCAAAGGCAATGGCAAGCCCCGTGCGGAGCCTGCCCGCCCGGCCCGCCGCGAGGACGACGAGGGCGCCCAGCCAGGGAACGAAGACCGTCAGGGGCAGCAGCCAGGACACCTGGATGCCGGTCACTCCTGGTGACATGTGACTACCTCCGCAGCCGGGAGATGACCCGGGTGTCCAGGGTCCCGCACCAGCGGCGGACCTGGATCGCCAGGGCAAGGGCCATGACGGTGACCACGGTGTCGGCCACGATCACTGTGATGGCGAGGCTCTGCCCGACGGCCGGCTTTCCCGAGATGCCGCCCGCCGCGACCATGACAAGGATCGTTCCCTTGGCGAAAATCTGCAGGGCAACGACCACCTTGATGAGGTTGCGCACGATCAGCATGCCGTAGATCCCGATGGCCACCAGGCCCAGCACAGCCGCCATGGCGATGGTCCACGCATCATTGCTCATGTTGATGCCCTTTCTCCGCCAGCCTTCGGTGGGGTGTGCCCGGAGTCGCTGCGCTCCGCCAGGAGCCCGAGCGAGCCCAGCACACCGCTGAAGATCAGCGCCACCTGGAGCACCGTGTCCAGGCTGCGCTCATCCCAGAGGGCCCGAAGGAATGGGAGTGCATCCCGGGGCAGGGCGGGGGACACGAGCCCCGGCAGGGTGAGCCAGGCCAGCAGGAAGAGGAAAATGCCTATCAGCGCCCAGGCGACGGGCCTGGGGACGACGCTGGTCAGGCCGATCGTCTCTTCCCCTGCCACGCTTATGGCGAAGACGAAGATGACCGTGACCAGTCCCGCGCCGACCGACAGCTCCACCACTCCCACCTCGGGCGCGCCGAGCAGGGCGATGGAGAAAGCGAGCAGGGCGCTGCAACCGGCAAGCCAGAGCGCGGAGACGAGAAGCCGCGGGGCGCGGATCGCCTGGAGGGCGCATATGAGGGTCGCGGACAGGACGAGAGTCTGTATGACCATACAGAAACCCTCCTTGCGGGGATACTTTCTTGCGTCACTGCGCAGGGTTGAATACGGTTCCCGCCAGTGCCTTACTCCGTCGATCCATTCGGGGAAATTGGGAACGGCGCCCATCATACGTCCTCCCGGCGCACATGTCAAGAAAAACGCGCTTGACACACTTTTTCAGTTGGAATAGCCTACGCCGGGTTTCAGTTCACCTTTTCCCTCAATCTGCGCCTGGAAGAAACCTGGTAACCGCACCTGCCGACCGCGCGGATGCGTCATTCTCGGCCGCCGATGCGGCACCGACGGGAGGAATCGCATGTCACACCTTCTCAACGCAACGGTGTTCGAAACCGTGGCCCTCTGGGTGGTCTTGGGGATTGCCCTCATCGGGCTCCTGTACGCCCTCCTGCTCCGCCGGCAGGTGCTCGGGTACGACACCGGCACGCCGCAGATGAAGGTCGTCTGGGACGCCATCCGTGAAGGCGCGGATGCCTACCTGGGACGCCAGTTGAAGACCATCATCCCCCTGATCCTCCTCCTGACGGTCGTCCTCTTCTTTTCCGTGTACGTCGTGACCCCGTCCGAAGCGGCCACGGCCCGGTTCCCCGGGGCCACCGAGGCCCAGGTGCGGCTGTACATCGGCATCGCACGGGCCATTGCGTTCATCCTGGGCTCGGTCTTCTCACTGCTCGTCGGCCAGTTCGGCATGCGCATGGCGGTCCAGGGCAACGTGCGCGTGGCTTCCGCGGCCCGCACGAGTTTCGCAGACGCGCTGAAAATCGCCTACCGCTCGGGCACGATCACGGGCATGCTCACCGACGGCCTCGGGCTCCTGGGCGGCACGACAATCTTCATCTACATGGGCATGTCGGCTCCTGACGCGCTCCTGGGCTTCGGCTTCGGTGGAACGCTTCTCGCCCTGTTCATGAGGGTGGGTGGCGGAATCTACACCAAGGCGGCGGACGTCGGCGCGGACCTCGTCGGCAAGGTCGAGGC
>PMZS01000035.1 GCA_003170115.1 Spirochaetaceae bacterium
TCGATGATGGCCTTGATGACGGCGTCTTTTCCGTGCGGCTTATCCACCGAAACCTCCCGTCGCCCGGCCTCCGATGAGCCCGGGATCCTCCGCTACGATAGCATCGGAATCCCGGGCTGTCGAGTGAAGCCGTCCCGTCTATTCGGTCAGGAGGGCAGACTTATCGGCCTTCGATACTCCCAGATAGAGGAACTGGTGGTTCTTTTTGGCCAACAGCCTGAGGATGGCGGGAACAACCACCAGGGCTCCCACGGCGGTGACCGTGAGGCAGAGGGCAGTCAGCAGGCCGAAGTCCTGCATGGGCCCCATCCTGGAGCCCAGAAGGACCAGGAATCCGCCGACGATGACGATCAGGTTGTACAGGATCGCCCGGCCTTTGTGGAGGATCGTCCGGTCCACAGCCGCCAGGACGTCCCGATCGACCAGAAGCTCTCTGCGATACCACGTGATGAAGTGAATCGAGAAGTCGACGCCGATTCCGATACCGATGGAGGACACGAGAGCCGTCCCGGTGTTCAGCTCGGTTCCTGAAAAACCCAGGTACCCGAAATTGACCACGAGGCACAGGAATATGGGCACGATGGCGATGACACTCATCCAGAAGTTGCGCAGGACCAGCAGCAGCAGGATGAACACGATGATGGTGCAGGCGAAAATGCTTTCCATGGTTCCCTTGAGGAGAGTCTTGTTTGCCATGTACGAAATGTGTTCCGCCCCGGCGATCTGTGCCTGGAGGTGGTTTTTGTCGAGGAAGTCCTTGCTGAAGTACGACTCGGCATAGAGGGCAATCCTGTGAATGTCCTCAATGCTGCCCTGGTTCATGCTGAGCATGATTCGCAGCTTGTCATGGTTGGTCGTCAGCAGGGTCTTGGTATCGCCCGAGAAGATCACCATGTACTGGCCGATGAGGGCTGGGTCGTCGGGGATCACGTAGAACGCCGGGTCTCCACCGTTCATCTCCTGGTTCATCTTCTTCAGGACGTCAGCGTACGACGTGACCTTTTGGACATTGGGAAATCGGGCTTTGACGTCGACGGCGAACTGATCCACCTTCTTGAGGACCTCGGGGGTGGCCAGGTCGATAACGCTGTCGGGGTTGCCCGTGCGGGTGACGGGATCCCGCAGGTCGGAGTCGAGGATAACCGCCAGGCTTTTCGTTCCTGCCATTTTCTCGTTCAGGACCCTGTCGGAGATTCTGATCGAGTCGTTCCGAGGGAAGAACTTGACGAGGTCCATGTCCGACCTGACCAGGGTCGATCCTCCCAGGAGGATCAGGGCGACGATGCCTGTGACGATGAGCATCCGGCCGGGGTGGGCTTTTCCCAGCCCCTTGGTGAGCCACAGGAGCTTCGAGATGAGATCGGTCTTTTCATCCTCCGGGATGTACTTCCTGGCCTTCTTTTCCTTTTTCCCGACCATAAGGAAGGCGGGCAGGATGTAGAGGGCCGCCAGGACGCCGACCATGTCGCCGAAGGCGGTGAAAAGGCCGAAGTCGCGGATGGGAATGAAGTCGAGGGCCAGCATCGAGCCGAATCCGATCATGACCGTGAGGCCTGAAAGCAGGATGGCGAGGCCGACGCTCCTGGCGTTGTGGTGGAGGACGTCGAACTTGTTGAGTTGCGGGTCCTCATAGTAGTGGTTCATCTGGTGGATTCCGTAGGCGGAGACGATGGCCATGAGCAGCACCGGGATCGTGGAGCTGAGGACGGTCAGGGGGACGCCGAGGTAGCCCATGAGCCCGAATGTCCAGATGACGGCGATGACGGTGCTCAGCAGCGGAAAGACGATGCCCTGGATGGTCTTGAAGCACAGGAAGAGGACGACCATGATGACGATTCCGATCAGGGGGGTGAGGAAGGGCATGTCCTGGGCCTGTGCAGTGCCCAGGTGATCGGTGATGACGGACTCCCCGGCCACGAAGACCTGGATGCCCGCCGGCGGCTCCTTGGTGATCTGCAGCAGTGCCGCGTTGAAGAGGGCTTTGACGTCCTTGTCCTCGGTCTTGATGATGATCGTGATGGCCGTCAGGGAGCGATCCTTGGAGACCATGGTTCCTTCGTAGGTGTCCCAGCTTGAAATCCGTTCTTTGAGTCCCGCGATGTTCTCGGGGGTCAGCTCCTCGTTCGCGATGAGCTTCTTCGAGACCAGGGCGTCGTCCTCGAAAGCGATGTAGTCCCCGTTGACGAGACTCTGGACCTTGCCCAGCGGGGCGTCGTAGGCGGCGAAAAGCTTTTCTGCACTGACCTTGGCGGCGCTGCCCGCCACCTTGTCGGAAAAGCCCTTGTCCCAGCCGAACCTCTTCTGCAGGTCTTCAGAGGACCGGATGAGCTTCACGAGGGAGTCCTGGTAGTTCATGTCGTTGATGCCCACTGTCCGCACGCCATCCAGGACTTTCGAGGACTCCTCGGGCGTGAGCTTGAGCAGGGCGGCCATCTGCCGGACGGGAAGGCTCCTGTTGAGGCTCTCGACCTGGTCCTTGACCTTCTTGATATAGGTCAGCGTCTCCAGGTTGAAGATATCCCTGGCCTGGATTCCGATGAGGGCGGCGTTGCTGGAGCCGAAGTTGTCTTCCTTGTCATAGAGCTCGGTGATCATCCTGACCCGATCGGTCTTGGGCAGCATCGATTTCACGTCGTTGTCGATTTTGATCAGACGGGCCCCGAAGGCAAAAAAGACGGTGACTGCCAGGGTGAGAATCAGGAGGAGCCACGGTTTTCGGTAGATCCGGGCGCTCTTTTGAAGAAGGGTATCCATGGTGGTGTGCATCCTTTATTTGTTCTGCGCGAAGTTCCATTTGTAGGAAACGGCGACGAAGAAATGGTTGGAGGGGGTGTAGATCCCGAGCGAATCCTGGGTCGTGTCGAGGGTGACGTGCTCGCCCGCTTTTTTGATCCAGGCGTAGTTGAGAATTGCGCCGGCGGTGATGTGGAACGAGTCNNTGGGCATTCCACGTGATGCCCTGGACAATGGCCTCGCGCTCTCCTGCCAGAGAGGCCACCAGCATCTTTTCATAGTAGGTCTGGGCCACCGACTCGGTGTTCTTCGACGCGTCGAATCCAGGAATGATCGTGCCCGTGTATTGCAGGTTCAGATAGTAGTCGTCCTGAGGGCCATAGCTGAAGTCGCCTCCCAGGGTGTAGTCGAATCGGGACAATCGTTCGGAGTAGTCCGAGATGTCGCGGTTGCCCGTCAGGGTGTAGCAACCTTCAGCCCAGAGACCGAAGCGGTCGATGGTCGTCTTTGCATCAGCGCCGAACCTGTGGACGCGTTTGCGTTCAAGTTCGATGTCGGCTCCTCCCGGCAAGGTCGCATTGCTGATAACCGGGGTGTACATCTGGTCCCAGTCGTACAAGTAGCTCACCGAAAAGTCGGCAGCCTGAGACCGGTAGTTGACCTTGCCGCCGCCGATGAAATCCCCGGGCTTGTTCTCAACTGACGCGTAGGTCGTGGCGAATCCGTAGGAGCTCAGGCGGGCCTGGTAATCCAGGGGCAGGATGCTGTTCACGACCTGGGGAACGAGTACAGTCTCGACCGAGATCTCCTCCGTGGGATACCAATTGGCACTGGCCGACAGAATGGGGATCTTGTGATCTTTGTTTCCCTCCATTGTTGTGTAGTCTCGGGGATTGAGGTTGTCGGTGGGATTGCGACCGTCCGCCACACCCCAGCTGTAAATCTGATAGCCGAAGGCCAGCCGGAAGGCTTCGGGATTCCAGGCCAGATAGTTCTCGAGGTTCCGCACACGAGTCGAGGTTGACCACTGGTCCGTCGGGTTCCCATTCAGGTCGAGAAAGCTGTCGATCTGCCAATGGCTCGCCAGGACAACCTGGCCTTCCTTTACATCGATACCGACCTCGTTCCGGAATCGGGGGGTCTTCATCTCTCCGTCGTACCCCGTGTCCCATGACTCGCTTCCCGCGGGGAGCCGGTAGATGAACTCATGGCCACCGCTGAGGTTCAGTGAAAAGGTCTTCGGGGATGCCTCGTCTGACGCGGAGTCCTGCCCGAAGGCAAAACCGCAGAGCGGGAGGACGGCGATCATCGCAGCACAAAGGAATCGCTTCATGGTTCCGCGTTCCCTATTGCTCGAGCCGCTTGAGGCTGACTTCGCTGTCCTTGACACCCGTATCGACCGCGATGTCAGCGAGGGACAGTACCGTCCTGGAGCCCTTCTTGTGGTTGACGATTGTGGTCTTGGTCATCATGGCATAGCCCTTGATGGTCTTCACCTCGTCGATCGTGATGGTTTTGAGCAGCGCGTCGTCTTTCTTGTCGTAACACTCGGTCTTGTAGGGGATATTGTCGGCCAGATTGATCCACGCAATGGTCTTGGAATAGGGAGCATTGGGGGCCTTGAAAGTCGTGCTGATTTTGGCAAACGTCATGCCGGAGAAGGCGGGTTCGGGAAGGGTCTCACTGTCGGAGAGGAGGGTGTACGTGCCGTCCTCGAAGTAACGCTTTTCCATGTCGAAATAGCAGAGATCCGAACCGAGGAAATCCGCATCCTTGCTGGAGCTGGAGATCTTGCGGACTTTCTTGAGGGCGGGAAGGTAGAGCCGTTGGTCGGTCTCGGCGCCCTGCTTCGAGACGGTCAGGAACTTGGTGCCATTGACGTCGGCAGGTTCGACGAACTCGATGTAGGCTCTGGTACCTCCGGCGGTCTCTTTCGAGACTGTCTTGAGCTTGCGGATCTTCGTGACGCCAGTCCTGTCGGTGATTGTCATGGTGGACGTGGCGATGGTGTCGCCAGGTGTCTTCCGGTTGAGGGTGGCTTTGACTATTTCGTCGGCTCTCGTTTCGGCGAACAGTCCGGTGGCAGCAGAGCCATTAGCCAGCAGGGCGACCACGGTGAGGAGTAGAAGGCGCTTCATAGATTGTCTCCTTTGACTAAGAATTATCCACTTGACTAATTAATTAGTCAAGTGGATAAAAATGTCAAGCCTTTTGTTTTCTGCATGGAGCTCCCCCAGGCTTCGTGCAGGAGTTGTCATTGCACTTCGCTTTCGCAGGTTTCTTCGCGGGCTGAGTTCAGAAGCGACCGAAATCGTGCGCGTGAGCGGGCGAAGCGGAAAGCCCGCAGGCGCTGCATTGAGCCGAGGCATCTGGGCACACAGGCAGCACTTGCCGCTGCGCAGACCGCTCGCCGAGGACTTGCAGCGAAGCACGCGACCCGCCCGAGCGGCGCTCCATTAGTCGATTATTGCCTGGTGACTANNGGGAGAGTAGGTCGTTGCCAGGCCTTTTTATTTGACCGAGTCGCGACGCGACAGTCGCGGTTCTCAAAAGCCCTGGGCCTCCCGTGGCACATAAAAATCCGTCCAATATTACTCAGAATAAAAAGAGGTTTCTAATAGAGCTTGGAGGCAAAGCTCCATGAAACGCAATCTCCTTGCTCTCATTTCCCTCGTTGTGTTCTGCGCGTGGGCGCGCCCCGGCTCGAGTCCTCGGGTGCCGCCTTTTTCGACGAGAAGCGAAAGGCTGGCGACTGCTTCGCGATCCTCAAGTCGGGCGGCATCAACTGGACGAGGCTGCGCATTTGGAACGATCCGGTGAATCGCGAGGACGTCGTCGACGGCGGTCGAGTTCTGTCCAAGGCCGGCGACCCGGTCGGCGGCGAAGTCTGGGAAAACCAGGCCCTCTTCGCCTTCCACGGCAATGCCTTGCCCTCGCTCAAGGTGTTCGAGCTCGTTGCCTCGAACAGGGAAGCTCCCGGTTTCTCCCTGGTCTCCGTCGAGGACATGAAGGCAAAACTTGCCGCGGGCACCAGGCTCGAGCTTCCGAA
>PMZS01000291.1 GCA_003170115.1 Spirochaetaceae bacterium
GAGAACGTCTCCTTGAGAATCACCCCCTCATTGCGGCCGTCCAGGATATGCACGCGTTCCACGCCGCCCGCGCAGGCACGGCGTGCGCGCTGGAGAAGCTCCAGGTCCGAGTCCCGCCCGGGGTTGGCGGCAAAGAACGCATCGAGATCCGGGAGGCTGAAGTTGGCGAGCCTTCCCCCGGGAGCGACGGGGATTGTCTCAGGAACCGTGAAGGCGTCCGCGGCAAATCCCGCGCGCGCCGTCAGGAAGATCAGCTTCTCCGCGGCGACGCTCGNNGCGCGCAACTGCTCCAGCTTCTCCGCGGCGACGCTCGTCGCGACGACGACGGCGAGCTCGTTTGATGAGATGTTGTACGGCGTTCCGACCGAGCTCCACCCGATGCAGGGGAAAATGGGCACCACTCCGTCGTCCAGGACCTTTCGTACGGAGTCCACGCGGACGCTCTCCACCAGTCCCGCGCTCTGGTAGTCCACCCCTTCGATGACGCCGATGCCGCGCGCGCGTACCCAGTTGCCGATGACCGCCGTCATCCCGTTCGCGGAGAGCATGGTCATGACCCGGTTGGAGACGTCGAATGCCGCCATCTTGATGAAGGGGATTGCTTCCTCGCTGGTCACCCGCACCCCGTTGATGACGGTGTACGGCACCTCGTAGGTCCGGAGGATCTCGTCGATGCGCTCCTTGGCGCTGGGCACGAGGGCGATCCTGATTCCCGCTTCGTGCAGAAGAGAGAGATCCTTCACGACAATGGAAAAGAGCGGGTCCTCCAGCACCACGTTGTCAATGCGCACCACGAATGTCGTGCCGCGGAACTGCTTGAGATAGCTGAAGACCTCGCGGATGGTATCGACGCGGTCACGGTACTCCGTGACATTCGGGCGGTCACGGTACTCCGTGACATTCGGGCGGTCACGGTACTCCGTGACCGCCCCGGCTTCGCGCGGGCGTTCCTTCTCCATGTCCGAAGCGTACCCGCGCCGCGCCGGCCCGTCAATTGCTTTCTCACCCCCGCTTCTGCTATTCTCGGGGCATGAAAGCACTGTTCATCGGGGGTACCGGGTCGATCAGCTCAGCCGTGTCCCGGCTCGCGGTCGAGCGTGGCATTGAGCTTTCGCTCTTGAACCGCGGGCAGCGCGGAGAGTTTTTCCCCCGAGGCGCGAAGCAGATCGTCGCCGACCACCGGGATCTGAAAGCAGCGCGCGAGGCACTGAAGAGTCAGACGTTCGACGTCGTGGTGGACTGGATTGCGTACACGCCCGAGCAGGCGGCTGCTGACGTTGCCCTCTTCTCCGGCCGCACGGCCCAATTCATCTTCATCAGCTCGGCGAGCGCATACCAGAAGCCGGCCACGCACTACCTCATCACGGAGTCAACGCCCCTTTCGAATCCCTACTGGCAATACAGCCGCGACAAGATTGCCTGCGAGGAGCTGCTGCTGCGGGAGTACAGGGAGAAGAGTTTCCCCGTGACGATCGTGCGCCCGACCCTGACGTACGGGGTTACCCAGATCCCCGCGGCCGTGGGAAGCTGGAACCACCCCTGGACGCTGGTCGATCGGATGCGGAAAGGAAAGAAGATCATCGTGCCGGGAGACGGCACCTCGCTCTGGACCATGACGCACAATTCCGACCTCGCAAAGGGCTTCGTCGGGCTGATGGGGAATATCCGGGCAATCGGCCACGCATTTCACATCACCTCCGACGAGGTGCTGACCTGGAACCAGATCTACGGGCTCATCGGCGACGCGGCCGGGGCAAAGCCGGACATCGTGCACGTCGCTTCGGATTTCATCGCCGTGTTCAACCCGGAGGATCTCGGGAACCTGATCGGGGACAAGGCCCAGTGCGGCGTTTTCGACAACACGAAAATCAGGGAGTTCGTGCCCGGCTACGTGGCCACGGTTCCTTTCGCCGAAGGCGTGCGAGAGTCTGTTCGATGGTTCGAGAAACATCCTGAGCGCTGCACCATCGATGACGCCTTCAACGCCCTGTCCGATCGGATCATAGACGCACACCAGTCGGGACTTCGAATGGCGAAATCCTAGGCGGGGTTCACGCGCATCCGTACCCGCGCTCGATGGCACGGATCAGATTGAAAAGCGTCCTGTTCACCGGCACGGCGATCCCGGCGGCCTCTCCCAGGTCGATCACCGTCCCGGCAAAGGCTTCCACCTCGGTCTTCCTTCCCGCCTCCACGTCCTGCAGCATCGATGTCTTTCCGTCCGCCGCGAGCTTCATCAGGGTGTCGTACCAGGCGACAACGTCCGCATCGCGCAGCCCCGTTCCCAATGACTTCGAAAGCGCCACCGTTTCCCTCATCGCCGACTCCATGACTTCCTTCGCTTCGGGCATGCTCTGGAACACGCCGTAGGGAGCCCGCAGCACGGCCGAGGCCTGGTTGATCCCGACGTTGATCATGAACTTGTACCAGAGGCTGCGGATCATGTCCTCGGGGACGACACAGGCAACACCCGTTCGTTCGAAAAACCGTGCAATGCGGGAGACCCGCTCGCTCCATGAACCCTTCACATTGACGGCGTCACCAAAGTGGATTTTTCCCGTTCCGGAAAATCGGGTGGAATTGCCTTCCCGCACCGCGTCGATACCCAGGATCATGGCAAGCGGAACTCTGTCCCTTCCGAATGCCGCGGAGAGCATGTCCTCGCTGGATATGCCGTTGAGAAGGGAAAGAACGAGGGTCGAGGGCCCGACGTGGTTTCTCATGTCCTCGATCGCCACCGGAAGCTGATAGCTTTTCACGGCGACTATGACAAGGTCCGGTTCGCTGCGATCGGCGGAGGACACAAGCGCAAAATCCCTGCGGGCGCCGTTCAGCAGGAAACCCTCCCGTCGGTAGCGCCTCAACCGCTCGCCGCCGGCAAGGATGCTCACGGCCGACGGGTCGCTGTCCCCCACGATGCCGGCGACCGCGGCGCCCACCGCTCCCGCGCCGACGATGAGAAGACTCCTGATCTCTTTCGCCATCGAAAACGACCGCTCAATAACCAGTCACGACCATGACTTCCTTGTAGCCCTCCGCGACGTCGGGAAGCTCCTTCTCCGCCTGGAGGTTGGAGATGACTCTCTCCGGGACGGAATCCTCCCGGGACCTGTTCCGCTCGAGGCAGCGCGCGGCCGGAGCATCGAGGAAGATCGCGCCGATGCTCTTTCCCGTTTGTCGGGCAATGGCGAGGTACTGTTTGCGGGATTCCCGGGACATGCTGGTGTCGTCGATCAGGAGCTTCTTGTGACCTTGCAGGAAATGCTCGATGATCTTTCTCTCCACGTGGCCCACGAGGAACTCGTCTGAAGAGGCGAAGTCCTTTTCCGTCCACTTCTGCCCGAAGTGCGACATCTCGAAGAGGAGTCGCCGTATCTCTTTCCTGTTCACGCGCAGCCGGCCCGTGCCCGAGAAATGGGCGCCCGCGAAGTGCGACTTGCCCGATCCCGGCAGCCCGCACACCACGATCATGTCGAGATTCTGAAAGCGTCCCAGGTCCATGGGTGCCCTCCTTGGAGATTGATATAAGTATAGCATTTCAGAGGAAGTAACGCCTCCATGCAAGGAATGAATGATCTTGTCAACGCGTGTCGGAGGCGATATATACAAGGTGAACGACATCGTGGAGAATTGAATCAGGAAATTGAGGAGGTTCGAAGAGTGACATCAAAAAGAGGCATTTCCGTTTTCGCGCAGGCAGGCCTGGTGCTCCTGGCGGCGGGCCTGTTCCTGCTGGCAGGCTGCGTGAGCCTGGACATCCCGGGCGCGCTGGGCAAGCAGATCGCCCCCAAGCCGGCTCCCGCGCCGCAGAGTGAACCTGCGCCCGCGCCGCAGAATGCACCGGCACAGGATCAGAACCAGTCCCGCTCGAGCGGCGGGGCAGCGATGGCGTACCAGTACCAGTTCGGTGCGTTCTACAGTGGGTTCTGGAACATGGGCTGGTTCGGCTACAAGGACAACAGCTACAAGCCCGGCCAGGGAACGATCTGGAAGTTCACCGGCACGAGCCGGAAGCCCTCCGAGAACGCCATGACATTCGAACGTGCGCTGCTGAAAGTCAACGCCGACTCTTCCCAGTGGTGGCGATTCAAGATGGACACGGGAAAGGATTCGATTCTCTACGAGTTCCTGGTCGGAACCGATTCCACCGTGAAAAAGGTACGCTACAAGGACCCCGATTCCGGAACGGTCGGGGAATTCGTCCCCAGCCAGGACCGCTCGCAGGCCTCGGCAGGGCCCTCGAACGGGCCAAAGACGCGGGAAGAAATGGCAAAGTACCGGGTGGACAAGCAGAACGTGAAGGTGCAGGCGGGAAACTTTGCCGCCGATCACTACCTGTACAACGATGACGCGGAAAAGGGGAGCGCGGAGTTCTGGGTAAGCGCAACCGTCCCCGGCAACATGGTGAAATCCATCTACACCACCAAGAAGGACAACCAGACCTCGGCGGTCGAGCTGATGCAGATCGAATCAGGGGTCACCACGACCCTCTCCTCGTACTGAGATTCATGGATACCGCTTCGGGAGGCATCCCCTCCCGAAGCACTTTTTGAAACCGGCCCCGCCTTAGAGCCTCACGATCAGTTTCTCGGCACCCTTACCGGGGAGAATCAGCGTTCCTTCGCCGCGGCGCTCGGAAGAGCCGCCTTCGACGGAAGCCACATCCGGCACGTTCCTGAGGCACACGCTCCAGGGCTTCCGCACGCCCTGTCGGATGATGGTGATCGTGCGTTCCGCTCGCCGGATGCTCACCGAGGCTTCCTCTTGCCCTTCAGGGGAAACCACCGCGGCGCCGCATTCGGAGCCGTCGGTCGGCTCGAACACGTGGAAGGTCACGCCGTCCGCATAGTCGTAGTCCGGCCGGGTCTCGTCGCGGCCAATGGCGATGATGCTGTTGGGACGCACCATGAGCGGAAGGCCCATGTAGCCGTGAGTCTCCGCCCGCCAGCACCCACCGTCCACCGCGGCGCCGCTCAGCAGGCTGGTCCATCGACCCGGCGGAAGATAGTAGGACACCGTGCCGTCATCGGCAAAGATCGGCGCCACCAGCAGGGAGGGGCCGAGCATGTACTGCCGATCCAGGTACGCGCACGCGGGATCGGGAAAGAACTCGAGGATCATCGCCCGCATGACCGGAATGCCATCCCGCGAGGCTTCGGCTGCCGCCGCGAAAAGGTAGGGCATGAGTCGGCATTTCAGCTGCGCAAAAAAGCGCAGCACGTCGGTTGATTCATCCCCGAACAGCCAGGGCACCCTGTAGGATTCGTTGCCGTGCAGACGGCTGTGCGAAGAGAGCAGGCCGAATGCTGCCCATCGTCGGTAGAGATCAGGTGTCGCTGTTTTCTCGAACCCGCCGATGTCGTGGCTCCAGAAACCGAACCCGGAAAGTCCCAGTGAAAGCCCCCCCCTGAGGCTTTCAGCCATGGATTCGTATGTCGCGGAGCAGTCACCCCCCCAGTGCACGGGAAACTTCTGGCCGCCCACTGTCGCGGAGCGCGCAAAAACAACGGCGGCGCCCGCGCCTCGCTCTTCCTGCAGCACCTCGAAAACCGCCCGGTTGTACAGGTACGTGTAGTAATTGTGCATCCGCTGCGGGTCCGAACCATCATAGTAGACGACATCGGTGGGAATGCGCTCCCCGAAATCCGTCTTGAAGCAGTCCACGCCCACCGCGAGCAGCTTCCTGAGCTGGTCCTTGTACCACCGGGCCGCATCGGGATTTGTAAAATCCACGAGGCCCATGCCGGCCTGCCATCGGTCCCATTGCCAGACACCGCCGTCCGGCTTCCTCACGAGATAGCCCTTCTGCATCCCCTCGTCGAACAGCCGCGATTTCTGGGCGATGTAGGGATTGATCCAGACGCTGATTCGCAGTCCCTTGTCCTTCAACCTCCTGAGGATCCCCCGCGGATCTGGGAACTGCTCGGGGTCCCACTCGAAGTCGCACCACTGGAACTCCTTCATCCAGAAGCAGTCGAAGTGGAACACGTGCAGGGGAATGCGGCGTTCCCTCATCCCCTCGATGAAAGTGTTCACTGTTGTCTCGTCATAGGTGGTCGTGAATGACGTTGTGAGCCATAATCCGAAGGACCACGCGGGCGGCAGTGCGGGCCTGCCGGTAAGCTCTGTGTATTTGCCCAACACTTCCCTGGGCGAGGCGCCCCCGATGACATAGTACTCCAACTCCTCACCCGGAACGGAGAATTGTGCGCGGGAGACCACCTCGGAGGCGATTTCGAACGACACCTTTTCGGGATGCGCCACCAGCACGCCGTACCCGGAGCCGCTCAGGTAAAAGGGAATGTTCTTGTAGGCCTGCTCGCTGCTCGTCCCCCCGTCCTCGTTCCACATCTCGACGACCTGGCCGTTCTTCACGAAAGGCGTGAAGCGCTCGCCGAGACCGTACACGCACTCTCCGACGCCCAGAGAGAGCTGCTCACGCATGTGGGGCGTCCCGGCCGGGTCGAGGAGGTAACCCGCGCTGCCTTTCGTGCTGCCCGTCATGCGCCGCCCGTTGAAAAGAAAGTCCACCGACCAGCCGTCCGAGGCTTTCACCCGAACGGAGGTCCTGCCGCTGGAAAGGCTCACGGCTTCCGGGGTTTTTTCGATCCGGGGGAGGAATCCCTCGTCCTGGTGAAGCTCGAAGACCGGCCGGCGCTTCCCCCCGCCCTTGAAATGGCAGATGTGCACCCGGATGACATCCTGCAGCGGAGAGCTGAAGGTGAAGGTGAGCTGGGGAGCGTTCAGCGTGTCCCCCCGATGACGGATGGTTTTGCACGGAGCGAAGACGGTCACGGAGGCCGCGTCCGTGCGTATGTCGCGTGCTTCCGCGGGAGTGAACAGTTTCACGCCCTCTCTCAGGCCCCAATAGCCGTCAGTGAATTTCACTTCTTTTCCTTTATCCCTTCACCGCGCCGGCGACCATGCCCTTGATGATGTGCCGCTGCAGAACGAGGTAGAAGATGATCGCCGGCGTGATGGTCAGGAGCACCCCCGCCATCGCGTTCTGCCACTCGATCTTGTATTGACCGAAGAAATTGTACGCCGCGAGCTGGAGGGTCATCGATTTCTTCGCCCCGCTCAGGACCAGGAGAGGCAGGAGAAAATCGTTCCACATCCACATCGCGTTGATCACGATGACCGAGACCGTCACCGGCTGCAGCAGGGGGAGAATCACCTGGAAGAAAGCGCGGAGCGGCGAGCACCCGTCAATGGAGGCGCAGTCATCGAGGTCGGTCGGCACCGTCTTCACGAAGCCGTGGTACATGAACAGGGAAAGAGGGACCCCGAGGCCCCAGTAGATGACGCCGAGACCCCAGATCGAGTTTGTGAGGTGCAGGTTCCGGGCGATCTTCACCAGCGAAATCATGAAGGAGTGGAAGGGAATCATCATCGGGGCGACGCACACGAGGAACACCAGCCAGCTGTAGCGCGTCCGGGTGCGGGAGAGCTTGAACCCCGCGATGGAGGCCAGCAGGACGACCCCTGCCGTGCCCATGCACGTCACCAGCAGGGTGTTCAGGAAAAGGTTCGGATACCGCATCAGCGTGAAGGCGTTGGAAAAGTTCTCCCCGTTCAGCCGTGACGGCAGCGCGACCACGTTTGACATGATCTCCGAGAATGTCTTCAGCGAATTGATAACGACGAGAATCAACGGGTAGAGATAGATCAGCGCGAGGGCGGTCATCACGAGAGTGATCGCCAGGGCGCCGCGCGGCCGTCTCCCGCCCCGGAGGGTGCGCCGATTCATGCCTGCACCTCCCGCCGCTTGAACGCCGTGAGCTGGAAGACGGTGACGGCGAGGATGAGCAGGAAGAGCACGACGGACTTGGCGCTCCCGTACCCGAACCGGCTGTCGCTGAACGCGGTCTTGTAGATGTCAAGCGCGATGCTCGTCGTGGCGGTCCCGGGGCCGCCGAAGGTCAGGCTGAAAATGACGTCGAACGTCTTCAGCGCATTGGAAAGGGAGTAGAAAACGGCCACGGTCACCGAAGGCAGGATCAGGGGAAGGGTGATGCGGAAGAAACGGTTCACCGGCCCCGTGCCGTCGATGACGGCCGCCTCGATCTGTTCGCGGGGAACCGTCTGCAGGCCCGCGATGTAGATCACCATGTAGAAACCGATCGACTGCCAGACCGTGACGAGCACGACGCTGAAGAAGACGAGGTGGAAATCGCCGAGCCAGCTGAGCTGGAAGACGCCCAGGTGCGTGAGGGCGCCGAAGGAGTCGAATCCCCGCGAAAAGATGAAACGCCACACGTACCCGATGATGATGAGGCTGATGATATTCGGGATGTAGAACGCCGCGCGCAGGACGTTCTTCCCGCGGATGTTCGCGTCCAGGATCACCGCAAGGAGGAGCGCGATCACATTGGTCGCAGCGACCGCCAGCACGGTGAAAAGGAGGGTGAAGATCATCGCGCTGCCGAACCCGGGGTCGGTCGTCATCAGCTCCGCGTAGTTGGCAATACCGATGAACTTCACCGCCTTGTCCAGGCCGTTCCACTTTGTGAATGAGTAGAGGACGCTCATGAGGAAAGGAATTTCTACGAAGAGCAGAATGGCGACGAGGGCAGGGGCGGTCATCGCGAAAAACTCCAGCCCGCGCGCGACATGTGCCCTTCTGCGACCCGCTGTCATCGGCATCCCCTCTTCAAAGAACGGCCGGGGCGGCATGTCCGTCCCGGCCGCTTCATACTGAGCCGCGCTCCAGGATTACTTGGAGGCGTTCACGATCTTCGTGTATGACGCATCCATTGCGTCCAGGGTCTGCTGCCTGTTCGTCTGTCCCGCGCAGTACCCCTGGAGAATGATCCCGAGGCCCTGCTCCGTTCCCGTGGGGAACATCTGGTAGAACCACGGGTAGCTCGGGGTCTTCGCGGCAAGCAGGTTCACCGTGGCCTGTGCGAGCTGAGCGGATGAGGCCTTCGCTCCCTTGATGGGTGAAAGCTGCTGGATCTTGTCCGGGATCCAGCTCTTGCCATACGCCGAGGTCGTCAGCCAGCGCAGCCACGCGAGGGCGGCCGGCACGTTCGACCCGTCCTTTGCGACGCGGATGGTCTGGTTGGAATCGTACATGATGCCTGCCTTGCTCGCGGAGCCTGCCACGGGCCCGAGGAGGAATCCTATCGACGCGTCCGGGTTGGTCTTCAGAATCGAACCTTCGGCCCAGTTGCCCTGGTGTCCAATGCCGACCTTGCCGGTGGCCAGCAGGGAGCATTGGTCGTTGAAATCCGATTCCATCGGCTTCGGACCACCGTATTTCTTGATCAAGTCCAGCACGTCGAACACGGTGCTCATTTCCTTGATGTCCTTGAACTTCAATGCACCGCTGTTCAGCTTGTCCACGAAGCCCGCGTAGCCGCCGGCGTACGAATCCCGGATGGGCGCCAGCACCTGCCACGCGGTCTGGGGAAGCACCCACCACTCCTTGTAGCCCGTCGCGAAGGGCTGAATCCCTTTTGCCTGCAGCTTCCCGGCCACCGCCCCGTACTCCGCGATGGTGCGGGGAAGGGCCGTGATGCCGGCGTCCGCGAAGACCTTCTTGTTGTAGATGAAGGAATGGGACTGCACAAGGAAGGGGTACCCCGTGACCCGGCCATTGACGGTGACGCCCGACAGGGCGCTGGGCTCCAGGGACTTCATGAAATCGGCGTTCGTCAGATCGTACACGTAGTCCTTGTAGGTCGAGTTGTCCGCATACGCGCTGCTCATGAACACATCGGGGATGTCCCCCGAGTTGAGCTTTGCCCGAAGCAGCGTCACGTAGTCGGCCTGGTTCACCGTGATGTCAAGGGTGATTCCCGTCTCCGCCTGATACGCGCGGGCCATGTCGTTGTACTGGTCCGTGAGCTCGGGGCTGTAGAAGAACAGCTTCAGGGTCTTCGCCTGGCCCGTCAGCAGAGCGCCGCAGAGCACGATGAGCCCCGCGGTGAGAAGAAATCTCTTCATTCCCGTCCTCCTTTCGAGAGTCTTATGATGTACGTTTATCATAACGGGAGTGCGCTGTCAATGGAAAATGCCAGTCCTCCGGTCAGCCGCGCAGCTTTTCATTTCGCCGATATTCCGTTATGCCATGATCAAGGCGAACCCCATGGGAATCACGCAGAAAGAAATCGCGGACGCCCTGGAGCTTCCTCTCATCACCGTGCACCGAGCCCTGAACAATTCAGGATACGTGTCCAAGGAGCTGAAGGGGCGGATCCTCGCGTATGCCCGCGACGTGCGTTATGTGCCGCACAAGGCTTCGCAGGTGCTGAAGCGCAACAAGGTGCGCAAGATCGCGGTGTTCTCCTCTTCGCTCCCGCACTATTTCTGGAACGACATCCGCACGGGCATCTCCATTGGCGCGGAGCAGATCCAGCCGCTGAATTACAGGGTCAACTACCACATGATCGCCGAGAGGGACTCGGATCTCTACCTGGAACGCCTGGAAGAGGAGATGCGGGACGGAGTAGAAGCCATTGCCTTCGTCAACCAGTGGATCTACCGGATGGACGATATCATATCCCGCATCTCCCGCGCGGGGATCCCTTTCGTGACGTTGAATGTCGATGCGCCGGAGAGCCGTCGGCTCTGCTATATCGGCCCCGACTACCGGGCCGGCGGCAGGCTCGCCGCCGAATACATCGGCAAGACCCTTCTCTTCAAGCGCCGCCCGCGCGTTCTCGTGCTCACCACCCTGCCGGACAGCCGGGCGGATTCCCGCGCGCCCGATATCAATGCGCTGCGATACGAGGGATTCCACGCGGTCATGGAGAAGCACTTCCCCGGCATCACCCACGACACGGAGTACATCACCAAGGGGATGCGCTCACCGGCGGCGGAGCGGCACATCGCCGGCCTGATGGGGGCGCGCGGGGGCGGCTTCGACGCGGTTTATCTGATCGCCGCGTACAACACGCAGTTCATCCGGGCCCTCGAGCAGTCATCAGCCGGACGCCGGGTCATCGTCCTTCATGACCTGGATTCCTCCTCCAACCACTTTCTGGAGAGGAACCTGCTGACCGCGGTTGTCTATCAGAATCCCATATTGCAGGGCTACTACACTGTGAAGATACTGGAAAACCTCCTCGAGTCCGGCCATCCGCCGGATGTCCGGCAGATCAACATCGTGCACAGCGTGATCCTGAACGAGAACAAGGACCTGTACAAGAATCACTACCTTTTTGCCAGGATGCGGGAATGATGTTCGCATCCCGCGGCGAGGTCACACTCCGCCGCATGCTGTCAATCGCCTTTCCCATGGTCGTCTCCACGGCCTCGGAAACGGTCATGCTTTTCTTCAACCGCTACTTCGTCTCGTTCCTCGGCTCGGACCACATCCCGGCATCGATGAGCGGCGGCCTCACGCAGTTCGTATTCACCTCGCTCTTCGCGGGGATCGTCGGCTACGTGAACGCAATCGCCGCGCAGTACCACGGCGCCGGGCGGCCGGATCGGTGCGTCCAGGTCGTCTCACAGGGACTCCTGCTCTCCCTGGTCTTCTATCCCTTCCTCCTAGCGCTGATCCCGCTCGTGCACCGCGGTTTCCAGTGGGCGGGGCACGGCCCCCGGCAGGTCGCCCTGGAGTTCTCCTATTTCCGGATTCTCATGTGCGGTTCCCTGCTTTTCCTCGTGCAGGGAGTTCTGACGGGCTATTTTGTCGGCCTGGGCAGGACTCGCGTCGTCATGCTGGCCAACGTCCTGGGCATCCTCGTGAATCTCCCGCTGAACTGGATCCTCATTTTCGGCAAGCTGGGCGCCCCTCGGCTCGGGATAGAGGGGGCGGCCCTCGGGATTCTGGGCAGCACGTGCTTCATCGTCACCATCCTCGCGGTCTCCTACCTCCGAAGCGCGGCGTACCGCGCGAATCGAGGCCGGGGAAGGTGGAAACCCCGGCGTGATCTCATGGCGAGGCTCCTGCGGTATGGCACCCCGGTCGGCGTAGAGTTGTTCATCAACGTCTTCGCGTTCAACGTCTTTGTGCTCCTGATGCAGTCCTACGGTCCCTCGGTCGCCGCCGCGGTGACGATCACGTTCAACTGGGACCTGGTCGCCTTCATCCCGATGCTCGGCGTCGGTGCCGCGGTCACCTCGCTCGCCGGTCAACGCGTCGGCGCGGGTGACATCCCCGGCGCGCGGCGGGTCGCGATGCTCGGGCTCTGGC
>PMZS01000281.1 GCA_003170115.1 Spirochaetaceae bacterium
CGCACCAGCTATCGACCAATGAAACATGCTTCACCGGTCAAGGTTTCCAAGTCGACCTTCAAGCCGAAGGCGTTCGAGTATTTCCGGTTAGTCGAGGAAAAACGCCAGGAAATATTGATCACGGACCACGGCCGGCCGGTGGCGCGGATTTCGCCGATCGATGAGGCTGACGAGCACGAACTCTCCGCGCTGCGCGGCCTCCTGGTGAAATACGTGGACCCGTACGAGCCCGTGGGCTCGGAGGACTGGGAAGCAGCGCGGTGATCATTCTCGACACCCACATCTGGATCGCATACATAGACAATCCGGCGTTGCTGCCGAAGCCCGCGCTGGATGCCATCCGCGGCGGGAGGGAGCCTGTTGGTATTTCGTCGATCAGTGTCTGGGAGGTCTTCATGCTCGAGCGGAGGGGACGCCTCGAGCTGCGCATCCCCGCGGGGCTGTGGGTGGAGAAATGCGAACGGCTGGCGCTTTTTCACTTCGTGCCGGTCGACAACACGATTGCCCGGCTTGCGGTGGAGCTTCCAGAGCCGATCCACGCCGACCCCGCGGACCGAATCATTATTGCCACAGCCCTGTCCCTCGGAGCGACTCTCGTGACGAAGGATCGGAAGATCCTGTCATACCCCCATGTGAAGACGCTGTAGTTTCACCTGCGGTTTTCCCTGGTCCTTCAGAATGCCATACACCTCGTAAGTCATGTCGCTGTTTCCGCAGAGGTAGCAATACGCGACGCGCCCCCCGCGGTGCCAGAGACGGCCGCTGCCCGCATCGCCCGGATGCGTTCGAAGTTCCGGCGGAAGCTGTCATACTGCTCCCCGGCGTGGTACGAGGAGCGCACCATGGGGCCTGCCTCGCAGTGAAGGAAGCCCTTCCGCAACGCCGCCTCCCGCAGCTCGGCGAACTCCTGTGGCGTCCAGTACTTCTGCACGGGAATGTTGGTTTTCGTGGGCTGGAGGTACTGGCCGATGTTCACGATGTCCGTGTCCGCGGCCCGCAGGTCGTCCAGGGTCTCCAGCACTTCCTCCCGCGTTTCCCCGAGGCCGAGCATGATGCTGGACTTCACGACAGCGGCGTGGTCGAGCTCCCGCGCAGTTCGCAGGAACTCCAGGGACCGATCGTAGCTGGACCGGGACCGCACGCGGGGGGTCAGCCTCCTCACGGTTTCCACGTTGTGGCTCACGATGTCGGGGGCGCTCGCCACCACTGCTCCTATGGCCGCCCGCACGCCCATGAAATCCGAAGTGAGCACCTCCACGGTGCAGCCGGAGACCCGCGCCCGGATGGCCCTGACCGTCGCGGCCATGACCGAGGCGCCGCCATCGGGCAGGTCATCACGATTGACCATGGTGACATGGGCGTGCTTCAGTCCCATCTTCATCACCGAAGCGGCCACTCGCATCGGCTCCCGCATGTCCACCGCCAGGGGAAGTCCGGTGCCGACGGCGCAGAAACGGCAGCGCCGGGTGCAGATGTCCCCGAGGATCATGAAGCTCGCCGTGCCGTGAGTCCCCCAGCACTCGTGCAGGTTGGGGCAGCGAGCTTCCTCGCAGACGGTGTGAAGCCCCTCGGCGCGCACCAGCCGCTTGATGCCGACGTAGCTCTCCGAGGTGTTGAGCTTGATTTTGAACCAGGGCGGCTTGCGCGCGATGCCGGGTGCGTCTGACACGCCTCTACCCTTTCTTTCCGTCCCGCTGGAACTGCTGGACACTGATGCCCGCCGCGACTGTGCGCGCAAGCCGTCGGAACGCCTCTGCCGGGGCGAAACCGTCCATGATGGTGACCGGCGGCGTTCCCTCGTCTCCCATCCGGGAGATGCGCGGATCCAGCGGGATCCTGCCCAGGAACGGCACGCCCATTTCGGCGGCGGCGTGCTCGCCGCCGCCGGATCCGAAGACCTCGCCGCTCATGTTCTCCACGATTCCCAGCACGGGTACGTTGAGCTTCTGGAACGCCGCCACGCCCCGTCGGGCATCACTGACGGAAAGCTGCTGGGGCGTGGTGACCACCACGCCGCCGGTGAGAGGCACGAGCTGCGCCACGCTGAGCTGCGCATCACCGGTGCCGGGGGGAAGGTCCACCACGAGATAATCCAGCTCACCCCACTCCACGTCGGAGAGCAGTTGCCGCAGCGCGCCGTGAATCATGGGACCACGCCACACGAGGGCATCTTCCGCTCCAATAAGGAATCCCATGCTCATCACCCGCACCCCGTACGCCACTGCCGGCACGAGGGTCTCGCCCTTCGGAGGAGGGAGCTCATTGACACCCATGAGGGTGGGAACGTTCGGCCCATAGATGTCAGCGTCCAGCAGGCCCACGGAAGCGCCGGACTGGGCGAGCGCCACGGCGAGATTCACGGCAACGGTGGATTTGCCCACGCCGCCCTTGCCGCTTCCCACGGCCACGATCGTCTTGATGGGAAGCTTGATCTTTTCCTCGATCCTCTTGTCCGCGCGGACGCGGGCATCGAAAGAGATGTCGACCTTGCCGACGCCCGGCACCAGTTTTCGCACCGCCTGCTCGCTCTCTTCCCGGATCTGGTCCTTGAGGGGACACGCGGGAGTGGTAAGCCGCACGGTGAAGCTGACGTCAGCGCCGTGGACCTGGATGTCGCGGACAAAGTCCAGCGTGATCAGGTCGCGATGCAGCTCGGGTTCCTGGACCGTGCGGAGCGCGTCCCGGACCTGCTCCGCGGTTACTTGTGACTGGGTCATCCCGTAGATAGTACTGAATTCGTCGCGAGCGTGGAAACCCGAGGGCGCTGATCGCGCTGATCCCCCGCCCTTGACCCGCACCGCATGCGTGCGGATCTTGAGGTACGCGTGCGCGCCAGAGAAGCTCTCGTCCTCCTGCTGTTTCTCCCCGTGGCCCTCTCTGCCCAGTCCTTCGGGCGGAACAAGGTAACCTATAAGGTCATCGATTTCTCCGTCCTGACAACCGACCATTTCCAGATCTTCCACTATCCAAAGGAAGCTCCGCCCGTCGTCGATGCGGCGCACCTCCTGGAAAAATGGTACGCGCGCCATGCGGAGCTTCTGGGGTTCAACCTCGGCGGCCCGCAGAAGGTGATCCTGTACGACAGCTTCGCCGATTTCCAGCAGGCCAACGCGGTGCCGGGCCTGATCTCCGCCGGCGAAGGCGGGGGCACCGAGAGCCTGGGAGGGCGCATCCTCATCCCCCTCACCGGCATTCCCTCCGACGACGACCACGTGCTGGGCCACGAGCTGGTGCATGCGTTCCAGTTCCAGGCCATGAAAGCTTCCAGTGGCCTGCCGTCCGCTGCCCCGCGGTCCCTGCCGACCTGGTTCATCGAGGGCATGGCGGAATACCTTTCGCTGGGCCCGGATGATCCGCTCACGGCGATGTGGATGCGCGATGCCCTCCTCCACGGGGACGTGCCGAGCACCGACGACATGGCGTCGCGGCCGGACCGTTATTTCCCCTACCGGTTCGGCCAGGCGGTCTGGGCCTTCATCGACCGGCGGTGGGGCCATCCCCTCATGCGCGATTTCTTCGATGAAGCGGTGCGGCATGGCGTGCAATCCGCAATGATTGCAAAACTTCATGTCATGACGACCGCGGATTTTGCGGCGCAATGGAAAGAGGACTTGATGACCGTCCACGGGCCTGCCCTGGCGGACCGAACCCCTCCTGGAGAGGTCGGAAGGACACTTGCCGCATTCGGCGGTCGGACGAATCTCGGCCCTGCGATGAGCCCCGACGGCCGGTTCATCGCCGTGTTTTCGCAGGTCGACCCCTTCAGCTTCAGTCTCACACTCGTGGATTCGGCTTCCGGCCGGGCCCTCCGAACACTCGGGAGCACGGGCACGGACGCGCATTTCGACTCATTGCATTTTATCAACGCCACGGGAGGGTGGTCGGCGGACTCCCGGCACTTCGCCTTTCCCGTCCAGCGCGACGGAAGAGACGCGGTCGCGATCGCCGGCATTCCCGGCGGGCGCATCGAGAGGGTGGTCGAGCTCCCTCAAATCAGCGACGTGTCGGGGATCACGTGGTCACCGCGGGCGGATCAGATCGCGCTCGCGGGAACGGTGGACGCGGTGAGCGGCCTCTGGCTCCTCGATCTGGCAACGGAAAGCCTGAAGCGCCTCACGCACGGACGTGCGGCGTACGTGCAGCCGGCGTGGTCTCCTGACGGGACGACCCTCGCCTTCGTCACGGACTACGGCCCGCGGACTGACAGGACCGCGCGCGTCTACGGCTCCATGAACATCGGGCTCATGGACATCCAGACGGGTGAAATCAGGATCATTTCAATCCGGGACGGCGCCGTGCATGTCGATCCGCAGTATTCCCCGGACGGGAGGAGCATCTATTTTGTCGCGGATCCCGACGGGGTGCCGGACGTGTACCGCTACAGCCTGGACACGGGAAAGTTTTCCCGCATCACCCGGGTGGCAACCGGTGTCAGCGGCCTTACGCGTCTGTCCCCGTGTCTCTCGGTGTCCCGCGGCACGGGGGAGCTGGCGTTTACCGTGTTCAACAAGCGGGACTACGAGATTCACATCCTGCCTCAGCAATCTTCCCCGGGCACCGAGACGTCATTCGAGGGGGCGATCCCGCTTCCTTCCCTGATCGATGAGGCGGGGCTTGTCGCTCCCGCGCCCGCGGGAGCGGTGACCGCCTACCGGCCGACATTCTCGCTCCTCTCCGCGAGCGCGGCGAACGTGGGCATCACCGTCGACTCGTTCGGCGCGGCCATAGGCGGCTCGGCGGAGCTCATCTTTCAGGACGTCTTGGGAGATCATCTCATCGATGCGGCAGCCCAGGTCAACGGGACCGTCGATACCCTCGGGGGCCGGCTCTTCTACCTGAATACGCGCCGCAGGTTTGCCTGGGGCATCGGCGCTGCGCACCTGCCGCAGACGGTGTATTCACTGCTGCCGCCGTCCCAGTTTACCGTCAGCGGGGCGGACACGGGGATCGTGCAACAGCTTCAATTCACCGAGCTTGCCGAGTTGCAGGGAGCCTACTCCTTCAGCGCAAACAGGAGACTCGAAGCCGACCTCTCGTACTCCCACATCTGGTGGGAGCCGACCTCCCCTGTGTACTATTTCAAGAACGGGGTGCAGATCGGGCAGGACCAGCTGAGCATCGCCCAGCCCGCCCCGCTGGACCTCGTGCACGCCGGGATGGCCTATGTCGGGGACTACTCTTTTTCCGGATTCACCGAGCCGCTTAAGGGCTACCGCTACAGGTTCGAGCTTGGCGGGGACGGGGGGTCGCTCTTTTTCCTCACGCTTGCCGCCGATGTACGTGCTTACCTTTTCCTGAAGCCCATAGGCCTGGCGGTACGCGGCCTGCACGTCGGGCGATACCTGGGCGATGCGGACAACCCGGTGCTGGCGAACTCCTTCCTGGGTGATCCCGGACTTGTGCGGGGGTACGAGTACTACTCCATGGTCACCCACGAAGGGGCCGGCGGGGCAAACGTGCCCCAGATCGACCGGCTGTTCGGTTCACGGATCGCGGTCATCAAGGCCGAGGTTCGGCTGCCGCTGCTGGGCAACGGCGATATCGGCCTCTTCGTATTCCCGTATCTTCCGATCACTCTCGTGGGTTTCTTCGATGCCGGCATGGCATGGACCGGCAGCGTTCTGCCGGAGCTCGCCTGGTCGACGGACCCCTCCGCCCGCATCCCCGTGTTCAGCGCGGGTGGCGCGATCCGGTTCAACCTGTTCGGCGTCGCGGTGCTGGAGATCTATTTTGCCTGGCCCTTCCAGAGGCCAGGGGTCAACGGGTCGTGGGGTTTCCTGGTCGAAGAGGGTTGGTAAACGCTACCCCGCGTAGTGCTTCATATATTGCACGCGCTCGTAGACGCCGGGATCCACGCTCTCCGCCTGGCTGAGGTTGCCGCGGAAATCGGCGATGGCCTTGAAGCCGTGCCGATCCATCCACGCCGACAGCTCCTTCAGCATGACCCCGGCCGAGCCGGCTCCGTTCCTGTAGAATGCGGAGGACGCCTGTACGGCCTTTGCTCCCGCGAGGAGCATCTTGATGAGGCCGGCACCATCGTGCACTCCGGTGGACGCGGCCAGGTCGCAGCCGACCCGGCGGGACATGAGGGCCACCCAGCGCAGCGGACCCGCGAGCTCCGCCGGACTGCTCAGGCTGCCCGCCCCGGTGACCGTCATCTTTTCGATGTCGAAATCGATCGAGTAGAACCTGTTGAACAGGACCAGGGCGGCGATCCCGGTCTTCGAAAGCCGGTCTATCATCTGTGCCAGGGTGGAGAAAGAGGAGCTGATCTTCAACGCAACGGGAATCCGCACCTGCTTCAACACGCGGTCCACGATCTGCAGGTAGACTTTTTCCCGCTCGTCGCTGGAGCGCGTGATGTCGGAGGGCAGGAAGAACATGTTCAGCTCCAGGCCATCCGCGCCGGCCGCCTCGATGTCCTTCGCGAACGAGGCCCACTCGTGGGAATACGTGCAGTTCACGCTCGCGATGACGGGAATGGAAACCGCCGTCTTGGCCTCGCGGATGAAATCCACGTACTGCGAAACGTGGGCGCCCCTCAGCTCGTAGTCGTAGTAGTCGTAGGACTCCAGGCTCATGCCCTTGCGGGCCGCCTCGGAGAGGGCATCGTCGTACTCCGCGGCGATTTCTTCTTCAAAAATGGATTTGAGCACCACCGCGGCAACGCCGCCCTCCTGCAGCTCCAGGAGGCCGGCCCGGGTGCCCGTGAGGCCGGAGCTTCCGGCGATGAGCGGATTTTTCAGGCGCAGCCCCATGTAGGTGGTAGAGAGATCAGGCATGGCATTCCCCCGTGCTGAAGTGAATACCAGCTTTGTCCTGCCTGTTCAAGCGCGACGCTCTCAGCTTTCTTTCTCTTCGAAGACACCCAGCGCACGGTTCTTCCGCACCTTGTCCCAGAGAAAAGTCCGGCCGTTCATCGCGATATACACCCCGTGCGGCAGGAGCTGGACGGCGGTGACCGCGCATCCGAGGTTGAACACGGCATCCGAGTTGTTGAAGATGTAAGGGACCATTGCCCCGGTGAGGACGATGGTCTTTGCAAGCCCTGCCTCCCCGAGGACCGCGGCGGTCTCCACCATGGTGTCCGTGCCGTGCGTGATGACGATCCGCTCCTCGGAGGCGCGTCGGCAGGACTCCAGGACGAGCAGGCGGTTGGAGGTGTGCATCTCGAGGCTGTCGATGAGCTGGTTCAGCTCNNCTTGTCGAAGGTGCCGCCGGTGATGATGATGCGGATGGTCACGGTGTTTTCAGGAAGGCCCTTGCCGCGGCCGAGAGCTGCGCATAGGCGCCGGTTGCCTCGCGAAGGAAACGGAAAATATGACTCCCGCGCACATCTATGTACTGATGGGCCAGCACGTTTCGCAGCCTGGAGAATCCAGCAAGAGCATCCGCGATCTCCGGGCTCATGCCGGGCATTGTGTTCAACATCTGCAAAACCTGCCTGTAGGTCTGCGGAATCTGCGCCTGCCGTGAGGCAAGCATGATCTTCGCAATGTCAATGGATGCATTGACGATGTTTTCCACCCAACGCTCGATGTTCCGTCGCCTCGAGGAGTCCGTTTCGTACTCCTGACGGGTCATGTCCTGAAAGAGCCCTGAGTCGGCAAGCTCTGACTCAAGGAAATCGACCGCCCGCACGAGCCGATCGCGATCGACTTCGCTGAGGGATCTGGACCTCTGCTTGATATCCCAGAACTCGCGGGTCAGCGCCCGAAAGTCTTCAGCCACGGAGCTGAAAATCAATCCAAGGCGGCGCGCGAGGGAAGGGTCCTTGATCACCAGCGGGATACCCTGCTCGAACACCGAGCAGGCGAGAGTCGCGGGCGCACGGTTGAGCACCACCAGATCGACGTCCCGTGCAGTGATTTTTTCCACTTCAGACCAGACGCGTTCTTCCGCGGCCGGACGCGTCGCGTCAGGATTTTCAATATCCAGTGCCCCGGACTCCGGGTAAAAATACACCGCGACGTCGACGTCCGACTCTTCCACCATGCGCCGTGTTGCTGCGGAACCGAAAAGAAAGGCCAGGGCGACTTCAGGCGTGCGGGCGAACAGCGCGGCCAGGGATTCTCTCCACGCATCGGGAGCCTGCATACCCTGAACTATACGGGGGCGGGGCCGCCCTCGCAAGCCGCGAGCGTGATTGTATCCAGCCGGGCCCGGGTCAGCTTTCCTGGCGAGTTGGCCATAGTGATGATTTGGGCGACCAGGAAGTGCGAGTCCCTGAAGATGAGGCCGCCCTTCCCTATGCGCGACAAGATCCGGGCTTGGGCGCGGCCAGCCGCATTCCCGTTTTGCATGATTGCCAAAAGACATTGCCCTCACTAAGCTATGATACGTCAAGATGAAACAACCACGTGTCCGGAATTTTTCTCGTGCTTCCGCCGTTGGTGAATGGTGGAAGGATCAGGTCATGTGTGGCGATTCACTCCAGATGCTGCACGCGATGCCGAGTGAATCCGTTCATCTTGCTATCACTTCACCTCCGTACAACGTCGGCCTCCAGTATGATTCACACAACGACAAGATGCCGTATGATGAATACCTCAAATGGTTGATGGGCTTCTGGGCTGAGCTCTATCGCGTTCTCGTCAACGGCGGACGGTTTGCACTTAATGTCGCGCCAACCAGTATCAAGGACTTCAGGCCGATTCATTACGATATGGCGCGTGACTTGATGCAGCTTGGATTCATCATGCGTACAGAAATCCTTTGGTACAAACAAACCATGCGTCGCCGGACCGCTTGGGGCTCTTGGAAGAGCCCCCGCAATCCACATATGGTGCCGAGCTGGGAATACGTTCTTGTGTTTTGCAAAGGTTCGTGGGCCCTGGAGGGGGATAAAGCGGATGCCGACATCACTTCAGAGGAATTCATCAAGTATTCGGATGCGTTCTGGACCATCCAGCCTGAGACTCGAGGTCGGCAGCCATTCTTGAAAAGCCTTTACCCTCCGCGCAAGGGGCGGAAGGCGCCGCAGCAAAAGATGGACGGGCATCCCGCTCCATTTCCTGAGGAGTTGATCAAGCGGCTGATCAAGTTCTACAGCTATCGTGGCAATGTGGTGCTTGATCCGTTTGGCGGCACTGGCACCGTTGCTGCCATGGCCAAACGACACAATCGTCACTTCGTTCACATGGACATATCGAAAAAGTACTCCACGATCGCGGCGCAGCGAGTTGCGGCAGAAATGCGACCGCTTCTAGACGAGATGCTAATCACCAAACCGAACAGCTTGGCGGCACCCGTCTTGTTCGAGGAGAGTGTACCGAGAAACACGGTTCGAGGTAATGGCAAGAAAAAATGACCCTTGTTCAAGGTCTGAGGGTTCCAGAAAAAGAGGTAATGAAGGTAGTTCAGGATATCTATATCACGCATTACCAGGTCGTGAATGGCGTGGATGCAAATAAGGCGCGCCAGAGTTGGGTTGCTGCGAGTGGCAACAATTTCGAAGATTTCATGCGTCACTTCATCAACGACAGCCTCAATGCCGAAGGCATACTCGCCGTGAAGGGTGACCGCTTGAGACATGAACCGGCGACTTTGAATATTGTTGAATTTCTTACACTGAGAGCCAACCGCCGATGTACACAGACAACTACCGGCGTCTGGCCGGATTCAGACATTGTGGTTTTAACAAAAGAAAAGGCTGGGACTCTTAAGGTATTCGCACTTCTGAACTGCAAGACCAGCGATCATAGCCGAAACGATGCAGTTCTATTCTGGGCACTGGCGTTGCGAGATAACAACATCAAATACTGCCTCCTGACACAGGACCTCGACAATCGTTTTACCAGGGGGGATTCTGATCCGCAGGTAAGCAGTCTTCGCAAAAAGGCGGAGCTGATTCGCTGCTGAACGATTTGCGTCGTTGGCGCCAGGATGTGGTGCCCGATTTCAGCTCTGCAAGTCTTGAAGGCCTCGCTCTATGAGAGCTACCGGATTCTTGCTTGAAGCAACGGAAGTTGGACCATCCGAAGACTACCCGCCCCCGGGCACGGAGAACACCGGCCCATCCATGCAGACAAGCCGGGCATCGCGCTCGCAGGAGCCGCAGATGCCCACTCCGCAGCGCATGTAGGCCTCGTGGGAAAGCTCACCGGCCACGTGCGTTTCCCTGCACCGCGCCTCGAGTGCCTTGAGCATTGCCTCCGGCCCGCACGCATAGAGACGGTCAAATCGGCCCGAGCCGAGGAGCGGCGCGACGACATCCGTGACCCGCCCGGGAGCTCCCATGGACCCGTCTTCAGTTGCGGCATGCACCGGCAGGCCCAGTCCTCCAAACCTGTCCATGAAAAGCAGGTCCGCGGAGGTGCGGGCTCCCAGCGCGGCCTCGACCTCGGCTCCTGCCTCACGCAGCCTTCGTGCAAGGAAATACAGGGGCGCCGCGCCGTAGCCGCCGCCCGCAAGCAGCGCGCGGCCGGGCCCCACGGACCAGCCCGTGCCGAAAGGGCCGCGGACCCAGATCGGGTCCCCCTTCGAAAGCGCGTGCGCCGCTTCGCTGAAGGGGCCGACCCGGGACACGGTGAACATCAGCGGATCCGGACCGGCGATGCTGAAAGGTTTCTCGTCGACCCCCGGCAGCCAGAGCATGCAGAACTGGCCGGGCCGCGCATCCAGTGCATGATCCAGGACGAGGGTGATCGTTTTGTGGTTTTCCTGGATCCTGTCGATGAGGCGCAGCGCCACCGGCACTTCACGCACGGGACTTCTCCCACCCCGGCACGGGCGGAGGATTCGTGATGATCGCGCCTGCTCCCGCTCCGCGGTGCGAGCGGCCGCGAATGTCATCCAGGCCATGATATCCGCGTTCCGAGATCCACGTTTTCAGCTCTTCGAGGATGAGTGAAAGGGCATGTTCGCCGCGGGAGACGATGGCCGAACCGACGCCGACGCACGCGGCCCCCGCGGACAGCATCTCCACGGCATCGGTGCCGGTGAGCACACCGCCGGTCCCGATGACGGGAAGCCCGACGGCGGCGGTTATTTCGTGCACGCAGCGAAGGGCGATCGGCTTCAGTGCCGCTCCCGAGATTCCGCCTGTTCCGTGTGCCAGGATGGGCGCGCCGGACTCCGCATCCACGAGCATGCCCGGCATGGTGTTGATGGCGGTGATCCCGTCCGCGCCCGCCGCCGCGACCGCACGCGCTATGGACGCGATGTCCGCCACGTTCGGCGAGAGCTTCACGACGCAGGGGATGGACGTGGAGGCCTTCACCTGCCGCGTGACCGCCGCGGCGGCCTCCGCGGAGGAGGCAAACATCTCTCCGTGACTGGATTCCACGTTGGGGCAGGAGATGTTCACCTCGATCAGGGCAGGACCCGCGTCGCTCACGATGGCAGCGGTGCGGCCGAACTCCTCCACGGTGTCCGCCGCAATGCTGGCGATCAGCGCCACTCCGAGCGCCGCGAGCCTCCTGGCGGCATCGCGAAGCAGCGCGACTTCCTCCGCCGCTCCCGGGTTGGGCAGGCCCATTGCATTGATCAGCCCATGACCCCAGTCAATGGCGGTGGGATTGCGGTGGCCCCGGCGGGGCGCGGGTGTGCAGGTCTTCGAGGTCACCGCGCCCGCGCCGGTCCGGGCAGCCCGCTCCAGGAGCGTCGGAGAGGTCCCCCAGATGCCCGAGGCCAGGACAAGGGGCGTGGGGAGCCGCACTCCCGCGATCATGCAGGACAGGTCAATCGGTCCCGAGTGCCGCATGAACTTCCGCGCGTACGGCGTCGGTGATCCTGCCGTGCCTCACGAGGCAATCGAGGATCTGGCTGAGGGTGAGGACGGCGTGCAGCGCGATCCCCTTCCAGGCCAGCTCCGACGCCCCTCCCTGCTCCCTGTCCACGAGGACCACCACGTCTTCCACTTTCAGACCTGAGTCCAGCAGGGGTGTAAGAGCTTCTATCTTGCTGCCGCCCGTGGTGATGAGGTCATCCAGGACCACCACGGTTTCACCGGCGACGAAGGCTCCCTCGATCAGCTTCCTTGTCCCGTAGTCCTTCACCTCCCGGCGGGGGTAAAGGAGCGGCTTGCCGGTGGACAGCGCGACTGCCTGGCCGATGGGGAGGCCGCCGTACGGGATCGCGGCGATCCTGTCGTACCGGAGTCCGCTCATGATGCCTGCCAGCGCGCGTGCGACAGCGGCCATGAGGTGGGGATCGCTCACGAGGAGCCTCAGATCGATGTAGACAGGGGATTTCTTTCCGGACTTCAGCGTGAAATCTCCGAACCGCACGGCGCCAAGCGCGTGCAGCCCGAGTGCGATCTCGTCCCGCAAGGGTGTGCCCGCCGCAACGCCCGCCCCGCTTCTTCGGGCCACGTTGATCGTGTCACGGTACTCACGGGCCGCGGCGCCGGGATCCGCCGCCTGGCAGATCGCCCGGGAAACGTTCACAAGCACGCCGCTTCCGTCCTCGTTCATGCCCGCCGCGAGGCTTGCCTCCAGGTCCCCTCCCTGCGCGCCGATTCCGGGGAGGAGCATCCACATATCCGGAACCACGGCGCGCACCCGGGCGAGCTGTTCAGGGTAGGTTGCACCGACCACGAGGCCGATGTTGCCGCGCGAGTTCCACTCGCGCGCCTTCTCCGCCACCAGCTCAAAGAAGGGCCTGCCCGCGACCACCTGCTCCTGCAGATCCCGGGCCCCGGGGTTCGAGGTATGACACAGGATGAACAATCCCCTGTCCGCGCGGCAGGCGAAGCTTTCGATGCTGTCCCCGCCGAGGAGCGGGTTCACCGTGACCGCGTCCGCTCCCAGCACGTCGAAGCAGGCCCTTGCATAGGCCTCGGCGGTGGAGGAGATGTCGCCGCGCTTGGCGTCCAGCACCACGAGACGGCCCGCGGCATGCGCGTGTGCAATGAGCTGCCGGAGCGCGCTCCAGCCCTCGTTTCCACGTGCTTCGTAGAACGCGCTGTTCGGCTTGTACGCGCAGACGAAGGCAGCCGTGGCATCGATGATGGCCTTCATCCGGGGAAGCACTTCAGGAGTCGGAATTTCAAGCGGGGGATCGAGGCCCACGCACAGGAGGGAATCGGCGCGCAGGGATTCGCTGGTCAGGGAAGAAAAGAAGGAGGCGGTCGCCATTTCGATTGGCAGGATACGGGAAGCCGGCCCGCTCTGACAAGGCCGCATCCACCGCTTGACTCGGCGCGTCATCGCCAGTAATATTAGATTATCTAATGATTAGAAAGGCGAATAAAATGCCGGGAAAAGGCGATGAGTGCGCCCGCGAGGTGCTGGACGTCGTGCCGACCGTCATGAGGTTCATCCGCACCGAGATGCGGAGTCACAGGGCCCTCGAGCTCAGCGTGCCCCAGTTCCGATCCCTCGTGATCATCGAACGGGCGGAAGGCACGTCTCTGGCGGGAGTCGCCGCGCACCTCGGCCTCACTCCGCCCTCGGCCTGCAAGCTGATCGACGGCCTTGCAGGTCGGGGGA
Organism: Spirochaetaceae bacterium; assembly: GCA_003170115.1. Lineage (GTDB taxonomy): Bacteria > Spirochaetota > Spirochaetia > SZUA-6 > Fen-1364 > Fen-1364. The sequence continues at coordinate 13,434 of PMZS01000281.1, forward strand.
TGGTAACTCGAAAGGAGTCATCCGGTGACAGGCGCCGCGTGACCCTGGAGATCACCGCGCAGGGAGCCCAGGCGCTTGCCAGCGCGCGCAAGGCGTCTCAGAAAAGCCTTTCCCGTCTCCTCGGCGCCCTCGATGCGGAGGAGCTGTCGCGCGTCACCCGGGCGATGTCCGCCTTGAGACGCGTCTTCGAAGGGAGGTCCTGATCCCATGGCAATTCTCGAGCTCGAAGCCCTGACCCGGAGGTTCTCCACGCTCGTGGCGGTCAATGCCCTGACGCTCACCATCGAGCGCGGGGAGATGTTCGCGCTGCTGGGACCCAATGGCGCCGGCAAGAGCACCACGATCAAAATGCTCACCACTCTCCTTCCGCCGAGCGCGGGCAGCGCGCGGGTGGACGGGCTGGATATCGCGCGCCACCCCAGCGCCGTGCGAAGGATCATCGGGTACGTTCCGCAGATGCTTTCCGCTGACGGAACGCTCACGGGCAGGGAGAACCTCTCCGTGTTTGCCCGGCTGTATGACGTTCCACGCAGGGAGCGCAGGCCGAGGGTGGAGGAGGCGCTGGCCTTCATGGGGCTTGCCGACGCCGCGGACAGGCCCGTGAAACAGTACTCCGGCGGCATGATCAGGCGGCTGGAGATTGCCCAGTCCATGATCCACAACCCCCGGGTGCTCTTTCTCGATGAGCCGACCGTGGGCCTGGACCCCTCGGCCCGGCGGGCTGTGTGGGAGCACATCGAGCAGCTCAGGCATCGCACGGGGGCCACGATCGTTCTTACAACGCACCAGATGGAGGAGGCTGACGCCCTCTGCAACCGGGTGGCGATCATGCACCAGGGGAACCTTGTGGCCCTGGGCACTCCCGCGGAGCTGAAGGCATCCGTTGCCAAGCGCGCGGCCACGCTTGAAGACGTATTTCTCCACTACACGGGGAGCGATCTCGAAACAGGAGGCACGTACAGTGAAACCAGAAGGACACGCAGGGCTGTTCGCCGTCTCGGCTGAACCCCTCTCCCTGCGGCAGGACCCGATCTCATACCTCCTGCGTTACCTGAGCAGGACCCTCACCATTGCCGGGATGGAAGCGCGGAAGCTCCTCCACGACCCGACGGAGCTCCTCACACGCGCGGTGCAGCCGGCCCTGTGGCTGCTGGTCTTTGGCCAGGTCTTCACCAAGATCCGCGCCATACCCACGGGAAGCATGCGCTACATCGATTTCATGGCGCCGGGGATCCTCTCCCAGAGCGTGCTCTTCATCGCCATCTTCTACGGCATCTCGATCATCTGGGAGCGGGACCTGGGAATCCTGCACAAGTTCCTCGTGAGCCCCACGCCGAGATCCGCGCTTGTCCTCGGCAAAGCCATCTCCGCGGGACTGAGGGGTCTCACACAAGGGATCATTGTCTACCTTCTCGCGCTTCTCCTGGGCGTGAGCATGAACTGGAACCCCCTGGCCCTCCTGGGCGTGGTCCTCGTGGTGATGCTGGGCGCGGGGTTCTTTGCCACCTTTTCACTTGTGATCGCCTGCATCGTCAAGACGCGGGAGCGATTCATGGGCATCGGGCAGATCCTGACCATGCCGCTGTTCTTCGCGAGCAACGCGATCTACCCGATCTCGATCATGCCCCGCTGGCTGCAGGTGATCTCCCACGCCAACCCGCTGACCTACCAGGTCGATGCGTTGCGCGCCCTCATGCTCTCCGGCGGGGTGAGCGCGTACGGGGTCGGGGTGGATATGGGTATCCTGGCGCTGGCCACCGCGATCCTCGTGGTCATTGGATCACGGCTTTACCCGACGATCGCCACATAAGGGGCCGGCCCCCGGCTCAGAGCACGAGGCTCTCCAGCAGGTCGATGTACCCTTCCATCACGGCGAATGCTTCCTCCACCGGCTCGGGCCTGGCGAGATCGACTCCCGCGATGCGCAGGGCATCGATCGGGTAGTCCGATGAGCCCGACGAGAGGAAACGGATATACTTTTCCACCGCTCTCTCTTCGCCCCGCAGAATGCGCTTTGCGATTGCCTGCGCTCCCGCGATTCCCGTTTCGTACTGGAAGGCGTAGTAGTCCTCGAACAGGTGCGGGAAGGCCGCCCAGAGCACCCCCTCCCGGTCCCTCTCGACATGGACCGCCTTGCCGTAGCCCTCTTTCAGCAGCTCCACCATTGCATCGGTCATCGTTTCCGCGGTGAGCGGCTCCCCGCGCTCGACCCGCTGGTGAGTCTCCAGCTCGAAGCGCGCAAGGGTCGGCATGAGGAAGAGATAGCGGAAGAAGTTCGCCATCGCCTCTTCCAGGACCGCGATCTTCAGGTCCCTCTTCGCCTCGGGCCGAAGCAGGAAGGCGCGCACCAGCGCCTGGTGGACGTTCGAGGCGACCTCCGCAATGAAGGTGGAGTAGGGCGAGTACACGAAGGGCTGGCTTTTCCAGGTAAGAAGCGAATGCATGGAATGGCCCAGCTCATGAGCGAGAACGCTCAGGCTCGTGACGTCGCCCGTGAAGCTCATCATGACGTAGGGCAGGGTGCCGAAGGCCCCCCATGAGAAGGCGCCTTCGCGCTTTCCCTTGCTGGGGAGCACGTCCACCCAGCGCTCCTTCAGGCAGCCCGAGCGCACCGTGGCCACATAGTCCTTTCCCATTGGTGACAGTCCCCTGCAGATGATGTGGACCGCCCGCTCATAGGAGACAGTGTCGCGAGTCTTCGCCAGGGGCGCCCACATGTCGGAATGGCGCAGGGTGCCAAGGCGGAGAGCGCGGCGGCGCACTTCGAAGTATCGATGCCACAGGGGGATGCGCGTGCGAAACACATCGATTGCGTTGTGGAAGACCTGAACGGGAACGTTGTCCTGGAAAAGCGCTGCTTCCAGGGTGGAATCGAACCTTCGTGCCCGGGCCTTGAACACGTTCTGCTTTATGGAGCCGGTGAGCGCCGCGGCAAGCGTGTTTCTGTATTCCACGTGCATGCCCGTGTAGCTCTTCCAGGCGCTGTTCCGCGCCCGCCGATCCCGCTCCTCGAGGATGGCCGGCAGGGTGCCCTGGGACACCGGGATCCTCGTGCCCCGGGATCCGCGCGCGGGCGGGAACCGCATGTCCGCGTTGGTGAGCATGCTGTGTGTGTTGGAAGGTCCCGAGAAAGGATCGGAGAGCATCCCGATGAGCTCCTCCACCTCGGGGGAGCGCACGTGGGCCTGCTTGCGGAAGAGGTTGTGGAAATAGTGCCGATAGCGCGAGAGGCGCGTTTCCCGCGCTGCCCAGCTTCCCAGGGTCTCGCGCCCGATCCCGATGAGCTCGGGGTCCACGAAGGAGATCGAGGCGCTCACCCGGCCGAAAGCGCCCTGCGCGCGGTCGTTCATCGCCGCGGCTTTCTGGTCGGCTGTGTCCACGCTGTACGAGAAGCCCGCGTAGACCAGGGCGCGGTACATGCGCGCGGCGAGGTCCTCCACCAGTGAGAGCCCGTCGGCAAGAGCCGCGGGTGACGCGCCGAGCGTCCCCTTGAGAGACTCTACTTTCGGAATTGCCTCGAGGATCGCCGTCAGCTCGGTCTCCCATGTCTTCGGAGAAGGGAAAAGGCGCTCCGCGTTCCACCTGTACTTCTTCGGTATTGCACTTCTGGGGGGCACTGCTTTTGCCATGGTTTTTGACAGTAGCATCATTTTACAAAAAGAGAATACTCCTTTTACAAGACCGCGCCCGGGGGGCGCCCTACGCTGGCACACGGAGGCGAAACTCGCATGTTGGATCCGAAGACGATGAAGGACTGGGAAATCGCGGAGGCGGCGGAAGCCGGGATGAAGCCGGTGACGCGTCTGGCAAAGGAGCTGGGGCTGGAGGACAGGGAGCTCCTGCCCTACGGCCACTACGTGGCCAAGCTCGATTACATGAGCATCCTCAACAGGCTGAAGGCCCGGCCGGACGGCAAGTATGTCGAGGTCACGGCCATCACCCCGACGCCGCTGGGAGAAGGCAAGTCCACGACGACCATGGGGCTTGTCGAAGGCCTCGGGAAGATCGGAAAGAAGGTGATCGGCGCCATCCGCCAGCCCTCCGGCGGTCCCACGTTCAACATCAAGGGCTCCGCGGCGGGCGGCGGTCTTGCCCAGTGCATCCCCCTCACCGATTTCTCCCTCGGGCTCACCGGTGACATAGATGCCATCACCAATGCGCACAACCTCTCCATGGTGGCGCTGACCTCCCGGCTCCAGCACGAGTTCAACTACGGGGACGCGGGCCTTGCAAAGCGCGGTCTCACACGGCTGGACATCGACCCGCGCAACGTCGCCCAGGGCTGGTGCATTGACTTCTGCGCGCAGGCGTTGCGGGAGATCATCATCGGCCTGGGCTCCGACATGGACGGGTTCATGATGAAGAGCGGATTCCAGATCACCGTCTCCTCGGAGATCATGGCCATCCTCGCCGTCGCCTCGGACTTGAAGGACATGCGCGAGCGCATGGGCCGCATCGTCGTGGCGTACAGCAAGGCGGGAAAGCCCGTCACCACCCATGACCTGGGCTGCGACGGGGCGATGACGGCGCTCATGGCCAAGGCAATCAACCCGAATCTCCTGCAGACCATAGAGGGACAGCCCGTGCTCGTGCACGCGGGGCCCTTTGCGAACATCGCCATTGGCCAGTCATCGATTATCGCCGACCGGGTGGCGCTGAAGCTTGCCGACTATCACGTCACCGAGAGCGGCTTTGCCGCGGACATCGGGTTCGAGAAGTTCTGGAATCTGAAGTGTCGGTTCAGCGGCCTGACCCCGCACTGCTCGGTGCTGGTGTGTACGGTGCGCGCGCTGAAGATGCACGGCGGCGGGCCCCGAGTGGCGCCCGGTAAGGCGCTGGACAAGGCTTACACCGAGAAAAACGTGCCGCTGTTGGAGAAGGGCCTGGAGAACCTGCTCGCGCACCTGGAGACGATCAAGCTCTCGGGCATCGAGCCGGTGGTCTGCATCAACCATTTCTACACGGATGCCGACGAGGAGATCGCCGCGGTGCGAAAGGCGACGGAGAAGGCCGGGGCGCGCGTTGCGGTCTCGATGCACTGGGAGAAAGGCGGTGAAGGCGCCAGGGAGCTGGCGGAAACCGTCGTGGACGCGTGCAACCAGAAGTCAAAGTTCAAGTTTCTCTACGAGCTTTCCACGCCGCTGTCCGAGCGGATCAGGCTGATTGCCACGAAGGTCTACGGGGCTGATGGGGTGTCCTACACCGCTGCCGCTCAGGAGAAGCTGAAGGCCATCGAGGCGGACGCGGAGCTCTCGAAGCTCGGCACCTGCATGGTGAAGACCCACCTGTCCCTTTCCCACGACCCGACCATCAAGGGCCGGCCGAAAGGCTGGACGCTTCCCATCAGGGACATCCTGCAGTACCGCGGCGCGGGGTTCATCGTCCCCGTGGCAGGGGACATCAAGTTGATGCCCGGCACCGCCTCGGAGCCCGCATTCCGCAACATCGACGTGGACGTGAGCACGGGCAGGGTGAGGGGATTGTTCTAAGGGTTCTTCTTCACTATGCATGCAGGTGGTGAATACACTAACGCGGTCGCCGTTGAAGCACTGGCGCGCGGGATCGGCATGACAGGGGAAGAATTCATCCACACGGATCTCGATGACCTGGCAGGGACGTGGGTGGCAGATCCAGGCTTTGATCGCGCAGTCGCGGAGATGGATAAGGTCGATGAGGAGCTCTGGAAGTGAAGCTCGTCGTGGATACCAACGGGTATCGCGACTTCTGCGTGCGGATCCTCTGGCCTGATGAGGACACGACCCATCACGGCGCGCGTTCTTGACATCGCGGCGACGCGGTCGATATCCTGAATCCGGTCCCAGGAAAATGCGCAAGTCGTTACTACTCTTCTTTCTCTCAATTCTGCTTGCCGGTTGCTCGACCCTCCCTCCCTGGAAATCGGTCCCGACCGGGCAGTCGGTGGTCTACGGCCAGATCCAGGACAGCAGGCGGGCAATCGCGTTCATCGCCTTTGCCGATGACCAGGGGATAGTGGCGATCAGCGTGGAGAACCTGTTCGGGGGATTCACCCCGCGCTATGGCATGCTTGCCGACCAGTCGGCGCGCGCATCGATTCGGCAGGCCATCGCGAAATACCAGGAGTGGTCGAAGCTTGCCGTGGACAACCGCGTGGAGATCACGCGGGAGATCAGCACCGTCAGCCTTCCGCAGATGTTCCACCGGGGCGAGGGATGGGAGGCGGAAGGCGAGCGCGAGATCAGGTTCGTCTTCAATTCCCGGCTGGGCCAGTCCGACGACCCTCGCATCACGCTGGTCATGAGGACGAGCTCCTTCTTCTACGGCGTCGACCAGGTCGTTCTGAACGACCAGCAGGCGGCGGATTTCAGCAGGTACCTCGAGGACGAGCAGACCGACGTCGGCTACCGGCAGGCCAGGAAAAAGCAGGATACTCTGGACATGTTCAAGTAGATTTTCGTACCTTCTCGGTGCCCCCTTGAACACACATCGAAGACGCGGAACGAACATTGCCGGACCCTACGTCCGCAGGTACCTGTGGCCCTTTTTGGCCGCCGTGGCCTGCCTCTCCGTGGAGTCCGTGTGCGACCTCATGCAGCCCACGATCATGGCCCGTATCGTGGACAGCGGCGTTGCCGCCCGTGACATCGCCATTGTCATCCGCTGGGGCCTGGTGATGCTCTCCGTCGCGGCACTCGGGGCGGCCGGCGCCACGGGCCGAAACTTCATCGCGAGCATTGTCTCCTACCGCTTCGGTGCCCGGCTCCGTGCGGACTTGTTCGATCGCGTGACCTCTTTCTCCTTCACGGAGATGGGTTCGTTCGATGCGGCCTCTCTCATCACCCGGCAGACCAACGACGTCACCCAGGTGCAGAATTTCATAAACGGCGTCATGCGTTTCTTTGCCAAGGCGCCCATTCTTGCCGTCGGCGGCCTGATCATGGCCGTCATCCTGGAGCCAGGGCTTGCCATTGTGCTCGCCGTAGCGGTCCCGATCGCCGCCGTTCTCATCTCCATCAACCTTGCCACCGGCTTCCCCCGGTTCCGCCGGATGCAGGAGCGGCTGGACGGGGTGAACTCGGTCACACGCGAATACCTCGGGGGAATCCGGGTCGTGAAGGCCTTCGGCCAGGAAAAGCATGAACTGAGCAAGTTCGCGGGAGCCAATGGCGAGCTCACCAATGCTTCCACCGTCGCCCTCCGTGCGATGGCGCTCTTCGGCCCGGCCATTGCGCTGTCCATGAACCTCGGGATCGTGGCGGTGCTCTGGATCGGCGGGTACCGTGTGGCCTCCAGCTCGCTGCAGGTCGGGAAGATCATCGCTTTCATCAACTACATGAGCCAGATCCTGTTCTCCCTGAACGTGATCTCCATGATCTTCACATATTTCGTCCGTGCGCGGGCGTCCTGGGAACGCATCACCGCCGTGCTCGCCACTCCCGGCAGCGAGGACCTGGAGGCCGCGCCGGCGGCTTCGCCAACCGCGTCCGGCGGCACTCCCGTGAGGTTCAGCGGCATCTCCTTTGCCTACCCCGGAGGTTCGCCGGGCCGGCTCGTGCTGGAAGACGTGAGTCTCTCCTGCGAGCCCGGGGTCATCACGGCGGTCATCGGATCGACCGGCGCGGGCAAGAGCAGCCTCGTGGCGCTGGTCCCGAGATTCTACGAGCCCTCCGCGGGAACGGTTTTCGTGGGCGGAACGGACGTGCGGGAGCTGGATCTTCGCTCGCTGCGCCAGCGAATTGCCCTGGTACCCCAGAAGACGGTGCTCTTCACAGGCACGATCGAGGAAAACCTTCGCTGGGGCAGGGAGGATGCCACCACGGAGGAGCTGCAGGCGGCGGCATCGGCGGCCCAGGCGCACGATTTCATCACGGGCTTTCCGGAAGGCTACCAGAGCATGCTGGGACAGGGAGGGGTGAACCTCTCCGGCGGGCAGAAGCAGCGCGTGGCCATCGCGCGCGCCCTGGTGCGACGGCCGGAAGTGCTGATCCTCGATGACTGTACGAGCTCGGTGGACTCCATCACAGAGGCGGAAATCCTCCGGGCAATCCGCGCCTCCGCGTGGGGGAAGACCGGAGCCTGCACGTGCATCCTCATCACCCAGCGCATTTCGGCGGCCGCGGCGGCCGACCAGGTCCTCGTCCTGGATGACGGCAGGGCCGTGGGTGTCGGGCGACATGAGACGCTTATCAGGGAATGCGGCGTCTACCGTGACATCTGCCTCGCCCAGCTGGGGAAGGAGGCCCTTGGTGTCTGATCGCCCCGCCTCCCTCACGGCGGTCCCCGGCATGCCGGGTCGCGGACCCGGTCTCGGCGGGCCGGGAGCGCAGATGCGCGGTGCACCGCGGGTGCGGCCCCACGACCTTTGGCACACCGTCGGCCGGATCTGGTCCTATTTCGGGGGCGAACGCGGCCGCATTCTCCTCGTTGCCGGCTTCGTCCTCCTGGACTCCGCGCTGGGGATGGCCGTTCCCTACCTGATCGGGAGGGGAATCGATGCGATCGCGGCCATCGACAGCGGCCATGTGACGCTCGTTGCGTCCGTTCTTGGCGGGGCGAGTATTCCGGCGGGCGCCCTTGCCATTGCGGCGTTCGCCCTGCTGGCCGCCTACCTCGGCGGCGCGTTCCTGCAGACCATCGAGGGCTGGATCATGGCGGGAGTCTCCCAGCGCATGGTGCGCAACGTACGCGAAGGCTTTTTCGACAAGATGCAGCAGCTCCCGCTCGCGTTTTTCGACACGAGGCCGCACGGGGACATCATGAGCAGGCTCACCAATGACGTGGATGCGGTGAGCACGACGGTCTCCCAATCCTCCGTGCAGCTCATGTCCGGCTTCATGGTGGTGGCGGGCACGCTCTCGATCATGTTCATCCTCAATCCGGTCATGGCCGTCGCGAGCCTCCTCCCTGTTCCGCTGGTTTTTGCCCTGACAGCCACGATCTCGCGCCGCACGCGCGCTCTCTTCATGGCGCAGCAGACCGCCCTCGGGACGCTGAACGGACATATAGAGGAAACCGTCACGGGCATCCAGGCGGTGAAGGCGTTCGGCCGCGAGCCCCAGAGCCGTGCGAGCTTTGCCCGGATCAATGAGAGGCTGCGCCGCGACGGCACGCGCGCGCAGATCTGGACGGGATTCCTCATGCCGATGATGAACGTCATCGGAAACCTCGCGTTTGCCGCCGTTGCCGTGACCGGCGGATTCATGGCCGTGCGCGGCCTGATCAGCGTCGGCCTCATTGCCACCTTCATCTCGTATTCCCGGCAGTTCGTGCGGCCCTTGAACGACATCGCCAACACGTGGAACACCCTGATGTCCGCGGTGGCGGGCGCCGAGCGCGTTTTCGAAGTGCTGGACGAGAAGGAGGAGCCCGCCGACGCTGAAGGAGCCCGGGAGCTGGACAAGCCTCGGGGCCAGGTGGAGTTCCGGGACGTGAGCTTCGGCTACCGCCCCGACGTGCCGGTCCTTCGTGACGTCAGCCTTGAGGCTCCCGCGGGGAGCGTGACCGCCATTGTGGGACGGACCGGCGCGGGGAAGACGACGATCGTCAACCTTCTCTGCCGGTTTTACGAGGTCTCCAGGGGGGCAATCCTGATCGACGGAACGGACATCAGGATGTACACACGGGCGACCCTGCGGCGGGCGTTTGCCGTGGTGCTCCAGGACGGCTGGCTCTTCTCGGGCACGGTGCGTGACAACATCCTCTACGGCCGGCCCGGGGCCTCGGAAGCGGACATTCGGCACGCCGCCGCCCTGGCCGGCGCCGACCATGCCATCGAACGCCTGCCGCGGGGATACGACACGGAGCTCGTGGAATCCGGCGCCAACCTGAGCCAGGGGCAGCGCCAGCTCATCGCCATTGCCCGCGCGGCGCTGGCAACCCCCACCTTGCTGGTCCTGGACGAGGCGACCAGCTCCGTGGACGCGCGGACAGAGCTGCGCATCCAGCAGGGCATGATCGAGCTGATGAAGGGACGGACGAGCTTCATCATCGCCCACCGCCTCTCGACGATCCGTGACGCGGACACCGTGCTGGTCGTGGATGCGGGCCGCATCGTGGAGCGCGGAAGTCCGGAAGAGCTGGCCGCCCGGGACGGGTATTTCCGCAAGCTCTCCGAGACTCAGCGCGGCGGCATCGAGATCTGACCCGGGCGGGCAACTGGAGGTCTTATCCATCCGGGAAGAGCATGCCCTGCCGGCCGCGCAGCCGCTCGGCCACTGTGTCCACGATCAGGTCCAGATCCTTCGAATCCTTCACGAAATCCAGCCGATCTGAGGGCACGACGAGCACCGGAGAAAGGGAGAAGCCAGAGATCCACTCCTCATACAGTTCGTTGAGACTTTCCAGGTACTCATTGGTGATGCGCGCCTCGAACTGCCTGCCCCGAAGGGCAATCCTCTCCTGCAGGGTCGGCACCGAGGCGCGCAGGTATACCACGAGGTCCGGCGGCGCGAGCAGTGTCGTGAGGGTGCGGTACAGGCCCTGGTAGGTGTTCCAGTCCCGATCGCTGATGGCTCCCTGGAGGTGCAGGGCGCGCGCGAAAACCTCCGCGTCCTCGTAGAACGACCTGTCCTGGACCACCGCGCGCGGCACGTCCATGAGTGCACGGTGCGCCTGGGCCCGGTAGGTGAGGAAGAAGACCTGGGAATGGAACGCCTAGGCGCGCATATCCCTGTAGAAGTCATCGAGATAGGGATTCTCCGCGACCGGCTCGTAGTAGGGCTCCCACCCCAGCCGTTCGCACAGCATGCTCACCAGAGTTGATTTGCCCGCCCCGATGTTGCCTGCAAGCACCACGTAGCTGTTCATAGGACTCCTCGGTATCTTACACCGAGAGCCTGCGCCGCCGACAACTGAATTCACGCGGCACTGTCCCCCGTGAGTATGAGCGGGGGCTGAGGATGAGCACAGGATTTGTCCGCGTGTCGGCAATGGCGTTCGTCTGCCTGTGTGGGTGCGCTCCCGTTGTCCTGCCTCCCGCGGATGGAGGAAGTCCCGCACTCACATCATTCGCCTTTCTCACTCCGACTGCCCAGGCAACCATTGCTGAGGAGGAGCGCACTGTTCGCCTGGAAGTGCCGTCGGGCACCGACCTCTCGGCGCTCGTGGCGGTGTACGTTGCCTCGGGAGCCCGGGTCACCGTCGCGGGCGTCGACCAGGTGAGCGGCCGAACGGCGAACAATTTCTCCAATCCCGTGGAGTATGTCGTCGCGGGATCGGATGGCTCCAGCGCGACCTACGTTGTTCGAGTTTCGGTCCGTGCTCCCCTGGCGCAGGAGAAGTCCATCACCGAGTTTGCCTTCCGGGAACCGACGGTGAACGCCACGATCGACGAAACCCGGCACTCAATCGCCGCGGTGGTTCCGCATGGCACCGACCGCTCCTCTCTCGTTGCTGTTTTTCTCTCCACGGGAATCCGGGTGACGGTGGATGACACCGAACAGGTGAGCGGCGTGACAATCAATGACTTTGTCGAACCCCGCACATACGTCGTGACGGCAGAGGACGGATCCAGCTCCAGCTACATCGTGGAGGTTCAGGAAGCGCCGGGCGCGGAGAAGTGCCTCACGTCTTTTTCGCTCCTGTGTCCCGGGGCCACGGCGGTGATTGACGAAGCGCAGCGGATCGTCCATGCAAGAGCTGCGGACGGCACCGGGCTGTCATCGCTTGTTGCCGAGTTCTCCATCACAGGCGCATCCGTGCGGGTGGCGGGCAGGGTGCAGCAAAGCGGGATCACCGCGAATGACTTCACCAGTCCCGTGGAGTACGAGGTGATCGCGGAAGACGGCACAAGCGTCGTGTACAC
>PMZS01000223.1 GCA_003170115.1 Spirochaetaceae bacterium
TGCCGTTCATCACGGCTGACGCCACCGGGCCCAAGCACCTCACCATGACGGTGAACAGGGCGAAGCTGGAAGAGCTCATCGGGCCCATCGTCCAGCGCTGCCGGGGACCGCTGGAGACGGCCATGCGCGACGCGAAGGGCGCTCTTGCCAAGGATGGGGTGCAGTTCAACGAGAACGGCGCCGACATCGACAAGATCATAATGGTGGGTGGACCCACCCGCATGCCGATCGTCCAGAAGTTCGTGGAGGACTTTTTCGGGAAGAAGATCGAGCGCGGGGTCGATCCCATGGAGTGCGTCGCCATGGGGGCGGCCATCCAGGCAGCGATCATCAAGGGTGAGGTGAAGGATGTGCTGCTCCTCGATGTCACGCCGCTTTCGCTGGGAATCGAGACCCTGGGCGGGGTGAGCACAAAGCTCATCGAGCGCAACACCACGATCCCCACGCGGAAGAGCGAGATCTTCTCCACGGCGGCGGACAACCAGACCGAGGTGACCATCAGGGTTCTCCAGGGCGAGCGGCCCATGGCGAACGACAACGTGGAGCTGGGCAGGTTCAACCTGGTCGGCCTCCCTCCCGCCCCGCGAGGGGTTCCGCAGGTGGAGGTGTCCTTCGACATCGACGCAAACGGCATCGTGAGCGTCGCGGCCAAGGACCTGGGGACCGGCAAGCAGCAATCCATCAAGATCACCGCGCCGAAGAAGCTCTCGAAGGAAGAGATCGAAAAAATGGTCCGGCAGGCGGAGCAGTTCGCATCGGATGACGCGAAGAAGAAGGAAGAGGTGGAGGCAATCAACCAAGCCGACACGCTTGCCTACTCCGTGGAAAAGTCCCTCAAGGACTACGGGGACAAGGTGAGCCAGGCAGAGCGGGCAGACATCGAGGCCAAGCTCAACGACCTGCGCACCGCCATCAAGGAAAAGAACGTGGACCGGATCAAGAAGGCCACCGATGAGCTGACCAAGGCATCGCACAAGCTCGCGGAAGAGGTCTACAAGCAGTCCGCGGGCAAGCAGGCGGGGGGCGCGCAGCCGGGGCCGGAACAGGGCGCGGGCCCGGCGGGCGGACCGACCGGATCCGAAGGTGACGGGCGCAAGAAAGACGACGACGTCATCGACGCAGAGTTCCGCGAAGAAAAGAAATAGGTGAGAAGGGGCCCCGCAGCAACGGGGCCTTCTTCCTGGTGCGACCATGTCGACCACACGCGATTACTACGAAATCCTCGGCCTCAAGAAAGGCGCCACGCCGGAAGAGCTGAAGAAGGCCTACCGTGAGCTCGCGCTCCGCACGCATCCCGACCGGGTCCCTGTGGAGAAGAAAAAGGAAGCCGAGAACAGTTTCAAGGAGATCTCCGAGGCCTACGCGGTGCTCTCGGATCCCCAGAAGCGGGCGCTCTACGACCAGTACGGGCACTCGGGGGTCGATCAGAAGTTCCGCCAGGAGGACATCTTCCGCGGGACGGATTTCCGCACCGTCTTCGAGGGGATCCAGGACAATGGGTTCGGGGGAGGGTTTTTCGAGAACCTGTTCGGCGATCTCGGGTTCGAGATCTTCAACCCGCGCGGGCGGAAGAAGAGACACGGCGCCGGCGCCGAATCCCCGGGCCGGGACCTCGAGGCGCCGTTCTCCGTGACCCTGGAAGAGGCTTACCGAGGGACGGAAAAGACCGTATCAATCCCGCGTGACGAAGCATGTGCGGCCTGCGGCGGGAGCGGCGCTGTCGGCAATGCAGCATGCGCGACCTGCGGCGGTGCGGGCCGGGTCCACTCCACCCGCACCCTCTCAGTCTCCGTCCCGCCCGGAGTCCGGACCGGTTCACGCCTCCGCATGAAGGGTGAAGGAGAGGTGAGCGGCCGCGGCAGGGGAGACTTGTACCTTATCGCGGAGGTGCTCCCCCACGCGACATTTCAGCGCGACGGCAAAGACCTTGTGACGGAAGTGTCCGCGACGCTGCCGCAGGCGATGCTGGGCGCCGAGCTCAGCGTTCCGACCATGGAGGGCAGTGTCATGATGCGAGTTCCCGCGGGCACCCAGGGCGGGACGACCTTCCGCCTGAGAGGGAAGGGAATGCCCGACCTGCGCGGCAAGGGCGCGGGTGACGAGCTGGTGAAGGTGAACGTGGAAATTCCCCGCAACCTGAGCTCCCGGCAGAAGGAGCTGGTGGAGGAGCTCGCGCGAACCCTGGAGAACGCCCCTACTTCCCGCTGAGTATCCCTTCATAGATCACGAGCTCCGCCCCGTGCAGCGTCACCGTGAAACCGTCCTCGAAGAGCGACATCGCCCCCGGCACCGAGCCGATGGCCGCAACGTCGGGCGCGACGCCCTGGATCTGCTCCGGACTCAGGTAGGATGACTCTTCCAGGATGATGCCGCGAAGTCCCTTGAGAAGGGGCAGGAAATCCGGGGTGAGAAACCGGGCGAGCAGGATTTCCGTGTCGTCGTGCTTCAGCCGCAGCTCCGCGTCAAGCGAATCCTCCACGCGTACGATTTTCCCCGAGCGCCAGCCGCCGAACCCGCGCTCGCCCTTGGCGAGCACGTTGCCGATGAAATGGACCTTGATCGTGTTCAGCATGATGGGGGAGTGCACCGGCACGCCGGCGAGGATCACCACCTTGTCCGATCTCTTCACCAATCCCTTCTCCAGTGCCGCCGCCAGGGCATTGTTCACCATCATGTCCGAATTGTCCGCAAGGTCGCAGAGCAGGGGCTGGACTCCCCAGTACAGGAGGAGCCTTCGCTGCACCGCCTCCGACGGAGTGACGGCGAGGATGGACTGGGAAGGGCGATACTTGCTGATCAGGCGCGGAGTGTTGCCGTGAAGAGTCGGGGCGATGATCGCCGTGGCATGGATCTCTCGCGCCACCAGGAACGCGCTGCGGGTGACCGCCTGCGCGATATCCTCCCCGATGTCGTCCAGCCGGAAGAACCGCCGCACCCGCGACTCGTATTCCGGCGAGGCTTCCACGGTGCGGGCGATCGAGTCCATGACCTGCACGGCGGCCACGGGATATTTCCCGCTGGCCGTCTCCCCGGAAAGCATGACGGAATCGGATCCGTCGAAGATCGCGTTCGCCACGTCGGTCGCTTCGGCCCGTGTCGGCCGGGGGTTATGTATCATCGAGTCCAGCATCTGGGTGGCGGTGATGACCGACTTGTTCTGGTCGTGGCACTTCAGGATGATTCTCTTCTGCACGAGCGGCATTTCCTCCGTGGCAAGCTGCACCCCGAGGTCGCCCCGCGCCACCATGATGCCATCTGCAACACGGATGATCCCGTCGATGTTCGCCACCCCCTCCTGGTCCTCGATCTTCGCGATGATGTGCATGTGCGAGCCTTCGGCAATGAGGATCTGCCGGATCTCCAGGACGTCCTCGTGCTTGCGGACGAACGAGGCGGCGACGAAATCCATATCCTGCCGGACCGCGAATCGAATGTTCTCCACGTCCTTCTCGGTGACGGCGGGAAGCCTGCTCTTGACGCCGATGATGTTCACGTTCTTGTGGGACCCCAGGGATCCCCCGGTCCGCACCACGCACCGGGTCTCCCTGTTCCGTACCCCGATCACCTCGAGGTCGATCAGACCGTCGGCGATCAGGACGTGCATGCCGGGCACGGCCTGGTCCGGAAGATCCATGTAGGAAATGCTGATGCGCTCCGCCGTGCACGGCGCGTCGTCCACCGTGAGCACCACGTCGCTGCCGGTGCGCAGATCCACGGGCCCCTCCCCCGGGACAGCCCCCGTGCGGACCTCGGGTCCCTTGATGTCAATGAGGAGCGCCACGGGAATGCCGGTTGCCCGGCTGGCCTCGCGCAGCCGCTCGATCATGGCCGCGTGGTACTCGTGCGTACCGTGGGCCATGTTGAACCGCGCCACGTTCATGCCGGCCTGGAGAAGCTGCCCGAGCACGGCCGGCGCCTCTGTTGCCGGACCGAGAGTGCAGACGATCTTGGTTTTTCGCGTCATTTGCGCCACTCCTGCAGCCTTGGTGCGGACTGCTCGACGAGCTGGAGACACGACTCCCGTTCAGGCTCCCGCGCATTCTCTCCCCAGAGCCGGCGGAGGAACGTGCGCGGAGATTCCCCGCGCCCCTGTTCCTGTGACAGGGCGAACTCCGCGGCTGCCGCCGCGCCCAGAGCGAGGCCCGTCGGCACGATACCGGCCGCAAGGCAGAGCCGCATTGTGCCGAACAGGCGGTCTTCCCAGCCGAGCTTGCGGGCAGGATCGCGAATGATCCGGTCCACGCGATCGAAAAGCCATGGGTTCACCATGCGCTGCACGAGGTCCTCCGCGTAGGCCCTGAAGCCGGCCCGCGTGAAAAGGGGGTCGCGGGTGCCGGAGTGCCTGCCGATCAGCGCCGCGCCCGACTCCTCAAGAAAGACCCGGCGGGCCAGCGCCATGAGACTCGCGTCCTCGCTGATCATGCTCATGACATCGTACCCGCGAAGCCGGGCGATGTAGCCAAGCAGCGCGTGCACGGCATTGTGGCCGTACAGTTTTGCCTCCTCGAATGGGAGGAGGTCATCCTTTTCCTCGAATACGCGGATCTTCCGTCTGAATCCGGGAAGAGTGATCCGTGAAATAAGAATCCTGTTGAACTCTTCCACGAGCACGCACTTCTCGAATCCGGGAACCAGGGGAGCAAGTCCCAGTCGCCGCATTTCAACGGGGGAGGACACGACGCCGCTCATCTTGCCGACAACGGTGTTGAGGCACTGCAGATCGTCGAACGGCTTTCCCGGGGCGTTCTTCTGAATCTCCTGCGTCAGCCTTTCCGCGGCGAAATTGTTGTTCTCCGCGGTGTACACGATTCTCTTCCGACCGGGTCGTGCCCCGCGCGAAAGCATGGCCGCAATCGAAGACTCGCCCCCGGACGAATAAAAATCGACGCTTGGGATGGCAGTGCCCAATTCCTCGGACTCGGCGATGGCCGACACGACTGCGTCCCGGTCCCCGGTCACCCGGGGATTGTACAGCTCGATTGAGCGCAGCCGCCGGGAGAGGATGCCGGTCTTTCCCGCGATGTTGACCGCGACTTCGTTGCCGGCGGAACGGACCGCATCCACCAATCCCTGGTCAACTTCCGCCACGACAAAGCGGTCGAAACTCCCTGATTCGACCGCCTCGTAGAGCAGGAGCCCAGTCTGAATGGGTCCGAAGCCGAAACCCACAAAAGTCGCGGACATGAATCAGCCTCCCTTGCAGCCAGTGGAAAATACCATGCCACGACCACCCAAGATAGGGGTGTCACCACCCAAGAAGGGGTGTCACCCCGGCGCGGCTGGCGTGTTATAGTCTGTGATGAGCGGGAGAAGCTGGTGGCACTGGACATCGATGCCGCGCCCGGGAGGAGGCAAGGGAATGCGGCAGAAGGTTTCAGACCTGACGCTGGAACAATATCACCTTGGCGAGCTGAGCGCCGCGCAGGAGCGCATCGTGCGGGAGGCGCTCGTGAATGACGAAGCCCTGCGCAGCCGGCTCGCCGCGATCCAGAAATCCGACGAGGAGATCCGCTCCTCCTATCCCTCCGAGCGCATCGTTCCCCGGATCCGCGCAAGGGTGACGTTCTGCAGCTCCGCTATGCCGCCGGGGACGCAAAATATGGAGTGATCTTCTCAATGGACGGCCGGGGCACGTTCACCTGGCACATCCCCGCCGGGTACGCGGGAGGCATACGCACGGCGCCTCCGCTGGATCCAAAGGGGCCAGTTGTTCTTCCGTCGGCGTACGAGCTGGACGATGCGCCCGGGTTCGAGCGGTTCTTCCTTGTTTTTGCCGCGGCTCCGTTCGATGTATCCGATGTCGAGAGTGCCGCTCGATCCGCCGGAAGCGGATTGGGGACCGCGGCTGACCGCGGCGTGCTCTTGCTCCCGCGCGGCCTGGGGCAGCTCTCACTGCGGGTGAAAAAGCAGGGGTGAATGGAATGATTCATAACGTAAAATTAGCTTTCCGCCCAATTTTCGAGGAAGTACTTTAGGGTGTGCGTCTTGAAGAAAGAGTCCCGCCGCCCGCAGAGCCGCCCTCCGACTGGCAGCTCGTTCGAGGGTGGCTGATCCGGACGTACGCGCGCTCCCGCGTGCCGATTCTCGCGGGATCGAATATCCTGGCAATCGTCCTTGCGCTCCTCGTGTACAACGCGCTGCGCCCCGCGCCCCAGAAACTCACCCAGAGGGACATAGACAACGCCGTCAGCCGCTCTCTGCAGAACTCGCCCCCCCCGCCTTCAAACGCGTCGGTTGCCTACGAAGCGATCCGGCCTTCCCTCGTCGTTGTCGAGGCCATGACGCAGGAGGGAGGCAAGGCACGATCCACTCTCGGCGCCGGAGTCGTCATCGCGGAAACGGGAGTCATCCTCACCTGCCTCCACGTGGTCGGGGATGCGCCACAGGTCAAAGTTGTGTTCGCGGACGGGACGGAGTCTGAAGCGCTGGTGACCGCGCGGCTGCCGGAGAAGGACCTCGCCGTGCTGAATGCGCTGAAGCCGCCCGACGAGCTGAAGCCCGCCACCCTCGCAAGCTCCTCGTCGCTTCGCGTCGGAGACGAGGTGATCGCCGTGGGAAATCCCTTCGGCGTCATCGGCTCGGTCTCTGACGGGGTGGTCTCGGGTCTCGGGCGGCGGTACGTCTCGCGCGAATCGGGGGCCGAGCTCACCAATCTCATCCAGTTCGACGCGGCGGTGAACCCGGGTAATTCCGGCGGGCCGCTGGTCAATTCGCGCGGCGAAGTNNAACATCGGCATCGGGTTCGCCATCCCGATCGACGATACAGGCGGAGCGATCGGTTTCCCGCCGGTATAGGGCGGGGAGAAGAGGGGAAGATGATGCAGTACGAAAAGGATACGGCCGCCATCGAACAGGCCCGGACAATGGAGCAGATCCTCTACGAGGTGAAGAAGATCATCGTGGGACAGGATCATCTCCTGGAGAGGGTGCTCATTGCGCTGCTGTCGGAGGGGCACCTTCTCGTGGAAGGAGTCCCGGGCCTCGCCAAAACCCTCACCGTCAAGACGCTTGCCGCCGCGGTACGCGGAGTGTTCAAGAGGATCCAGTTCACGCCGGACCT
>PMZS01000236.1:0-5132 GCA_003170115.1 Spirochaetaceae bacterium
CTGGAGAGCGCGGGCATCGACGGGTACTACATCGGCGCCTGCGTTGTGAGCTACGACACGGCGACCTGCCGGGGGCGGTATGCCGCGGCCGGCCATCCCCATGGCCTCATCTTCGAGAAGGAAGGAAAGGGCCGCCGGCTGCGGGAGCAGATCGGCGCGCAGTCGCTTATGCTCGGGATGAGCGAAGCCTCCCGTTTCGGTGAAGCGGAGTTCCAGCTCGGGCCGGGCGATTTCCTGCTTCTCACCTCGGACGGAATCATCGAGTCGCCCTGCGGCGACGGAACGCAATTCGGCATTCCCGGCATTGCCGCCTTCTTTGCCGGCTATTCCGGCAACGCCCCGCTCGCGGATCTCCTGAATGAGGTCAGGAGACGCGGCGCCTCCTCGCCGCCGGTCGACGACGTGAGCGCCTTGCTGCTCGCACCAGCGCTTGCCCCCGGGCAGGGATTTCCACTATAGTCCATCCCGCCATGCCACTCGAATGCGCTGTCCGGAATGCACGCCTCACGCCGATATTCAAGGGGATGAGAAGGCTCTTTCCCCTCATTCTGCTGGTCACTGCCGCGGTTCTCGGAGCCGAGCCGGAGCTCGGAGGATTTGCTTCGTGGTACGGCGGGAAGTTTCACGGCCGGCTCACCTCCAGCGGCGAGGTTTTCGACACCAACGAAATGACCGCCGCGCACCGCACACTCCCGTTCGGAACGATGGTGAAGGTCACGAACCTCGACAACGGCAGATCCGCCGTGGTGAAGATCAATGACCGTGGCCCCTTCGTGGAGGGCCGGATCATTGACCTGTCCCGGGCCGCGGCGGAGGAGATCGACATGCTCGGCCAGGGCGTGGCGCGTGTGTCACTTGATATCGTGGCGTTTGCCACGGACAAGGAAGTCTATGCAATCCAGGTCGGCGCGTACGGGCTGGTGAAGAACGCGGAGAAGGCGCGCCTCGCCCTGGAGGCTGCCGGTTTCGTGGTCACGATCGAGAAGACCGGCCTGAGCGTGGCACGGGTGCTGGTACGGGGCATTCCCGCCCCTTCGCTTCCTGACACGCGCAAGAAGCTCGAGGACCTCGGATTCACCCAGTACCTCGTGAAAAAGGAGCGCACCGAAACACCGCGCATTTCGGGGCGGAGCATGATCCTGCCGGCAGCGCAGCCGGCCGCCGTGATGCCATGACGCGCACTCTTCGGCCTCGATGAAGTCCTCCCAGCGCATCGTCGGGTGGGGATTGGTCGCCCTGGGCGCCGTCAATCTCTTTGTCGGTGCCAGCCCGATCTTCCCCATCGGGATTGAGGCCTTCGTCCTCGGGGGCGCCTTCTTCGTCGCCGGGGCGTGGGTACTGGCGGGGAAGGAATTGCGGAGCACGATCCGCATGGGGCTGCGGGCATGGGGCGAGATGCGGAAATCCCACGGCGCGCGCCAATTCCCGCTTCGCCGGATCGGCCCATCGACTGTTCTTACTGACCCGCTCCTGCCCGTCCGCATCCTGAAGCTCGCACGGCTGGAGCACGGCACGTTGACCGTTGCGCAGGTGGCCATGGAGCTGAATGTGCCCCTGGAACAGGCGCAGGCCGGCCTTGATGAATGCGTTCGCGCGGGCAACGCCCTCCCCGACTACGACATCCATCGCGGACTTGCCGTGTACACGTTCTCCGAGTTCACAGAGCCGGATCCGCAACGCCTCTCCGATTGACAGCGAGATTCCGCGCCGTTAAGATCACTTTTCGAGTTCCCGCCCCAGTAGCTCAGCTGGATAGAGCGACGGTTTCCTAAACCGTAGGTCGGATGTTCGAGTCATCTCTGGGGCAAAGATAATTCCCGATGCAAGAAAGAATTGTCGATAGCTGTTTACTGAGCCGCGTCGTCGCTTGAAGTCCTGTGAGACAAAAGATGTCAGAAAGCCAACAGAAGTGGCGCCTGAGGCGCTATGCCATTCCAAGTTGTTCAATATAGTTGCAACTTCCGCCGGTTGCCAAAACCGTAGCGCTTCTGTCTGTCTGCGCCCACGTCAGCCGCTGGAATGGCGGTCTTTGCCTGCTCTCTTGAGTTGACAAGTGTATATGTTCATCGTATACATTGCATGTGAGCCTGCTCGACGAGTTCTTTGAAAGTCTTGAAGGCTTTCAGTGGGATGAAGGCAACTCCGAAAAGACCTGGGTGAGACATGAGGTGTCCCAGGCTGAGTGCGAGCAGTTATTCCTCAATCGACCGATTGTCGTAAGCTTTGACGAGGGCCATTCCAAGTTGGAACGGAGGTTCGTGGCGCTGGGGCGCGCCGACTCTGGTCGCCAACTAACTGTCGTTTTCACTGTTCGCGGCTCGTTGCTGCGAGTTATTTCAGGCCGGCCCATGAGCCGGCGAGAAAGGGGGATCTATGCCAAGCGCACGCAAACCAGTGCCTGAGTTCAAGTCAGAAGCCGAAGAACGCACCTTTTGGGAAGAGCACGATACGGCTGACTACCTGGACTGGTCGAGGGCAGAGGTCACCCAGTTTCCGAACCTCAAGCTGTCCACTTCCACAATCTCCCTACGGCTTCCGGCTCAGCTTCTCGCAGACTTGAAGCGCCTAGCCAACAAGCGTGATGTGCCGTATCAGTCGCTGCTCAAGGTGTATCTAGCGGAGCGGGTTGCAGCGGAAAGCGCTAGGGCACTGCCCAACAAGCCTTTGCGACGCTCTAAGTCGCATTCCTCGTCCAGAAGACCCACGCGGTTTGCGAAAAGGGGTCACTCACAATCGAACTGAGGCGATTGTCAGAGGCTCGATTCCGCCTCGCGCAGACAGGTGTGCATAGTTGAGCGATAGCCATAGCAACGACGATAAACGTCGAACACTCGCCGAAAAGATATTTCAGGAAGAGCAACTCATTTCAGAAATACATGCTGCACTCGAACACCGCCGTGCCCTTGTTTCCTCTTTCAAGGAGCAGTTGGCAGCTATTGAGCCACATGCCGACCGACCGACTACGCTTGACGAAGGCGCACCCTCGACAACGGCAACGCTCTCAAGCGAGGAGAAAGTGCGGATGTTTCGCTCGCTGTTTCGCGGCCGAGAAGATGTTTTCGCGCGCCGTTGGGAGAGCCGCAAGACAGGAAAGGCTGGCTATTCGCCGGCTTGCGCGAACGAGTGGGATCCAGTGCTCTGTGGGAAAGCAAGGGGTCCAGGAAATTCCGGAAAGACAAACTGTCTTGAATGCTGTCAGCATGCTTTCTTTCGCGTCACCGATGATGAAATAGAGAAGCATCTCAAAGGCCTTCAAGTCATCGGGGTATATCCGCTTCTTGCCGACGAAACATCTTGGTTTCTTGCCGCAGATTTCGACGATGGCGCGTGGCAGGAAGATGTCGCTTCGTTCCGTGAAACGTGTCGTTCACACGATGTTCCCGTCGCGATCGAACGATCGCGGTCTGGTAAGGGCGCTCACGCTTGGCTCTTCTTCTCCGAACCGGTCTCCTGCAGCCTCGCGAGGAATTTGGGGTGTTTCCTGATAACCGAAACCATGGTCCGTCGCCACCAACTTTCGATGTCGTCCTACGATCGGCTCTTCCCAAGCCAGGATACGCTCCCCAAAGGTGGCTTCGGAAACCTCATTGCCCTTCCCCTTCAACGGGAAGCGAGGGCGAAAGGCAATTCGGTATTCGTTGATGCATCATTCAGTCCCTACGCAGACCAGTGGACTTTTTTGTCGAATATTCAGCGCATCGATTCGAATCGTGTTCGAGAAATCGTTCAGGACGCCGGCCGTCGGGGCAAGGTGATGGGACTGCGAATGGTCGACACCGAAGAGGAACCCGACCAGACTCCTTGGAAACGACCTCCATCGGGCTACTCGGAACGGGTGTCCATGAACGAGACCCTTCCGCGCGAAGTTCACGCTGTCATTTCTCAACGCTTGTTTCTTGAACGAAACGGTCTGCCCTCTCCTCTTCTCAATCAGATCAAGCGTCTGGCTGCCTTCCAGAATCCAGAGTTCTACAAGAGGCAGGGCATGAGGCTTTCTACTGCACTCACCCCCAGGGTTATTGCATGTGCCGAAGAGCTCTCCGAGCACATCGCCTTGCCTCGTGGGTGCCGGCCCGAAGTTGAGGCCTTGTTGAACGAGTATGGCATCGCCTTTTCGGTCGCAGACAAGCGCGAGAAAGGAGCCGCGCTCGATTGCTGCTTCACGGGTACTCTCACTTCAAGTCAAGAACGGGCTGCGAAGGCCCTACTGGCTCACGACATAGGTGTCCTGGTGGCACCTCCGGGGACTGGCAAGACCGTCGTAGGGATTTTTCTGATTGCCATGCGGCGTCGAAACACGCTCGTTCTTGTTCATCGGAAGCCCCTCCTCGATCAATGGGTCGCACAAATTGCCTTGTTCTTGGACAAGGAACCGAAGGAAATCGGGCAAATCGGTTCCGGGAAAAACAGACCTACTGGCATGGTTGACGTTGCCATGATTCAGAGCCTGATTCGCCTTGGCCGCGTGGCTGACCTCGTGGCTGGCTATGGACACGTCATCGTGGATGAATGCCACCACGTCCCTGCCGTTTCGTTCGAGCGCGTCCTTTCAGAAGTGAAAGCGAGGTTTGTCACGGGGCTTACTGCAACTCCACGTCGACGGGACGGCCAGCAGCCGATCCTCCACATGCAACTCGGTCCTACGCGGTTCGCTGTCGATTCTCGAAACAAAAACGTACAACGCCCATTCGTTCAATCTCTCATTGTCCGCGAGACCGAGTTCACGATCAAACAACATGCTGAGCAAACTACTATCCAAGCGCTCTATTCGATGCTGGCAACCGATCGGGCCCGCAATAACCTCATCTGTAAGGATGTAATCCAAGCCCTTAAAGACGGGCGCTCCCCGATCGTGCTCACGGAGCGACGCGAGCACCTGGAAAGACTGGCTGAGGAGCTGCGTGCGAACGTTCCGGATCTTGTCGTGCTCCATGGGACTATGAAAACGTCGACGCGTCGCGAGGCGCTTGCACACTTCGCCACGGCGCCCGACGGCAAGGCGCGGCTTCTCCTCGCGACAGGGCGTTACATCGGAGAAGGTTTCGACGACGCACGATTGGATAGCTTGTTTCTCGCCCTGCCGGTGTCGTGGAAAGGGACGCTGATTCAATACTCGGGCCGTCTCCATCGTC
>PMZS01000236.1:5172-5307 GCA_003170115.1 Spirochaetaceae bacterium
TGCTACAATGAGAGTGAGCAGGCGATGGGTCTTTTCACTATGGTCGAGGAGAATCTTCGCCTCCCGTTTTCGACCACCGTGCTCGGCATCCAGGTCAATGTGCAGAAAGTCGAAGTAAAGAATCTGCTCGAATCG
>PMZS01000099.1 GCA_003170115.1 Spirochaetaceae bacterium
GATCACTTCCGCGCCTGACGGTCAGATTTTCGCCCCCGGCAAGTCGTTGCCTCTCATGATCACCGCTCAGGACGCCACGAAGAGCCGTGACGCGGAAATCGACGTGACCCTGGCAACTCCGGCGGGGGAAAGCCTCTGGCACAGCCGCACGGCAGCCGCTTTGAATGAACAGAGCCCGATCACGCTGCCCGCGGGCCTCACCGCGGGGCAGTACCGCCTGGACCTCGTCCTGTACTCCGCCGGAGAGGTCGTGCAGAAGAAATCCACCGCATTTTTCGTGGCAGGGGAAGGTTGGAAGATCACCGGCATCCGGAGTTTTCCGCCGGTCATAACCTCGGCCGCTACCGTGATGCTGAAGACCGAGCTGCAGATTCCGGATGGCTCCAACCCCTACCTGCGCTGGTCGTGGAAAGGGAAAGTGATCCAGAAAGGAATGCTCTCAGAGGGGCTGGGCCAGATCCTCTGGGACGTGCCGGGCGAAAGCGGTGTGTACACCATCACCGTCGAGCTTTTTCCGAGCGCTCCCCTCGCGGGCTCCGATTTCCCCTTCACCTCCTCGCTCTCGCTCTCCACGGACATCGTCGTCTCCGGAGGCCCTGAGCCGGCGGCGCGAGGCAGGTTGGGCCCGGCCTCATCCTTCACCTCCCTCCTGCGCCTCCAGGCCTCGCTGGCGGACTCTGGAGCAGGAGCAAAGAAGACCGGCAGGGAAAAAGCGCAGCCGATCGGCTCCCCGGAAGTAGTTTCCCTTGAGAACGGATTCGGCTACCGACTGGACGGCAGCACGGGGATCAGGATCCCCTGGCTGGCGATTCCCGTCGATGCGGGGAACCTGAGGCCGTTCACCGTCAGCGTGGGAGTCTCGTTCGACGAGATCGGCGGTGCGAACAATATCGTCGCGGCCGCGGCAAGTGACGGCAGTTTTTCGCTCGTCATTTCCATGAACCCCCAGACCTCGGCTCCCCAGGCGCAGATCTCCAGCCCGGGGGCGGCACCGCTTCTCATCCCGTGGAACGCCCCCGTGCTCAGGGCGAAAGAGCGGGTGCTCCTGTCTCTCAGCATCGTTCCGCAGCCGTCAGAGCTTGCCGCCCAGTGTTTCGTGGACGGCGTGCAGGTATCCTCCCTGACGGCGAGATATTCGTTCGCCGGCATGAAACAGGAGGGCGGTATCACGATCGGCGGTGAGCACGGATTCAAGGGTGTCGTGGATGAGTTCGGCGTGTACGCCCAGGACGCGGCGGGAAGACCATCGACGGATCCTGATCTGTACTCCCGCGCCCAGGCGGGCACCTACGGGGCACGCCTCGTGCTCGCGGACGGGTTCGACGGAATCACTGTTCCCAACGGCTTCTCCATAGAAGGCAAAGGCCGGCTGGCCGCCGGGTCGGTCGTGCTGGCCCCCGGCGCATTGCTCGCGTTGCCGCCGATGAGAACGGGACAGAGCCTCTCCGTGACCGCCGATCTCTCCAGGGACTCAGGCCGCACCTCGACCCTGCTCGTCCAATGGGAGGGAAGCTCCGCGCAGGCGGTGGCCGTGCCCCTGACCGCGGATACCGCGGGACTCAGCTTCCGCATCGCCTCCAACGGCCTGTCCATTGCCGTCCCGTCGACGGACGGCGAGAAAAAGGTGAGTCTCCCCGCGCCCGCAGGCAGCGGGGCGAGCCTGCTTCTGAAGCTGGAGAACCCGCCGGACGCGAAGTCGGATCTCGTGATCGAATCCATCCTCGCACTCTCGTCCCCGCAGTAGACGGGCTCAGCGGATCAGGTTCTTCAGCAGCGGATCCCGCTTCCGCCAATCCCGGTCCACTTTCACCCTGATGTCGAGCTTCACCTCATAGGGGAAGATCTCCGAAAGCTCGCGCTCCGCGTCACGGACGATCGACTTGATCTTCTCCCCTGCCCGTCCCACGACAATGACTTTCTGTGATTCTCTCTCCACGCAGATGAAGCCGCGCGCCCAGAGCAGGGCCCCGTCGTTGCGCATTTCCAGGTCCTCCATGCGCACGTACAGCGAATGAGGAACTTCCTCCCGGGTCAGCAGGATCGCCTTTTCCCTCACGATCTCCGAAATCCGGAAGTCGGGCGTCTGGTCGGTGTAGTAGTCCTCGGGATAGAGCTGGTCCCCCTCGAGGGCCGCGGCGAACAGGGCGTCCTTCAGGTCCTCGAGCGCGTCCCCGGTGCGGGCGGAGATTTCCCGCACGACCGTTCCCGGGAGGGCCTCGGCGACCGCCTGCCGGGCGGCGGCCCAGCCGGGGCCGGGCGCATCGTGCTTGTTCATGCACGCGACGAGCGGCCGTGACGCCCTGAGCACCGCGGCCTGGATGGCCCTCTCCTCCTCGCCGCTTTCCCGGGTCCCGTCCACCACGTACAGCACGATATCAACCTCGGAGAGCGTCGCGGAGACGAGGTCGGTCATATAGCGATTGACCTTCTTCTGTGAAATGTGGAATCCCGGCGTATCGATGAACACGATCTGCCCGCGGGGGTCGTTGAGAATGCCCCGGACCCGGTTGCGGGTTGTCTGGGGCACCGGGCTGACGATCGAGACCTTGCCGCCGCACAAGGCGTTCACGAGGGAGGACTTGCCCGACGAGGGGCGGCCGACAACTGCGACGACGGCGGATTTCACCTGATCAGCCGGGAAACCGTTGCCGCACTTCGGCGAACTGGTCGTTCAGCTCGCGGAAGAATTCCACGAGCACGGGATCGAACTGGCTCCCGGCCCCTCCGACGATCTCGGCCACCGCCCGCTCGTGGCTCCAGGCCTCCTTGTAGGGCCGGGCTGTTGTAAGGGCGTCGTAGACATCGGCGATCGCCGAGATACGGGCGGAGAGAGGAATTTGTTCGCCCGCGGTACCCTTCGGATACCCCTTCCCGTCGAATCGCTCGTGGTGGGAGAGAGCGATGGTGGCGGCGAGCGTCAGGAACGACTGTTCGCCGAGCTCGCGGTCCGCCTTGTGCAGCACCTCCCACCCGAAAACGGTGTGCTTCTTCATCATCTCCCACTCCTGCGGGTCGAGCTTCCCGGGCTTCAGGAGGATGTGGTCGGGAATGCTCACCTTCCCGATGTCGTGGAGCATGACGGAGAGGGAGATGTCGTTGGCGTACTCCGCCGTGATGCGGAAGGTGAACGGCGCGCGAAGATGAACCTGCATGGCGATGAGCCTGGTGTACTCGCAGATACGCTGGAGGTGGAATCCCGTCTCCGGGTCCCGGTACTCTGCCAGGCGGGCAAGAGAGCGGATTGCCGCACCCTGCGTGCGCTGCAGCTGCTTCGAGCCGGCCATGATGCTGTCATTCAGCAGCTCCTGCACCTGCAGCGCGTCCTTCAGCTCCGCGTTGGCCGCCAGCAGCCCGGTGACATCGAAGAACATGCCGAGGATGGAATGTCCAAGGAAAACGGCGGAATCGCGGACCTGCAGTTTCGTGCCGACCCCGGACGTCACGGCCAGAGGAAACGATTCGATCTTCCCGAGTTTCCGAACCGTATCCAGTTCCGCGGCTCTCTTTTCGGGCTCCCGGAAAAGCTCGCTGGTCTGCGCGAGCGCCTCCAGGGAAGGATACCCGGTGAGCTCCAGGCAGGCGGGGCTCGCATAGGTGAACTTCCCAAGGAGGTCGCAGACGTACAGGGGAAGTCTCAAGCCTTCCGTGAGGAGCGACAGGTTGGGAAGCAGGTCCGATGCACGGCCCGGGCCTTCCTGCACGCTCGCGCGAGCGATCTCCCGCTCCTTCCCCAGCAGGTCACGCAGATGGGCGACGGCCACGAGGAGGTCCTTCTCTCGGGCACGCGCGGTCTCCTCGATGCGAGGAGCGTGCAGAACGAGGGCACTCCAGGGCGCCCCGTTCGAGAAATGCAACGGACAGCAGAGGAAGGCGTTATGCAGACCGGATCCCTCGGGAAGGGGCAATACGCCCTGTGTCGGTGGAATTCCGGTCCGGGAGAGCTCCGCCGCTACCAGCGGCGCGGTCATCGCCAGTGATCCCAGGGAGGCTCGCGTTTCCACCCCCCCGACAGGACCTCGTTCGGCCACGAACAGGGCAATGCCGTCCAGCCCAAGGGAGGAACGGGTCCATTCGAGAATCGTGACCAGGCGCTGCGGGAGGCTCTCAGGAGCAACCAGCCGCTTCAGGAGATCGGCCAGTTCACCCACTCGGACCGTTTTCCCCTTTCTGCCAGTACTTGCCGTAAAACAAGGCAAGCCTGCGGCGGACGTCGTAGGGGATAAATGCCTGATCCGTCATGATTGCATCCCGCGCGGCGTGGCGGCAGGGGCAGTCCCCCCTCCCGTGCATGGCCAGGATGATGTCGGGCAGCATCTTGCGCAATGCCTCGATGTTCGATTTCATCGTCGCCACCACCATCTCCACGCTCACGCTCTCCATGGTCTCCTTCCAGCAGTCGAAATCGGTCACCAGCGCGAGAGTTGCGTAGCAGATTTCCGCCTCACGGGCCAGTCGGGCCTCCGGCAGGGCGGTCATGCCAATGAGCGATGCCTTCCATGACCGGTGGAGCTCGGACTCCGCGCGGGTGGAAAACGCGGGCCCCTCCATGCATACGTAGGTGCCTGAGGCATGGTGGGGATGAGCGCGGGCGGCGAGCACCGCGGCGACGGCGTTGCGGATCCCTCCACAGAAGGGCTGGGCGAAACCGATATGCCCGACGATCCCCTCTCCGAAGTAGCTGCCCGGGCGCCGGAGAGTCCTGTCGATGAGGTTGTCGCAGAGGACAAACTCGCCGGGGGCGCAGCTTTCCGTCAGGGACCCTACCGCGCTGAGCGCCAGTATCTGTTCCACCCCGATCGACTTCAGGGCCCAGATGTTGGCCCGCGAGGGGACTTCGGAAGGCAGGTAACGGTGCCCCCTGCCGTGCCGGGGGAGGAACACAACCTCCTCGCCTGCGATCTCTGTTATGGTGAGAGCGTCCGACGGGAGCCCCCAGGGGGTGGGCACCTCCATCTGCTCCAGTACGCGTACCCCCTCCAACTGGTAGAGCCCGCTTCCACCGATCACGGCCAGCCGTCCCATCGTCCCGTCTCCTCTCCGCATTGGCTCCGTATGGACCATAGTGGGTCTTTTGGGCGACGAAGGCAACATCCCTTCCACACTATACGGGCGATTCGCTCTTCACCGGAAAATATTTTCCGTGCGCGCCTTCCGGCAGGGCTTTTTCGTTGACATCGCCGGTGCGGCATGTATACTCAATTCGTGTTTTGGGAGGCTTCCGCCCCAGAACCTCCAGGAACAATTGGAGGACGGAAGATTGACGGGTGGCCGGGGCAGCAATGCCCCGGCCTTTTTTTACCCTTCGGAACGCGGGAATGAATTCGCCGTCGGTCCTCGCCGTTGTCAAGCAGGGAGTTTTTCCTTATTGTAATCCATAGTATGAACATGCAGGACAAGCCTCAGGAGCCCGAAAACGGTCCCCGCGTGGACGAGGGAATGCTCTTCAACAGGATGCTCAAGTCCCGGACGGTCCTCGTCTCGGGAGAGATCAACAAGCCGCTGGCGGAGAGGGTCATCCGGTCCCTCATCCTCCTGGAGGAAGAGTCCGCGGATCCGATCAAGGTGTACATTGATTCGCCCGGGGGGGATGCGGACGCAGGTTACGCAATCTTCGACATGATGCGTTTCGTGAAACCGAAGATCATGATGATCGGCATGGGCCTCGTCGCGAGCGCTGCCGCCATCATCATTCTCGCGGCTCCCCGCGAGCTGCGTGTCGGCCTCCCCAATTCGCACTACCTCATCCACCAGCCCATGAGCGGCACT
>PMZS01000244.1 GCA_003170115.1 Spirochaetaceae bacterium
AGGAAGTAGATCATGCGCATGAACCGCAGCGGCTCGATGAGACGGAGCGTCGAGCGGTCAAACGCCTGGAAACGCTCGTAGCCTTCCAGGAGGGCCGAGAGCTCCCGCGTGCTGCGCTCGGCGTGGTCTGGCAGAACGAGCCAGAGGTCCTGGACCGGAGGGCCGCTCATCATGTCATCGAAATCGATGAGGGCAAGACCCTCGCCCGGCCGGTCAATGACGTTGCCGCGGTGGCAGTCGCCGTGGATCCTCTGCACGGGCGCATCGCGAAAAAGGGGATCGATCGCGGCAAGGGTTTGCCGGCACGCCATGGAAAACTCGTTGATGCAGTCCGGGTGGACGAGATTTTCGGAGAGCAGCTCCTCGACGTAGGATGCCGTGAGGGGAACGGGCGCGCAGCGCACGCGATTCGGCGCCGCGCCTTGCGCTCCCACCGCGTGGCATCGGCCGAGGAGTGAGCCCAGCCGGACGAGCGCATCAGGGGATTCCGGCTCGAAGCTGCGGCCTCCGGACCGGGGGAACACCGCGAATCGAAACGATTCCTGAGCGCCGTCCTCGCGTGCATCCAGCGCGTGGAGGGTCCGCCCGTCGAGCCCCGGGATGGGCGCGACGACGGGGATCTCCGCGGCGGCGCAGTCGGTGAGGAAAAGGTGCTCGTCGAGGATGGCATCTGCTGTCCACCTTCCCGGACGGTAGAACTTTGCCACCCAGCGCTCGCCGGTCCGCGCGCGTATGCCGTAGACACGGTTGACATAGCTGGGGTACGACTCCATGGTGCTGTCCAGTTCAAAGCCATGCGCCTCCTCCACCGCGCGCAGCGCGAGGTCGGGGGAAAGCAACTCGAAGGAACCGGTGACCACGATCAAGGATAGACCGTCCGCGCGCCGCGCGGCAACACGCGAGGAACCATGACCACGCAGCCTTCCATGGTTCAGCTCATCACCCAGCGATTCTCCTGCCGCACCTTTTCGGGGGAACCCCTGGGGCAAAGTGACCTGGCGAGCCTCACGGACGCCGCGGGAGCGATGCACACCGGGCCGTTCGGCTCCCGGCTGCGATTCGGCCTTGCCGCCGCGACCGCGAATGACTCCGCCGCGCTCAAGCGCCTCGGCACATACGGCACCATCCGGGGGGCAACCGCGTTCATCCTCGGCGCCGCCGAGCCGCGCGGGCCAAATCCGCCGGGTACGTCGGCGATGTACCTGGAGGACTTCGGATACGCCATGGAGCGCCTGATCCTGCACGCAACCGGCCTCGGCCTGGGCACCTGCTGGCTCGGCGGCTTCTTCACGCGGGGCAGCTTTTCCCGGCGCATCGGCGCCGCGAGGGGCGAGCGCATCCCGGCAGTCACGGCCGTGGGCCGGATCGGGGACCTGGAGCGCGCCCGGCAGGGCTTCCTGCGGAGGAGCGCCGGGGGAAGCAGGCGGAAAGCGTGGGATGTCTACTTCCATGAAGGAGGCTTTGACACACCACTCACACGGGAAGCTGCCGGCCTGTTCGTCTCACCGCTGGAGATGACCCGTCTTTCCCCTTCCGCCTCGAACCGACAGCCCACGCGGGTCGTCAGGGCAGGGGCTTCGTGGCATTTCTACATCCGGCGTACGCCCGGTTACCTGCCCCGCTTTGCCCGGACACTTACAGGGATCGAGGACCTCCAGCGCGTCGACAGCGGCATAGCCATGTGCCATTTCGAGCTCACCGCCCGCGAGCTGGGTCTGACGGGTCGATGGGTGGTGAGCCCGCCCGCGATTCCCCTTCCGGACGAGCTCACCGAATATTCGGCAACCTGGCTGTCCGATAAATATGTATAGTAAAGCAGCAATATTACCGTTAATATGCTGCCTATGTTTACAAGATCGCTTCAATTGCCAAACCATACTTTCTTTGTCTTTGGTCCACGCGGGACTGGAAAAACGACCTGGTTGAAGAACGTGCTCCCGGATGCATTGTGGTTCGATCTGCTTCGGACGCAGACTTATCTTGCGCTCGCCCGGCGGCCCGAATCATTTCGGCAGGAAATCGAGGCGCGGCCTTGCGGCACCTGGGTCGTAGTGGATGAAGTGCAGCGTTTGCCACACCTTCTCAATGAGATCCAGGCGCTTATCACGGAACACGGGCATGCCTACCGATTCGCGCTCAGCGGATCAAGCGCACGAAAACTGAAGAGGACCGACGCAAATCTCCTGGCAGGCCGCGCGATCAACCGGCAGTTCTATCCGCTCACCGCTGCCGAGCTGGGCCGCGATTTCGATCCCGATCTGATCCTTCGTTTCGGACTGCTTCCTCAGATCCAGTCCGAACCGGCTTTCGCCGTCGACATCCTGGACGCGTATGTCCTGAATTACGTCCGGGAAGAAATACAGCAGGAAGCCCTTGTACGGAACCTCGAATCATTCGCCCGGTTCCTGGAGGTCGCTGCCGTGATGAACGGGCAGGTCGCCAATGTCGCGGGATTGGCCCGCGACTGTGCCGTGGCGCGGCCGACCGTGCAGGGGTACTTCGCCACGCTCATCGACACGTTGATTGGCTTCTGGCTGCCGGCCTGGCGGAAACGCATAAAAGTGAAAGAAGTTGCCAGCCCGAAATTCTACCTGTTCGATCCGGGTGTCGCGCGGGCGCTCGCGGGCCGTTCCCGCGAACCCCTCGAGAGCGCCGAGCGCGGGTTCCTGCTGGAAACCTGGATTCTGCACGAGCTGCGCGCCGCGATATCCCTTCACGACACCGGCGGCCAGCTTTCGTATTGGCGCACGCCCAGCGGCGCCGAGGTTGATTTCATCTGGGCACGGGGAGCGCACGCCATCGGAGTGGAAGTCAAGGCTTCTGCCATCTGGCGCAGGGACTACAGTGCGCCCCTCATCTCTTTGATCGATGCCGGAGCGCTGCGGACCGGCTACGGCGTGTATACCGGCATGACGGAGCTGAAAGACGGGCCGGTGCGAGTTCTTCCACTCCGGCGCTTTCTGGCTGAATTGTCTTCCGGTGAGGTGTTGGGAAAAGAATAGCCGCGTCTCACGCGTTCGGGGCGCGGGCGGGGCCTTCACCGCGGGCCGCGCGTCAGGCTACAGTGCCGCATGCGGGGTTTGGTGGAAGGCATTCTCGCGGGATACGGCATCGCGGTGCCCGTGGGCGCGGTGGCGATTCTCATTGTCACGACCGGCATGGTCTCTGGATTTCGTAAGGGGTTCGCGGCAGGCGCAGGGGCCGCAACCGCCGACCTGATCTATGCCACCGCGGCGAGCGCCGCGGGAACCGCCCTCATCGCGCTCCTTCAGCCCGTGGCCCGTCTCTTCCGCATCGCCGGAGGCATCGTCCTTCTTCTCATGGCCGGGTTCGGAATAGTCCAGGGCCTGCGGAAGAGGGAGGAACCACGCGAAGGCTCGCGCACTCCCGGGTCAACTGGCTCCCTGGCGACATACGTCCGGTTCCTCGGCATCACCCTGGTGAACCCGCTCACCGTGGTGTATTTTGCGGCACTGATACTAGGGCGGGAGAACGGCGGGCAGACCTTCCTGGTCGAGCGGCTGGCATTCGTCATGGGAGCGGCGGCCGCCTCCCTTTCATGGCAGACCCTGCTCGCGGCCCTGGGCAGCCTTCTCCACGGACGGTTGCCGGGCCGGTTTCGAACCGTGGCCGTGATTGTCGGCAACCTCATCGTGGCGGCCCTCGGCACGCGGATCCTCGTCCTTGCGCTTCGATAGGCAAAGTGGATACATGAGTCTTCCCGCATGCAATAGGGACGCGCGGGAAACGTCCTTGAAGAAGAGGAGCTCCTGATGCTGAAGCTGTTTCGCGGCCTGAAGCCGTTCACGATCCCCATCGCGTTCATCCTGGTCCTGGTGGCCGGCCAGGCTGTCGCGGAGCTGTACCTTCCAACCCTCATGTCCGACATCGTGGACCTGGGCATCGTCAGGGGCGACACTGCGTACATTTTCCGGGTGGGCGGCCTCATGCTGCTGGTCGCGCTGGTGGACATGGGGTTCGCGCTCGTGACCGCCTTCCTGTCCGCACGGGTGAGCATGGGCTTCGGCCGCGACCTTCGAAGGATGGTCTTCACCCACGTGGAGGGATTTTCCCTGCACGAGTTCGACATCATTGGCACGCCCTCCCTGATCACGCGCACGACCAACGACATCACGCAGGTGCAGATGTTCACGATGATGCTGATGCGCATGTTCGTCATGGCCCCGATCATGGCCGTCGGAGGGGTCTTCATGGCCTGGCAGAAGGACGCGAAGCTCACCTGGGTCCTGGCGGTGGTCATCCCGGTGATCGTCGCCGTTGTCGCACTGACCGCAACACGGGCGATGCCCATGTTCCGGGCCATCCAGGCCCGGATAGACAGGATCAACCTTGTGCTCCGGGAAGGTCTCACGGGCGTGCGCGTCGTTCGGGCGTTCAACCGCGTGGAGCATGAGACGCGGCGCTTCGATGCGGCCAACCGGGATCTCACGGCGATGTCCATCAGCGTGAACAAGCTCATGGCGCTCATGATGCCCGTGATGATGCTCCTGATGAACCTCACCACGATCGCGATCGTCTGGTTCGGGGCCCGGCGGATCGACCTGGGGGAGATGCAGGTGGGAAGCCTCATGGCGTTCATCCAGTACGCAATCCAGATCCTCTTCTCCCTCCTCATGGTCTCCTTCCTTTTCATCATGCTCCCGAGGGCTTCCGCATCCTCGGTCCGGATCAACGAGGTGATGGACTTGGCTCCCGGCATACGGGATGCGGCAGGTGCACGCACCGCGGACCAGGAGCGCGGGCATATCGAGTTCAGGAATGTCACCTTCGCCTACCCGGGCGCGGAGGAGCCCGCCGTCCGCGACATATCCTTCAACGCGAAGCCCGGCGAAGTCACGGCGATCATCGGTGGGACCGGTTCTGGAAAGTCGACCCTCGTGAACCTCATCCCGAGGTTCTATGACGTGGCCTCGGGCAGCATTCGCGTGGACGACGTGGACATCCGGGAAATGCCGCAGGAAGCCCTGCGAGGGAAGCTCGGGTTCGTTCCCCAGAAGGCGGTCCTTTTCAATGACACCATCGCGAACAACATCCGCTACGGCCGCGAGGATGCCACCGACGAGGAGGTGGCCCACGCGGCGGAAACGGCGCAGGCACTGCAGTTCATCCGGGCGATGCCGGACGGCTTCCAGTCCATGATCGCCCAGGGGGGAATGAACCTTTCCGGCGGGCAGAAGCAGCGCCTCGCCATTGCCCGGGCGCTCGTGCGGAAGCCCGAGATCTGCATCTTCGACGACACCTTCTCGGCGCTGGACTTCAAGACCGACGCGCGGCTGCGCGCGGCGCTGAAACGGGAAACGGCGGACTCCACGGTCATCATCGTGGCCCAGCGGGTGAACACCGTGATGGATGCCGACCGGATCATCGTGCTGGATGACGGGCGGGTGGTGGGTGCGGGGCCCCATCGCGAGCTGATCCGCACCTGCGACGTCTACCGCGAGATCGTTTCGTCCCAGCTCTCCGAGGAGGAACTGGCATGAGCGATGCACGCGGGGGAAAGCGCGCGCCCGCGGGAGCGCCACCGGCCGGCGCGAGGGGGCACGGCTTCGGGCCGGGCGGCCATCGCGGGGGCCCCATGGGCATGGGTGCGCCCGTGGAAAAGGCAAAGAGTTTCGGCACCTCGCTGAAGCGGCTCGTGCGCTACCTGCGGCCGCGCATGGCCTCACTGATTGCCGTTGTCGTGCTCGCGGTTGCCAGCACCCTGTTCAGCGTGTTGGCGCCGAAGATCATGGGCAACGCCACGACGATGATCTTCACCGGGCTCATGGGCAAGATGCGGCACGTTGCCGGGGCGGCGATCGATTTCGCCTCCATTGGGCGGATCGTGGTCCTGCTGATCGGGTTGTACACCGTGTCGGCTCTCTTCGGTTTCCTCCAGCAGTTCATCATGGCGGGAGTCGCGCAGAAGACGGTCTATGACATGCGCAGGGACGTGAGTGAAAAGCTCTCCCGGCTTCCTCTTTCCTTTTTCGACGGCCGCACGCACGGGGAGATCATGAGCCGGGTCACCAACGACATGGACAATATCTCCGGCACGCTCCAGCAGAGCCTCGGGCAGATCATCACTTCCCTCGTCACAATCCTCGGGGTCATCGTGATGATGCTCACGATCAGCCCCCTGCTCACCGCGATCACCCTGGTGGTGCTCCCCCTGAGCTTCGTCATGACCAGGATCATTGCCCCGCGCTCTCAGAAATACTTCGCCCAGCAGTGGAAGCACATCGGCGAGCTCAACGGCCACGTGGAGGAGATGTACACCGGGCACCCGATCGTGAAGGCGTTCGGCTACGAGCGGAAATCGATAGAGAAGTTCATTGCGGTGAACGAGAAGGTCTACGATGCGAGCTGGCGCGCGCAATTCGTCTCCGGGCTGCTCTTCCCCCTGATGACCTTCATCAACAACATCGGGTACGTGGCCGTGGCCGTGGCGGGGGGCATCCTGGTGACCCGGCGGGCGATCGCCATCGGCGATGTCCAGGCTTTCATCCAGTACTCCCGGCAGTTCACGATGCCCATCGCCCAGGCGGCGAACATCGCCAACGTCCTGCAAAGCACCGTTGCCTCGGCGGAGCGCGTCTTCGAGCTTCTCGACGAGCAGGAAGAGGTCCCGGACAGCCCTGGTGCGGCGGCGCTCGCGTCTCCCCGAGGGAACGTGCGCTTCGAGAACGTGCGATTCAGCTATGCGCCGGATGCGCCCCTCATCTCGGGGATGAATCTCGACGTGAAGGAAGGCCAGACCATCGCCATCGTCGGGCCCACGGGCGCCGGCAAGACCACGCTGGTGAATCTTCTCATGAGGTTCTACGAGACACAGGAAGGCCGCATCACCGTGGACGGCGTGGATATCCGCGACGTGCCTCGAGGCAGCCTCCGGCGCACGTTCGGCATGGTGCTCCAGGAGACGTGGCTGTTCAATGGCACCATCCGGGACAATATTGCCTACGGCCGGGACGTGGTGACCGAGGAGGAGGTGCACCAGGCCGCCGTGGCCGCGCACGCAGACCATTTCATCAGGACACTGCCCGAGGGCTACAACACCGTGCTCAATGAGGATGCGTCCAACATTTCGCAGGGGCAGAAGCAGCTCCTCACAATTGCCCGGGCGATCCTGATCGATCCCGCAATCCTGATCCTGGACGAGGCCACCAGCTCCGTGGATACGCGCACCGAGGTCCTGATCCAGAAGGCCATGGCGCGCCTCATGCAGGGCCGCACGAGCTTCGTCATTGCGCACCGACTCTCCACCATCCGGGATGCGAAGCTCATCCTGGTGATGGACCATGGAAGGATCATCGAGACGGGCACGCACCCGGAGCTTCTCGCCAGGGGAGGCTTCTACGCCGAGCTGTACAACAGCCAGTTCACCGGCGCGAACATCGAGGCGGAAGCTGCCCAGACCGCCCGCCCGCTCGCCATGAGCGGACCTGCGTCCTGAACCGCGAAATCGCCGGTTTCACTGTTATTTGATGGCCCGGGAGATATCTTTCATATGCAGGCAATTGCAGAATGGGATTCATGTGAAGAAACTTCCAGCCCTGCTTTTCTCCGCCCTGGCCCTGGGCACTTTATCCTGTTCTACCGCTCCCGCCGCGCCTCCCGCGCCTGCAAGGCCGCCCCAGGAAGAAGTGGTCGGTTGGGAGATATCCCCGGCCCAGGGATACGTGGACCGGTTCGGCTACGTGAGCCTCGAATTCACGCCTCCGGGGCGCCTCACGGTCCACCTGGGACGCCAGGGCCTGGACCATGCCAACACGGTATGGTACAGCTTCGCGGTCACGGAAGGCTCACTCACGCTGCTCAGTCTCTCGGGTAATGAAGGGATCCCCAACGTCAAAGGCCCCGATGGCAACTGGTGGAATGACGTGGTCCTCGATATCCCGCAGCCGGTATCCGGTGAAATCGGCGTAGCTGTGGAGGATAAGAAAGTCAATGTGACGTACGCCTTCACCCTTCGGAAGCTCCTCCGCCATGAAAAGGATTAACGCGCGAGGATGACATGCGTGGCCCGGGGGGGTAGCATTTCCGGGCCTGCTCCGCTACT
Organism: Spirochaetaceae bacterium; assembly: GCA_003170115.1. GTDB lineage: Bacteria > Spirochaetota > Spirochaetia > SZUA-6 > Fen-1364 > Fen-1364. Next base: position 8,063 of record PMZS01000244.1, read on the forward strand.
TTTGACCATTCCGGGCAGCAGGGGGTGAGCGTATGGCGAGGAGTGGAAAAGGGCGCACGGCAGTCGAACCCGCGGCTCTTCCCGACGTGCGCGCCGGCGCCCCGCGCGGGACGGGGTGGCTGTTCGCGGGGCTTTTTCTCCTGTACATGTTCGACTACATCGACCGTGAAGTCGTCTCGTCTCTTATCCCGTTCCTGAAGAGTGACCTGGGCGTCACCGACACGCAGGCGGGATCCCTTGCTTCCGCCGTGTACTGGTCAATCGTGATCTTCACGTTTCCTGTCTCCCTCCTCGTGGACAGGTGGAGCAGGAAGCGGAGCGTGGGCCTCATGGTCATGCTCTGGAGCCTCGCTACTGGAATTGCGGCATTTGTCAGATCATTCCCCCAGCTCTTTTTCACGAGGCTTGGCGTCGGAGTAGGCGAGGCGGGATACGCGCCGGGCGGAACCGCGATGATCTCCGCCATGTACCCCATGGAAAAGCGTTCACGAATGATGGGGTTCTGGAACGCGTCCATCCCCCTCGGTTCGGCGATCGGAGTTGCCCTTGGGGGACTGATCGCCACGCGGTGGGGCTGGAAGCACGCGTTCGGGCTGGTGGCCATCCCCGGCTTCATCATCGGCGTGCTGTTCTTCTTCTTTGCCCGCGACTACCGGACGGTAAAGCTTGAACGGCCCGCCACGAAAACACGGGCCGCGCGCCGGATGCACGTGCGGGAGATCGTTCGAGATTTCCTCCACACCCCCTCGCTTCTCCTGACCTATTTTGCATTTGCCGGGAACACCTTCCTCACAGCAGCCTACCTGATCTGGCTTCCCTCGTACTTTGTGCGGACCCAGGGAATGGCGGCGGGCCCCGCCGGTCTCAAGGCATCCTCCATCATGCTCCTGGCCATCATTGGCGCTCCCCTGGGCGGGATCCTCGTGGATGCATGGAGAAAGAAGCATGCGCCGGCGCGGCCCCTTTTTGCGGGACTGTCCACGATCCTCAGCGCGGGAATCTGGCTGCTGGCCTTTGGAGTATTCTCCGGCACGGCCCAGTACCTCGTGATGATGGGCGCCGCCGTGTGCACCCTCCTGTACCTTTCGGGTGCATCCGCGGTCACCCAGGACGTCGTGCACCCGGGGCTCTGGGCGGTATCGTACGCCATCTGCGTAATCGTGCAAAACCTGCTGGGAAGCTCTACCGGCCCGATCGTAGTGGGGGCGATCTCCGACAAGTACGGGTTGAGCACCGCTTTGCTCACCGTTCCCATTGCCTCGATCATTGCCGGAGTGCTGTTCCTCCTCGCGGCCTTGTTTTATCGGCGGGATCTGGAAAAGGTGGACAAGGTCGTCGTGGAGATGGAGCGCTGACGCCCGCCCGGCTCACCAGCTCGCGGAAGTGGACCACACGGTGGTCTTGTACGCGCCGGCAAGCTCGATCCCGAGATCTGGTGGCGCGTGCCAGAGGACCGTGACGTATGGGTAGCTCAGTGAGATGTTGATAAACGGATCCCTGTCCCGGATCCAGAACCAGGTGAGCTCGGGCCGGGCCATGATCGACATCCGGCCGTTCCATGCGTCGTAGAGATACCTGCCCTTGAGCATGAAGACCCAGACCCAGTGTCACTCCGCCAAAGTACCTCTTTTCCTCCGGGCGGGCGAAGCGTTTCTTGCGCAGCCCTACAGCAGGTAGCCCCAGGTCTGCAGGAGGTCGCCGTCGCGGTGCCAGCGCTCGCCGATGTCGGTGCGGTAGAACATGTTCGGGATGATGATGTTCTTCACCCGGTTGTACGCCTCGCGGCGCGCGTCGTCCATTGTGGAACCCGAGCCCGTGACCACCATCACGTAGCCCGAATTGCCCGTCAGACGCCAGTCACCGTCAACGAGGCGGATGTCGCAGGGGTGGATGCCTTCGTTCATCGGCTTGCGGAAGATCACCACTGCATCCTCACTGAACTTGCGAAACGCGTCCGAGTCCAGGAAGGGAAACGGCGGCACGGCGATGACGACGCAGATCTGGAAGCCTCGCTTTGCCCTCAGTGTGACCGGGGTGCCGCGCGCCATGCCGGTGAGCACGTCCGACCATCGCGAGAGCACCCCCTCGATCTGCAGGTTGATGGTGGGATAGCCGAACCTGCAGGTGAACTCCAAAGGGTAGATGCCGCGGGAATTGGCGATGCAATTGATGTCGATGTAGCCGGTATAGCGCACGGCGGCCAGGCGGTCCCTCATTTTGAACAGCGTCTGCTGGAAGAGCATGCTGGACCCGTGCCAGAACCCGGAGGTGCCCATTTCACCGGTCTGCGGTCCGATGTCGTCGTTGAACATCCTCTTGTGCTCGAAGTTGACGAACACGGGGTGAAGGAAGTCCGTGCCATTGAAGAAGGCGCCCATGGCCACCTCTACACCCGAGGCGTACTTCTGAAGCTGGAAGCTCTTGATTTTCCCGCCCCATCCCTTCTTGTAGTGCTCCAGCATGGTGAGCACGTCCAGGCCGTCCTCCTCCTGGCCCACGAAGGAGAGCACTTTTTCGTTCTGCGCCCTCCCGCTGGGCTTTACGACGTAGCGGCCGGGCGTGGATTTGATGAAGGCTATTGCCGCGTCGAATGAATCGAACTCCCATCGGGGAAGGATCGTGATGCCCGCCGTGCGCATCTCCTCCTGGCCGAACTCGCGGTCCATTTCCAGCTTATCGGTGTAGGACGTGCCGCCGACCACGGCCTTGCCGTCCGCGCGCAGGCGGTCGGCGAGGGCGCCGAACTCGCAGTCATCGAAAACGATGACGTCGGCCCAGTCCTTGCTGTCCTCCCAGCGGTCCACCTTGTCCACGAAACCCTCGGCGACCTCGCGCTCGGACTTCATCATGATGTGGTAGCGGACCTCGCTGCCCTCTTTCCGAACCTCCCAGGCCAGATCGTGGATCAGTCCCCACTTGGAGATGAAGAGGAAACGCCGGGGTCGGGGCTCCCGCGACGAGGACATGGTGACCGGCGTGGACACGGTGGGGGCCGTCGGAGAAACCCCGGCGGGAGGCTCGGCTCCGGGCTGTGGCGCAGGTTCGGGGACAGGCTGCCCGGGCTCGCTCGCCGATGAGGGCGTCACCAGCGAAGGCGGAGGACCGTTCCGGGTGGACATCGTGTACGGAACATAGCGCGGCTGAAGGGCTGTCGGCAAGTTATTCTTTGTGTACATTGAAGTCCGTGGCGTCCAATCGAGGAATACGCGTTATCCCGGTCCGCGGGAGCACCGAGAGAAGCGGTCATCGTCTCGACCCTTCCAGGCTCGAACCGGTCCGGGTCACATCCAACCTCGAGATCGCGCCGGGCATCCATCGGCTCTCCTTCCCGCGCATGTGGGATTTCGTCCCCGGCCAGTCCATAGCGCTCACCCTCGATCTACGTGTTCCGGCCCGGTTCTACAGCATCGCAAGCGGCACCGGAGATTCCCTCGCCGATGTCCTCTACGATCTCGTGCCCGAGGGCGTGCTCACTCCCCGCCTGTCAGGTCTCCAGCCGGGGGACGAGCTTCTCTGCTCGCGCCCTTTCGGCGCGTTTCAGGATGACAGAGGGCCTTCCTGCTGGATTGCCACGGGGACAGGGATTGCGCCGTATATCTCCATGGCACGATCGGGGGGAACCGAGGGCAAGCTGCTTATTCATGGCAGCCGGACCATTGCGGGCCTCCTCGACCGGGACTTCTTCTCCTCACTCCTGGACGGGAGATACGTCCCCTGCTGCACGCGGGAAAAGGCGGATGGCGTTTTCGACGGAAGGCCCACGGCGTGGCTCTCCGCGAAGCCTCTCCCCGTTGCCGAGCGATACCTCTTGTGCGGCAACAGCGGGATGGTGGTGGATGCCCGCGATATTCTCATCGGCAGGGGAGTCAAGTTCGCCGACGTGATCGCGGAGATCTATTTCTGAGCGAACCGATGAAGGAGAACCTGCTCGGCAGCACCCTGTCCCGGCTCGGAGAGGTCGCGGCGGAAGCGGGCCTGCCGGAGTACGCGGGGCGGCAGCTCGCCGACTGGATCTACCGAAAAGGCGCGACCCGGTTCGAGGAGATGTCCAACCTCCCCCTCGGGGCACGCGGGGTCCTTTCGGAGCGCTACTCCATCGAGCTGTCCCCGCCCGTGAAAGTGACGGAGTCCACTGACGGCACGAAGAAGTACCTGTTCGCTGCCGGCAGCGGACGGTTCGTGGAAGCGGCGTGGATTCCCGAGGAACGCCGGGGAACCCTCTGCCTCTCGGTCCAGGTGGGCTGCAAGATGGGCTGCCTTTTCTGCATGACNNTCTACATGGGCATGGGCGAGCCCCTGGACAACCTGGCGAACGTGCTCGCCAGCCTGGAGGTCCTGTGCTCGGACTACGGGTTCGGCCTGAGCCCGACCCGGATCACGGTCTCCACAATCGGCCTCGTACCCGCAATGCGCATATTCCTCGACAGCACACGGTGCCACCTCGCCGTGAGCCTGCACACTCCCTTCCAGGATGAGCGGCGGCGCCTGATGCCGGTTGAGAACGTCCATCCCCTCTCGGAAGTCCTGGCAGAGCTGCGCGCCAGGATGGTGCGCGGCCAGAGGCGCGTCTCCTTTGAGTACATTGTTTTCGACGGCCTGAACAATACGCCCCGGCACGCCCGGGAGCTTGCGCGGATCCTGGACGGCATTCGCTGCCGGGTCAACCTGATTGCCTTCCATGCCATTCCCGGAACGCCCCTGGTTCCGGCTTCACGGGAGAAGATGGAGCAGTTTCAAGCCCTCCTGCGAGACCGCGGAATACTCACCACCATCCGGCAGTCACGCGGCCAGGACATAGAGGCCGCCTGCGGCCTGCTTTCCACACGCGAGCTGGTCCGCGCGCACGAGGATGCGGATCAGTGAAACCGCCGCCACGGATCCACCTGTCACGGTTCGCCTCGATCCCGTTCGCCACTCTGATCTACGCACTCAGGCGGAGCGCTCTCCCTGCTCTTCTTCTGCGGACTTCTGCTCACCGGCCTTCTCATGCGCCTGCTTTCCATCGGGGTCCGCCCGGGCAGGCCATCGCATCCCGCCTGTTTCTTCCCGCGGTTCCCGGAGGATATTTCCCCACGACGTATTTCCGCCTCGCCGGCTGCAGGATCAGGGCCCACTCGGTGATCTGCGCGGGCGTGACAATCGGGGACCGGGCGAGGGTGGGTATCCGCGCGTTTCTCCGCAAGGGAACGACGGTGCCGCCCGGCGCTCATGTTGCCTCCATTGGCGGGATGTCTCCCCGGGATGTCGCAGGGCTGGAGAAGGGATTCAGGACCGGGAGATGAGAAGCCCGAGACTCACAACATGTGCCACGGCAGGGCCGTGACCTTCTCGTGCAGCTCGAGGGGCCGTCGGCAGCGACAGACGACGTAGCCCCGGGGCGCCACGGGCGCGTTCTCTGCGATGAATGAAAGAATGTGCCGCGCGTCGTGGAGGGTCGGATTCTCGGTCCATTTCACCTCGACGGGGATGAGCACGTTCCCTCTCTCGACGACGAAATCGATCTCTGCGCCGTCGCGGGTGCGTTGGTAGAAAAGTTGACCATCGCCAAGATACTGCAGCCGCTTCCAAAGCTCGATTCCAACCCATTGCTCGAAGAGCGGCCCCGGATTTGCGCGCACGATCTCGATCGAGGGCAGGAGGCCTGCTGCGGCATGCCGTACTCCGAGATCGAAAAGAAGGAACCGTGGGGTGCAGAGCAGGCTTTTTCTCCTGCTTTTCGTGTATGCGGGCACCCTGAAGCCGATGAACATGTCCTCGATGAGCTGGTAGTACGACCTTATTGTCGGCAGCGACACCCCGATCTCCTGCGAGATCGCTGCGAAATTGAGCGCGTGTCCTGAGGCGATGGCTGCGAATTGGAGAAACCGGACGAACGCCCCCCAATCCCTCACGAGCGCTTCGCGACGAATCTCCTCTTCGAGATGAACCGCAGCGAATGCCTTCAGCAATTCGGGCCGGTCGGATTGCCCGGCGGCGACAATTCCGGGCAATGCTCCATACGCGAGCCTTTCCTCCAGATTCCATGCGGGGAAAGGATGTTCGGGAAGCCCGCCCCGCCAGTCGAGCGGAACCACGGCTTGCCCCGGGGAAGACAGGGAGGACCTTGATGGGTGTTCGCCAAGGACCAGGGGAAAGAGGCGGTGAAGAAAACTGCGACCTGGCAGGAGATTGGCCCCGGTTCTTCGGAGTTTTCGAGCCGAGCTGCCACAAAGAACAAATCGCCAGCGGCTCTTGTCCGAATCGTAGAGGCTCTGCACAGAGTCGAAAACAGAAGGAACCGCCTGCACCTCGTCGACAAACACGAAGTGGGGTTTTTTTCCGGAAGGCAGAGCACGGCAGATGGCGATGAACTCTCCCGGCCGGGACAAGTGGAGAGACCTCTCCGACGGGTCGGCAAAATCGATGTGGAGGCATTCAGCGGGCAACAGCGCGTTCGCCAACGTCGATTTACCCGTCTGCCGTGCGCCGAAGAGGATGTGCACGTAAGGACGCGAGAGCTTCGCGGCGAGAGCGCTCGCGTACCAGCGATCAAACATCCGCTCACTCCTGCAACGTGACTTTCAATATACGCCACAAATATGAAGTGTCATTCTCGAATTGTCAAGCCCCGCGGCTCAGGCTCGAAGGATCTTCTTCACTTCGCGTGCCACCGCCTCGCCGAGGGCGCGATGCGCGGCCGCCTCGAGATGTATCCCGTCCAGGTCGGAGCACCTGATCACCGTGCCGGCATCAAAAAAGGGACAGCCGCGGGCCTTGGCGAGTTCGGCATACAAGGGGGCAAGGGCGCGCGATTTCTCCACGCCTCCCTCGAACATCTGGTCGAGCTCGGTGAGCTTCGTCAGGGGCGCAGGGGCCATCACCAGCACGGGCGGGGCCTTGCCTTCCCGGCCGGCGGCGCTGCGTGCCACGATGTCCAGCAGGACGCCCACGCCCGCCGCGATGTCAGTGGCGGGGGCAGAGTACCGCTTCTTCGTGTCGTTGGTTCCCAGAAGCAGGATCACGAGATCCAGCGGCGCCTGGCTCTCGAGGCAGGGCAGCAGATGCCTCTTGCCCATCTTGTCGCCCTCAACAGGGTCTTCCCAGACGGTCGTGCGGCCGTTGAGGCCTTCCTCGATCACACGGAAGCCCTGGCCGAGGGCAGCCTGAAGCACGCCAGTCCAGCGGACATTGCCTGGGAACCTTTGCCTGGTGACCGGGTCGTACCCCCACGTGTTCGAGTCGCCGAAGCAGAGAATCTCCCGCATGGCTTTCTCCTCAGAAGACGAACGGAATCACGCTCTTCCGTTCCCGGGGATAGTCGTCGAAAGTCTTGAGGTACCACTGCCGGTTCGCCCATGCGCGGGGGACGAGGTTCGCGACGGTGAACACGGCGAAGGCAAGACCCGGCAGTGACCACGTGGCCAGCGCCCATCCGCACCATTGCGTGATCTCGCCGAAGTAGTTGGGATTGGAGACAAATTCCCAGAGCCCGCCGCGGGGAATCTTGTAGCCGATCTCCCCCGGCGCGCGAAGTCGACGCAGGTCCCTGTCCGCCCAGATATGGGTGAGGAATCCCGCGGCGAACAGCGCGATCCCGACGCACACCCGAAGGCCGGAGAGGAAGTCACCCGCGGCCACGGGGCCGGCCGCAAGGAACATGCCGTTCGCGTACCCGTTGAGGCTGTTGAAGATGAACGCGAAGACAACGAGAAGGAGGGGAAACCGCTTGGTGCTTCCCCGCATCAGCATTGGAAAAAGGCAGGTGCGATACAGATAGTGGATCTCCCAGAGCCCGAGGAGCAACAGCGTGAGCGCGCTCGCTTTCCGGCCGCTGGACGCCACGATGAGGCCGATGACCAGCAGGGCCGGTGCTTCCATAAGCATCCAGCCCGCACGCGCCGTCACTGACGGTCCCCACCCCTGCCTGAAGTGCCGCCCGTACGGGGCGGTGAAGAAGAAGAGAAGCGTGAACACCACGGGAGCGGAGATGAAGATCACCAGGAGCGAAATCGACATGAGCATAGGCTTTCTATGCACTGTACCAGACGGGGGCATCGCTTGGCAATGTGCAGTGCGGGGCCGAAATCTGGATCTCGGCGCCGCGCCCGGCATCAGGGTTTCAGAACAGCCCCAGTTGTCCCCCGGCGGCGAAAAGGTTCTCCGTCCGCAGGCCGATGTACGGCGCAATCGACTCGACGATCGGCCTCACCTGCTTCTGCACGTAGTGTTCGTAATCGGGCGGCGCCGTGCGCCTGCTCTCGGGCTGGGGGCCGTCGGTGGTCCAGAGATAGCGGATGAGCCCGGACCTCTCCTCGGGCGGAAGAAGAGCCGCCGCCCGTGCATGGGGCGGGGATGACTTCGTGTATGCCTCCACGGGCTTTCTCAAAGACTTGCGGTAGGCGAGCTTCTCATCCTTCATTCCCGCCCTCAGGTCGCGCAGCAGTGCCCGTACCAGGTCATCGACCTCACCGGGCCCCGCGCCGTGGAACACCCGGTCCAGGATCTCCCGCTGCAGCTCCTGCGCGAGCAGGGTCCAGTCGTGGCGCACCGCCTCCATTCCCACGATGTCGAGCACTTCGGAAGGAGCAATACGGAGCCCGGCGTATCCCTTGGCACGTCCACGGGTTTCCAGTTCGTCCTCCGAATCATCCTGCGCGGTCCTCATGGGAGGCAGAAAGAACCTCCGATAGATCGCCTCGAATTCCAGCTCCATGCGGGATTCGACTCCATGGGCGGACTTCACGTACTCGGCGAGCCGGGAGTTGATGGCTTCCGCGATCTTTGCGCCGAGCAGGGCGAGCTCCGACGCGGAGGCATCCGGCGGCCCCCCGGAAAGAACGAACAGGGAATCGGTGTCGCCGTAGATGACTTCGTACCCGCTTGCCGTGACCTGGTCCCGGGCCCAGAACAGGATGTGCTGACCCAGGGTGGTGATCGCGCCCGCAAGCGCGGATGCCGCATACCGGCACCCCGGCGTTCCAAGGACGCCGTAGAATGAGTTCATGACGATCTTGTACGCATAGACCGCGCGTCGATCACCGCGGCGGTGCGCCGCCTCGCGGCTCTCGAAGAAACGGTCGAGAATGCCCGGCAGTATTCCCGGTTCCCTGCTGAACAGCGCTCCGTTGGGCGCCGCAATCGGCGACTCGAGCTCCGGGCTCGCGCGGAGCCGCGTGAGCGGGTCGATGTTGAAGGTCCTTATGATCGAAGGGTAGAGGCTCTTGAAATCGAAGGTGAGCACATCCCGATAAAGCCCGGCCCGGGGCGTGATGATGCCGCCGCCGGGCGCGCGGTCGAGGACATCCTGGTCGATGCCGAGGGTCGGGGCGACGATGCCCCGGAGGTGCAGGTGCTCGGTGTAGAGGAACTCGAATGCCGCCACGCTCATCGAGGTCTGCTCGAGAGACGTTCCGATGAGGAGGGATTTGCGCACCGCGAGATCGAGCAGCCCCTCCTTCAACAGTATTTCGAGGGCCAGTCTCGTGTCCTCCAGGCAGTACGCGCAGAGGCTGCCCGGATCCTCACTGTACAGCCTCTCCACGGCCGCGGTCCTGCTCTCCCCCGGCAGCTCGTCGATCCGCTTGCCCCGTCCGAGGACATTCTGAGCAACGGTCTCAAGCCTGTAGTCCTCCAGTCCCATGCCGGCCACCCGCACGAGCCACATTGCGTCCAGCACCTGACGCCCGGGAACGATCACCTTGCTCCGGCGCCACCGGGTCACGCCGTCGGTGTCCTCCCGGTCCAGGAAGCTCGCCGCGGCGTCCGACCTGCCGATATCGAAAGGCACTCCCCGGGCCGCGAAACGACGCGCCAGCACGCGGAAGTCGAAGTCAATCACGTTCCAGCCCGTGATGATGTCGGGATCCAGCTCGACCATGCGCGCGCGCAGGGCGGCCAGCATGGATTCCTCGCTTGGAAAACAGTGCGCCGCGGCCGGTCCCTGGCCGTGCAGGAGTATCTCTTCCGTGGTCGTGCCCGAGCGCGGATCCAGGCAGACCAGCCCAATGGCATACACGGTCCCCGCACGGGCGTCGGTCTCGATGTCCAGGGAAAGCACGGAGAGTCGTGGATCCATGTCGACGGGATGAAGGCTCGGGTTTTCGTAGATCCTGTCGACCCTGCGGCCCTTTCGCCACTCGCCCTCGATTTCCGCGGCTCCGTGAATGCGGAGATCCATCAGGAGTTGAACGGAGGGCTTGATGTCGGCCTCGTAGGTCCGGATTCCTTCGCGGTGAAGAGCGTCCCTCAGTCTCCGGATTCCTGAGGTGGTCGGGATTTCCACGCGGATCACGGGCGTACCGTCCATGGTCCTTCTGTCAGAGGCGATGACCTCGGCCGCCGCCCGGCCCAGCCCGGAAACGGCCCGCGCCTTGGTCTCGTCATGGGCGCGCACGTAGAAAAAGGGAGTGACGCGGCGCTCCACGACCGCGAAGGTCTCTCCGCCTTCGAGCCGGCCCACCAGATGGACTTCTGTTTTCCCGGCATGAGTGCGGTCGACGGCATGGAGGATGAATCCCCTGTCCACGGCTCGACTATACCATGCGGTCGCGTGGTATAATGTCGTCGTGTCCAGATGGGTGCACGTGAAGGGGGTGCGGATTCACTTCCTGGAGTCCGGCAACGCGCGGGAAGACTCTCCCGTGCTCCTCATGGTCCACGGGTGGGCCGGTTCCGCGGAAGACTGGGAGAGGCTGCTGCGCGTTCTTCCCTCCCACCTGCGCTCGATCGCCGTCGACCTGCCGGGGTGCGGGCGTTCGGACAAGCCCGATGCCGCCTACGACATTCCATTTTTCCTGGATAACCTGCGATCCTTCTGTGCGGAGCTCGGCCTGTCCCGCGTCGTCCTTACCGGCCATTCGATGGGCGGACAGATCGCGGTTCATTTCACGTTGCGGTATCCCGACATGGTGGAGAAACTCATTCTCATCGACCCGTACGGGTTGAAGGGCGAGGAGGGCGGCCTGCAGCCTCTCTCTCACCTCGGCCCGGTTGTGAACCTCGCCTTCCTGCTCAATACGCCGCTTTTCATCGAGTGGGCGATGAGGGCAAATGTATTCCACGACCCGTCGCCCGAGCTGTTGAGGAGCGCCGTGGAGTCCACCGCCGCGAACATTCTGGGAAGAGAGGGCGCGCGTTCCATGTCCCGCATCACGAAGCGCGTGATCGGCCGGGGTCATGTCGATGCGCTGCTGCCGGGAGTTTCGCGGGAAACTCTCCTGATCTGGGGCGAGCACGACAGGCTTCTCAGTCCGGACTGGGCGCAGGCGTTCGCCTCGCGGCTCCGCCGTGCATCCGTTCATCGAATCGCGGGCGCCGGTCACATGCCGATGCTCGAAACGCCGGAGGCGGTTGCCGGGCTGATCACGGATTTCGTGGATTGCTAGCCAGAGCTCAGGTACTCGAGGATCGCGGCGACATTCGAATCGTTCTCGCGATCCGTGTCCACGGTGAGAAAGGGGCGCGTCACGGGCTGAAACCGGGCTTTCACCGCGACGTACAGCGCTTCCCCGCGGTCACCGGCCGGGTGGCTGCCGTCATCGCGCGGCAATTCTCGAGAGGGCGGTGTCCTGCCGGCAGACGCATTCGATGATCCTCGCGGGCAGCTTCCGGCTTTCGGCGATCTGGACGAGCTCATCGACCCGCGCGGCAGAGGAGAGCGCCATTCCGTCGATCACGACGTCCCGGCCGCGATCGAGAAGAAAACCCGTCATGCTGCAGACCAGGTCATCGACCAGCGCCTTTTCTTCGGGCGTGTACGAGGGATGCGGGAGCACGGCCGCCCGGAGGACGTCCCTGCTGAGTACGTGAAAACCAGGGAGCTTCGAGACGATCTGGCGCACGAGCCAGGATTTGCCCGTGCCGGGAAGCCCGCGAAAAATGACGAGCATCGCGTCAGCCCTGGACCAGCTCCTCCACACGGGGCGTGCAGAGCACCGTGAGCCTGCCCTCCACGGCCTTTTGGACCGCTTCCCGGGCAGGCCCGAGGATCTTGCGGGGGTCGATCTCCTTTTCAAGCCGCGCGAGGGTCTCTCGCAATGAAGTGGCATAGGCGTGCTTCAGCTCCGTGCCGATATTCACCTTCTTCACGCCGCAGCCGATCGCGGCACGCACGTCCTCATC
>PMZS01000134.1 GCA_003170115.1 Spirochaetaceae bacterium
CCCCCGACGTCCAGGAAGTTCGCCGGGCTTCCGCCGAAATACTTGATCAGATCCATCGTTGCCATTGAGAGCCCCGCGCCGTTCACGATGCACCCGATGGCGCCGTCCAGCCCGACGTACGACAGGCCGTGGGACTTCGCGTCCATCTCGTCCTCGCCGTACTCCTCGGGACTGCGAAGGCTCTCCAGCTCGGGATGCTTGTACAGGGCATTGTCGTCGAAGATCACTTTTGCATCAGCGGCCACGAGGGATCCGTCGGGCGTGAGGGCGCAGGGATTGATCTCCACGAGTGAACAATCCTTTTCCGCGAAAAGACGGTACATCCCCTCGACGATTCGCCACGCCTGCTCCGCGACGATCGGTGAGACGACCGGTGCGGCAAACGCGTGCGCCAGTGCGTCGAAGTGGCGGCCGCGAACCAGCCCCTGCTCGGGATCCAGGGCGAAGCGGATGATCTTATGCGGCTCCCTGACGGCAATCTCTTCGATCTCCATCCCCCCCGAAGCGCTGGCGATGCACTGAACGGCTTTCAGAGCCCTGTCAACCGTGAGGCTCACGTAGAATTCCTTTGCGATGTCCACCGCCCGCGCCACCAGCACGCGTTGGACCACGATTCCCTTGATTTTCATCCCCAGGATGTCCCGTGCCCGAGCGGCAGCTTCCTTCGGATCCGCCGCCTTTTTCACCCCGCCTGCTTTGCCGCGTCCCCCGACCAGCACCTGCGCCTTCACCATCACCGGACAGCCGACTTCCCGTGCAATTGTTTCTGCTTCTTCGGGCGAGTCGGCGACTTTTCCCTCCGGCACGGGAATGCCGTGGTCGCGGAGAAGGCTCTTGGCCTGGTATTCGTGGAGCTTCATGCTTTTTCTCCCATCACGGTGGACAGCTCCGCCAGCCCCTTGCGGACTGCTTCCGCGGAGTCATTCAGTGATTTCCTCTCGCCGTCGGTGAGCGGCAGCTCCACGATCCGCTCCACTCCGTTCCTCCCCATCACCACGGGAACGCCCAGGTAGATGTCCCGGAACCCGTATTCTCCACGCAGGTACGCGGATGCGGGAAAAAGCCGGCGTTCATCCTTGATGACCGCTTCCACCATTTTCGCAACGGAGGCGCCGGGAGCGTAGAAAGCGCTGCCGGTTTTCAAAAGGCTGACGATTTCCACCCCTCCCGTTCGGGTGCGCTTCACCAGCGCTTCGATTCCGGGCGCGTCCAGGAGCTGGTCCAGGGGTATCCCGCCCACGGAGGTGTAGCGGGTCAGCGGAACCATTTCGTCGCCGTGACCCCCGAGCACCATGGCCTGCACGTCGCCGGGCCAGACTCCGAGCTTCTCCGCGATGAACCAGCGGAACCGCGTGGAGTCCAGCACGCCCGCCATGCCCACGACCTTCCTCAGGGCGAAACCGGTCTCACGGAGCACCACCATCGAAATGACGTCCAGGGGGTTGGTCACGACGATCACCACCGCGTTCGGGGCGCGGAAGGCGATCTCTCTCGCCGCCTGGGCGGCGATTCCCACGTTGGTCTTCAGGAGGTCCATCCGGTCCATCCCCGGCTTTCGCGCGATCCCCGCGGTGATCACCACCACGTCGCTTCCCTCGATCTCCCCGAAGTCGGTGGTGCCGCGGATGCGCACCTCGTACCCGCGGAGGGGCGCCGCGTGCAGGAAATCCATGGCCTTGGATCCCGCAAGCCCGTCCACCACGTCCACCATCACGATGTCCGCGATGTTCTTCTCCGCGATGTAGTACACGGCCTTCGCGCCGACGTTGCCCGCGCCTATCACCGACACCTTCACTTCGTGCCTCCCCGGGAACCGCTTGTTCGCACGGACCCTGCCGCCGGATCCCCTTTCACGGCGGCCGCGACTTTGCGTGCCGATTCCTGCAGCACCGCGAGCTCCTGGGGCGTGAGCTCGGGGGTGAGCACACGGGAGGCGCCCCGCGACCCGATCACCGCGGGAAGGCTGAGGGCCGCATCCGTCAAGCCGTATTCACCCTCGAGGAGCAGGGACACCGAGAAAACCCTGTTGAGATTCATGTGCACCGAGTCAGCCAGCTCGGCGATCGCCGCCGAAGGCGCGTAGTAGGCGCTGGACCTTTTCGCCAGCTCCACCACGAGGTCACCGGCGGTGCGCGTTTCCTCCACGAGCGCCGTGATCCTGTTGGCCGGCAGGAGTTGCGTCAGCGGAACGCCCGCGATGCTGCAGTATCGGGGCAGACAGACCATGTCGTCCGAATGACGTCCGATCACCATTGCCGTGACGATTTCCATGGACACATTCAATTCGCGGGAAATCAACGCCCGCAGCCGGGTGGAATCCAGGATGCCCCCGAGACCCAGCACACGCGAGCGCGGCATGCCCGACACCCGGGTGAACAGGGCGGTGAGCGAATCCACCGGTTCGGTTGCAATGACGACGATGCTGTCAGGTGCCAGACGGGCGATCTCGGGAGCGAGGGATCGAATGAGAGCGGCGTTCACCGTGAACAGGTCTTCACGGCGCATGCCGGGTGACCGGATGGCGCCGGCCGCCACCACGACGAACTCGGAGCCCTTGATGTCTCCCAGGGAGTCTGATCCCGAAAGGAGGTTGCGGTAGCGCCGGATCGGGGCGGCCTCCATGATGTCCAGCATCTTCCCTCGAGAGAGGCCGGCCTGGATGTCCACAAGGAGAACGTCGGTGACAGCTTTTTCCGCGATGAAGAAGGCGGTGTTTGCCCCGACGTTGCCGCCGCCGATGATGCTCACCTGGGCCATATCGAACGCCTTTCCGAGCGCCTGCTCATCGAGATTATGAAAATATATATTAAATCGCGAACGCGTGCGAGCAGAATCAAATCTGCTTTTCCGCGATTCGTTGCACGAGTGTTCGTTGACTCCGCGCGAGAGGCGTGAGTATACTCTTCAGTGAAATGGCGAGCCCCGGAACCGACGCGATCATCAGTCTTGCCGGATTTCGGGTCACCAGCACGCTCCTGGCAACATTCCTCGTTGATGCCGTGATTCTCCTCCTGGTCTTCGGGGTGCGAAAACGCCTCTCGCTTGTGCCGGGCAAGCTCCAGGGCGCCGCGGAGGGGGTGATCGAGTACCTGCATACAACGACCGAGCAGGTTGCCGGCGCCAGGGTGGAAAAGATCTTCCCCTGGGTGGCGATTTTCTTCCTTTATATCGCCTTCTCCAACCTCGTCGGCCTTCTTCCCGGATTCGGGACTATCGGATTCTACCGGGGAACCGGCTTCGTCCCGCTCCTGCACGTGAGCACGTCGGACCTCAACCTCACCCTCGCGCTGGCGATCGTCTCCGTTGTTGCGACCAACGCCCTGGCCATCCGCATGACCGGCATCGGGACGTACCTCAGGAGATTCTTCGCACTGAACCCGCTTCTCCTCTTTGTCGGACTCCTGGAGCTGTTGCAGGAGGCCACCAAGTTCATCACTTTTTCCTTCCGTTTGTTCGGCAACATCTCGGCGGGCGAGATGGTCCTGGGCACCCTGTCGTCCATGGTCGCGTTTGTCGTCCCCGTTCCGTTTCTCGCCCTGGAGATCCTCGTGGCGGTCATCCAGGGAATGATTTTCGCTCTGCTCACGATGGCCTTCATGACTATATTGACCGAACCACACGAGAAAGAAGGAGAGCACTGATGACCTTTACACTCAGCGTTTCCGGCGGGCTCATCGTCGCAATCGGAGCTGCGTTTCCCGGCCTGGCAATCGGGCTCATCGGCATGAAGGCCATGGAGGCTCTCGGCCGCAACCCTGAAGCTTCCGGGCGCATTGTCCCCATCATGGTGCTCGCGATGGCCTTCGCCGAATCCATCGCGATCTACTCGCTGATTTTCGCGTTCCTCCGATAGCCACCCGGAGGCTTTCACATGGATATCGGGAGGTTCGGCCTCGACCCCATGCAGCTCGCGGCCCAGGTGGTGAATTTCCTCATCATCGCCTGGGTGATCAACCGTTTCCTCCTGCGTCCTCTCATGGCGAACATGAAGGCCCGGCGGGAGAAGATCGCGCAGGGCCTCGCGGACGCCGACAAGTCGCGGGCCGCGCTCGAACATGCCGCGCAGGAGCGTGACAGGATCCTGCAGGAAGCATCCGCGGAGGCTTTCCGTCTCCTGCAAAACGCACGGAACGAAGGCGAGCGCCTGCGGGCCGCGGCGCTGGAGCGTGCCGGTCACGACGCGGAAAGGATGATCGTGGAAGCGCGCGGGATCATGGCCCTGGAGAGGCAGGACATGGAAAAGGCCGTCCAGGGGCTTTCCCTCAGGCTCTCCGGCAGGATACTGGAGAAGGTCGTGCAGGGACTCTTCAATGAGGAGGAGCGTGCCGGAATCGTCGCCCGGGGCATCGAGCGGATCGGGAAGGCAGACGCTTCATGAAGAGGCTCGTGGCGCTCGCCCTTTCGCCGGACGGCCAGGTGAACGACGAGGTGGCATCGGAGCTCCTGTCCCAGCTCTCGCGCTCCGATCTGAAGAGGTTTCTCGCCGCTTTCCGGCTCGAGTTGAAGAAACGGGTCGTCCTGGTTTCCCTCGCGGGCAGGCCGGGCGCGAGGCTCGACGAAACGATCGCGCGCGCCTGGCCCGGCAGGAGGCTGGACGTGGAGACCGACGAGGCACTGGGAGCCGGGGTGAAGGTGAGCGCGGGTGACGACATCGTGGACGCCAGCGTACACGGCTACATCAGGGAAATCATCGAGGAGCTCGGGGACACATGAAAGCTGAAGACCTGGTACGGCAGATCGAAGAGAGGCTCGGAACACTTGAGGTGCGTCCCGAGGTGGCCAACATGGGCCGGGTCATCAGCGTCGCGGACGGCATCGTCAGGGCGGACGGCTTGTCCCGCGCGGGGTACGGGGAGCTGGTGGAGTTCGAGGACGGGAGACGCGGCCTCATCATGAACCTGGACGAGGACTTTGCCTCCATTCTCGTGCTCTCGGAGGACAACTCGGTCCCCGAAGGGATGGAGGTCCGCAGCACCGGCACCCCGCTTTCCCTCCAGGTGTCCGATGATCTCCTCGGGCGGGTCATCGACCCGTTCGGCACCGCGCTGGACGGAAAACCGCTGAGCGTCACCGGAGGATCGCTCGTCGCCCTGGAAAGAATCGCGCCGGGCGTGACGAAACGCGCTCCTGTGGACGCGCCGCTGAAGACGGGCGTGAAGGTCGTGGATGCGCTCACGCCGATCGGCAGGGGACAGCGGCAGCTCATCGTCGGAGACCGCAACACCGGCAAGACCGCACTCGTCATCGACACGATCATCAACCAGCGCAGCCGCGACCTCGGCCTGCCCCAGGTGGTCTGCATCTATTGCGCCATCGGCCAGAAGCGGGGAAGCATCGCCCGGACCGTGGCGAAGTTCCAGGACGAGGGTGCATTGGGGTACACGATCGTCGTGGCGGCCAGCGCCTCCACGCCCGCCTCGATGCAGTACCTGGCGCCCTTCGCCGCCTGCGCCATAGGGGAATACTTCATGGAGAAGGGACGGGATGCCCTGGTGGTCTACGACGACCTGTCCCGCCACGCGTGGTCGTACCGCCAGATCTCCCTCCTGCTCGGCCGGCCCGCCGGGAGGGAAGCCTACCCCGGGGACATCTTCTATCTCCATTCGCGGTTGCTGGAGCGCGCCGCCCGTCTCAACAAGGCCGGCGGGGGCGGCTCCCTCACCGCGCTCCCCATCATCCAGACCCAGGCAGGCGATATCTCGGCGTACATCCCGACGAACGTGATTTCCATCACCGACGGCCAGATCTACCTGGAGACCGACCTGTTCAACTCGGGCATCCGGCCCGCGGTAAACGCCGGTCTTTCCGTCTCCCGTGTCGGGGGGAAAGCGCAATCCAAGTCCCTTCGGCAGGTCTCTGGCCTCATGCGCCTGGAGCTTGCGCAGTACCAGTCCCTCGCGGCTTTCTCCCAGTTCGGGTCGGACCTGGACGAGGCCACTCAGAAACGAATCGTGCGGGGAAAGCGGATCATGGAAATTCTCAAGCAGCCCCAATTCTCACCGATCGACGACCTGGCCCAGACGGTGAGCATTCACGCCGCGGGCACGGGCCTCCTCGACGAGGTTCCGCAGGAAAAGGTGGCGGAGTTCGAGAGGCGTGTGATGGACCATCTGCGCACCGGCTCGGCCGCGCTGTGCGCCCGCATTGGCAGCGGGGCGCGCTTGGACGATGCGACGGTGAAGGAGCTGGACGCGGCCATCTCCGAGCTCGCCCGGACGCTTCGAAATCCGCCTCCGGCGGCACCAAATCCGCCTCCGGCGGCGCGGTAGTAGCGGGACGGGGCGATGCCCGAGAATCTGCGGACCCTGAAAGGCCGCATCAGGACGGCCAGGAACATCGCCCAGCTTGCGAAGACTCTGGAGATGGTATCCGTCTCCAAGATCCGCAGGGCGCGCGCGCTCGCGGAGACGGTGCGTCCGTACGCGGAGCGCATTACCGTGTTGACGGGCAACGTGATGCGCTCGCTCTCCCCCGAGGAAAAGGAGCATCCCTACCTGCGGGCCTCGAAGGCGCCGGCGCGCATTGTGCTGGCCATCGGCCCGGACAAGGGCCTCTGCGGGCCGCTCACCGGAAACCTTGTGCGCAAGCTCGCCGAGTCCGTGGACCAGGACACGCTCCTGATCACCGTCGGCAAGAAGATGGAGAGACCCGGAGTCCGGCTCGTGGGCAAGCGGCTCCTCGCCTCGTTCATGATGGGGGCTCGGCTTCCGCAGTACTCTCTCGTTTTCGAGCTGGTCCGGGTGATCAACGAGCAGATTCTGGGCGGGAAGGCGTCGTCCCTGGACATCCTGTACGGCCGGTTCGTGTCCTACTTCACCCAGGTCCCGACGTTCCAGAGAGTCCTCCCCCTGGAGCCCGCGGCGCAGGCGGCGGGCTCGCCGGAAGAGTTCGAGCCGGGCAGCGCGGCTCTGCTCGCCGCCCTTCTGCCCCATTTTCTCGAGGTGCGCCTGTTCGACGCGGTCGTGCAGGCCTTTTCCGC
>PMZS01000028.1 GCA_003170115.1 Spirochaetaceae bacterium
CTGCCCCTCATGAGGCAAGGGGGGTACATCATTATGCCAGACCACATGATCACTCCGGGTGTGTCTCTTGAAATGTATCGTTGGTACCTCGATGAATTGCGCGCGCTGAGTTTCTGAGAGGATGTCGTGTGAAAGGAAGGTTGCGATGATGCTGAGGGTCTTTCATGTCGCCCTCCAGGTCGGGAACCTGGAACGCTCGGTGAATTTCTACACAAGGGTGCTCGGCATGACGGTGGTCTCTTTCGAGGAGGTGCCCGAAGAGAGCATCAACGTCGCGTTCCTCAGGCTCGGGGATGTCGAGCTGGAGATCAGCAGCAGGAAGGGCTGGGAGAACAGGCGGTTTGCAGATGAGAGCCTGTCGCATTTCCCTCACCTTGCCTTCGAGGTGGATGATCTTGCGGCGAGCATGAAGGAGCTTGGCGGGAAGGGCGTCACCTTCGACCACCGCGAGGCACGGTCTATTTTTCAAGGACGCGTCCTCTACAACACCTTCCGGGGACCGGATGGGGAACTGCTTGAGATAAGCCGTCGGAAGGAATAACAATCATCGCACTGCACGCGGTAGATCCGGAACGCCCCGGTTGGTGAGCTCAAGCGATAAGGAGGCGACGATGCCCGAAGTCCTGACCATGGGAGAGATGCTGGTGGAGATCATGCGTCCTCGCTCCGGCATGGCGCTTTCAGACCCGGGGGATTTCCTCGGTCCGTTTCCCAGCGGGGCGCCGGCGATCTTCATCGACACGGTGGCCCGGCTGGGCCATTCGGCGGGGATAATCGGCGGGGTTGGCAAGGACGATTTCGGCGCATGCATCCTCAAGCGTCTCAAGGGGCACGGAGTGGAGGTTCGATGGGTTCTCGAGGTGCCGGATCGCTCCACGGCCGTTGCCTTCGTGACATATTTTGCGGACGGGTCACGGAAGTTCATTTACCATATCGACGGCACACCCGCGGTGATGGCGGACTTCCCCGTTGAGGCCGCGCGCGAGGCCCCGAAATTCTTTCACGTCATGGGCTGCTCCCTGATGGCGAATGACCGGTTCCGGGCCTCGATCTTCGACGCGGTGAGCGCCCTGCACGAGAAAGGAACAAAGATCTCCTTTGATCCGAACATCCGGCCCGAGCTCCTTGCCGGCAGGGACGTGCAGGAGCTGGTGGGCCCCGTCCTTGATCGCTGCGCCGTTCTGCTCCCGGGAGTGTCGGAGCTCCAGCTCCTTGCCGGTGTCGAAGGGGTGCAGGAATCGATCCGTGCGCTCTTCGCCAGGAAGGCCCTCCAGACCATCGTGCTCAAGCGCGGCGGAAACGGAGCGAGCGCATACTCGCGCGAGGAATCGATTGACGTGCCGGTGTACCCCGTCAAGGAGGTGGACCCGACGGGAGCAGGCGACAGCTTCGACGCGGGCTTCCTCTGCGGCCTCCTGGAGGGCAGGCCCCTGGCCGGATGCCTGAAGGTGGCGGCCGCCGCCGGCGCCCTGAACGCCGCCTCTTTCGGCCCGATGGAAGGAAACATCAGCGCGCGCACGGTTGGCGACCTGATGTCGGGCTCGTGAGTGGGACCGGCCATGCGCCACCCCCTTCTGGACATCATTGACAGGGAGACTCGAACCGCCCCGGCCGGTATCGCAGCAATCTGCAGCGCCCATCCCTGGGTGCTGGAGGCCGCCGTGCGCGAGGCCGCGGAATCGTGGGCGCCGGCCCTGATCGAGTCAACCTCCAACCAGGTCAACCAGTTCGGCGGGTACACGGGCATGACGCCCGCAGACTTCGTAACGCTCGTCGGGGGAGTAGTCCGGGGGATCGGCCTGGAGCCCGTGCGGGTGATGCTCGGCGCGGACCACCTCGGCCCGTTCCCCTGGAGAGGCCAACCGGCGGAGCGCGCAATGGACAACGCGTGCCGTCTGGCGTCCGACAGCGTCGCCGCGGGCTATACGAAGCTTCACCTTGACGCGAGCATGCCGCTGGCCGATGACCGCTTGCGGGACGGAGAGCCGATGCCCGTTGAGATGGCCGCGCAGCGCACGGCGATGCTGTGCGAGGCCGCGGAAAAAGCCTGCCGGGCGGACACGGGCTTTCGACCAGTGTACGTGATCGGCACCGAGGTTCCCGTGCCGGGAGGCGCCACGCGGGATGGCATGGCGCCCGAGGTGACCCCGCCGTCGGAGCTGCGGCGGACCGTGGATGCGGTCCATCGTGCGTTTCAGGAGCGCAGCCTCTCCGACGCCTGGGAAAGGGTGTGCGCGGTGGTCGTGCAGCCGGGAGTCGAGTTCGGCGACAGGACAGTCTTCCGCTACGATAGGGAGAAAGCCCGGGGGCTCACCAAGGCGATCCGGGAGTTCCCCCGACTGGTTTTTGAGGGGCACTCCACCGATTATCAGCCGCAGAGCGATCTCACTCGGATGGTGGAAGACGGGATCGCCATACTGAAAGTCGGCCCTGCCTTGACCTTCGCGATGCGTGAAGGGCTGTTCCTGCTGTCCCGCGTCGAGCAAGAGCTTCTGCCTGATCGGGAGCCAGGGCATGCCGAAAGGCTCCCCGAAGTTCTTGAGCGCGCCATGCGCGCAAACCCTGAGCACTGGCGGATGCACTACCGCGGCAGCCAGGCCGAGGTCGCCTTTTCCCTGAAATACAGCCTGTCGGACAGGGCCCGCTACTACTGGAATGATCCGCAGGTCAGTCGATGCGTCGACGGGCTCTTGAAACGGCTGGATTCCAACGGCATTCCCCCGACTCTCGTGAGCCAATACTTTCCCGTCCAGTTCGCCCGAGTCGCGGACGGCAGGCTCGCGC
>PMZS01000264.1 GCA_003170115.1 Spirochaetaceae bacterium
GGATGACTCCCTCATCGAGAAGTTCTTCGCGGAAGGAAACCTCTCGCCGGAAGAGGTCAGGAAGGGCCTTTCCAGCGGGATGAAGGCCGGCAAGCTCTTTCCTGTCCTCTGCGGCGCGGGACTCACGGGCGCCGGGGTCCAGTGTCTTCTGAACTTCATCACCTGTGCGGCGCCGTCGCCCGAAGGGGTCGCACGAGGAAAGACGGCAGAAGGCACGGATATCGAGCGGAAAGTTTCCGAGTCAGAGCCTGCCTCCTGCTTCGTGTTCAAGACCGCCATGGACCAGTTCACCGGCAAGCTCTCCTATTTCAAGGTCATGTCGGGGAAGATCTCGGCGGACGCGGACCTCCTGATCGCCCGTGAGGGGAAGAAGGAAAAGATCACGAAGGTCTACACCTGCATCGGCAAGAAACTGGAAGAGGCGTCCGAGCTGGCCGCGGGAGACCTCGGGCTGTTCACGAAGAGCGCGTCCCTGCGGACCAATGACACCCTGCATGCGCCCGGCTCACCCATCATCTATCCTTCACTCGAGCTTCCCACCCCCGTGCATGCGCTGGCCATCGCGGCGAAGGCGAAGAAGGACGAGGACAAGATGAACCAGATGCTGCATCGCATCACGGAGGAAGACCATACCTTCCTCCTTTCCTACGACAAGGAGACCAAGGAGACCGTCATCTCCGGCATGGGAGAGCTGCACATCTCCATGATCCTGGACAAGATCCGGGAGAACCAGAAGATCGAGATGGAAACGAAGATCCCGCGCGTCGCCTATCGGGAAACGATCATGGGCAAGGCCGAGGCGGAGTTCACCCACAAGAAGCAGACCGGCGGCCACGGTCAGTACGCAAAGGTGTCCCTCGAAGTCAACCCGATCCCGCGCGGGGAGAGGTACAAGTTCACCAACGCCATCTTCGGTGGCGCGGTCTCCAAGGGGTACATCCCCGGCGTGGAAAAAGGAATCATCGAGGCCATGGAGGCCGGCGACCTGGCCGGCTACCCCGTGGTGGACGTGGAAGCCCGGATCGTGGACGGCAAGGAGCACCCGGTGGACTCCTCGGAGCTCGCGTTCAAGCTGGCCGCACGGGGAGCATTCCGCGAGTGCGTGAAAAACGCCAAGCCGGTCCTCCTTGAGCCGGTATGCAACCTCACCGTATTCGTCGACGAGCAGTACCTCGGCGCGGTCCTCTCTGACCTCAGCGGTAAGCGCGGGAAGGTGCAGGGCCAGAGCCCGATCGGCGGCGGGATCCTCGAGATCAAGGCCCAGGTGCCCCAGGCGGAGCTCATGCACTATGCGATCGACCTGAAGGCGCTCACCGCGAGCACGGGCTCATTCGAGCTGGAGTTCGACCACTACAGCCCGATCTCGGGCCGGATCGCCGAGGACGTGATCAAGGCGGCCCAGGCTGCCAAAGCGGAAGAGAAGGAAAAAGACTAGAGGAAGAGCCGCTCGGGAAGAAAAAAATGGAGAACTGCCGCGGCGAGCCCGAACGCCCCGAGCGCGGTGCGGTACGACACGTGCGCCTGCACGATCCTGCCTTTGCGAGCGGCCTGCTGCTCGCCCGGAAAGAGCGCTTCCTGCCTGAGCACATCGAAGAGCAGGGCAATGCCGATCGCGATTCCGACGACGCTGGGGAAGAGGTCACCAAGGATCAGCGGCGGGGCCGCGGGAACAAAGAGCGTGGCTATCCCCACGAGCAGCGCCGCCAGTCCCGTGATTATCCGGGCCCGCCGCGCTGAGAGCGCAGCGAGAATTGCTGCCAGGGACTTGAATCTGTCCGACATCCAGTCCGCGCTGAGGGTGGCGCCGGCCAAGAAATTGGCGGCGACCGAAAGCAGGTAGAACTGAAGCATCCCTCCCCTCCCGCATTCAATTGTAGGGCCCGTTGGCGCGGTCGTCAAGGCGAGCCTCCGGCGTGAGAGCTCGCTCTACGGCGCGCGGAGCCAGAGCGTCACATGAGCGTCCCCGATGCTGACCTCTGCCTGTACTTTCTTCGCGTTCCCGACATGGGGCAGATCGCCCCGCAGGGTAATGGGCGATCTTTCCAGTCCCCCCGCCACGATCACCTGCACCGCCGTGCCGGGGAGAGAAAAACGCACGGTCGCCTCCGGCACGAGCGACGGTTTCACCGCGCCCGGAGCGCTGGACATAAAGGTGACTCCGACGATGAGCCTGTCCTGGTAGGGGGTGGCGCGCAGGGTGAGCTGCCAGCCCGCAAGGGCCGCCCTGTTCACCGGCGTGTTCGGCACGATCCGGAACAGGATGAACAGCCCGAGGGCGACCACGAGAAGGGGAATGTATGTGAACGGCCCGCGGCGTCCCCCGCGGCGTCGGGAGACGGACGGTCCGCGGCCGGGGAGGGCGGGGCGTGGAAGCTCGCTTGCGTGCCGGGCCTCCGTGTCATCGTAGACGACAGCGCCTTTCTTGACGTTCAGGACGGGATGCTTCATCTCCAGAGAACGCGTGACACCAGGGGAACCAGGTCTTCGGCCAGGAACCACCCGTTCCGGCGCGCCGCAAGCGCTCCCGTGAAAGCGTGGAGCGAAACTCCGAATCGGGAGGCTTCGAGAGGCGCGAGCCCGCCGGCAATCCCCGCGGCGATGAGCCCGGCCAGGACATCCCCGGCCCCGCCAGTCGCCAGCGCGGGATTCCCGCCGTCGAGAATCCAGTAGCGGCCGTCGGGCCCTGCGATGATCGGGGAGTGACCCTTTAGAACCACAACGGCGTTCAGCCTCCCGCTGGCCGAAAGCGCGTGTCCCACCGGATCGTCCAGCACATCGTCACGAGCCACTCCCGTGAGCCGGGCGAACTCACCCGGGTGAGGCGTGAGCACCCACCGTCCACCAAGGTTGACTTCCCGCGCGGCAGCCTTTCTTCCCAGGAGTGTGATCGCATCCGCATCGATGACGCCCTGGAGAGGAAGTGAAAGCAGGAAGTCTAGCCATGCGGACTTGTCTTCCGAGTGCCCCCATCCGGGTCCGACAAGGACTCCGGAATACCGCGAAGGGTCCCAGGCATCTTCCCCACGTTCGGACGAGCCCCTCTTCCGGGCTGCGTCCGGCGGGTCCCAGGGACTGCACATGACCGAGGTAAGCTTCGGTGCGACGACCGGGTAGATCTGCGTGTCGACAAAGAGGGTCACAAGGCCCACGCGGGCGCGCGCGGCGGCAGTGGCGCACAACCATGCGGCACCGGTGGTGCCCCGGGCGCCGGCAAAAACCGCGAGGTGGCCGCGCCTGTTCTTGTAGGTGTCCGCCGGAATCGGCGGGGCCAGCCTCTTCCACGCCCGGGACGAAAGCAGCTCGCCGGCAATTGCGGAGTCTTCCACCAGGGCCGGGGGAAATCCGACGGGAACTACACAGATGCGCCCGCACAGCGCGCGCGCCCGCGGAAGGTAGAGGCAGAGCTTCGGCAGTCCCATCGTCAGGGTCAGGTCGGCGCGGACCGCAGGAGAGCCCGATGTGTACCCATCCCCGACGCCGCTGGGCACGTCGAGCGCGGCTTTTCTTCCCGGGCTCTGGTTTATGCACCGAACCAGATCCGACAGGGGCTGCCGCAGCGCGCCCTTGATGCCGGTTCCCGCGATGCCGTCCAGTATCCACGAGGCTTCCGCGATACGGCTCATCACCAGGTCCGGCTGCACCGGCCAGTCGATCGTCTCGATCCCCAGGGCGTCGCATGCCGCGAGGTTCCGGCCGGGGTCCGAACCCCTCGCGGGCCTGCCGCCGGCCAGCACGATGGTAAGAGGCTCCACGTGCTGCACCGCCGCCTGCCGGGCCATGACAAAGGCGTCTCCGCCATTGTTGCCACTGCCTGCCACGAAGACCAGCCGGCCACGGGGCCGCCGCCCCCCCCAGGCGAGCCGTCGCAGGATGGCCCAGGCCTTCACGCCTGCGTCTTCCATTAAAAGCATCGAGGGGAACGCGAACTCGGCCTGCGTCCGGCTGTCGATGCGCGCCATGGCCTCCGAGCTCACGATCTTCACGACTATTCCCCTTTCAGCAGGAGGTCCGAACGCCACCAGGACACGTGCGCCTTCGACTTGTCGGCGAGGAGCCCGTATATGATGCCCGTGGAAGAGAGATGGATATCGCGGAAGGCGAGCTCCGAATCCTCGATGACCACGCGCCTTTGGGCGCGCACACGCCCCGAGGAATCCACGATCTGCAGGGTGTAGAGGTTCGTGTCGGTGTAGGCAAGCAGGTAGAAATACCCGCCGGTGCTCACCCCGAGCAGGTCACTGGGCGGTGAGGGTATCTCGATGGTCTTCAACCCCGCCTTGGTCCGGTGCGGGGGATTCGCAGGGAACTCGACAAAGCCGGGGATGTACTGCTGGGTGCGAAGGTCCAGCTTGTATGCCCGGGTGGTAACCGCGTCATTTGAGGCGGATGCCGCGGCGCGTGCGTCCACGACGTCCTTGTAGGAGGAAAGGATGAGGTACAGGAGCGGTGACTGCAGGTCCGGGAGCACGGTCACCAGCGCCTGCGTCACTCCGCGCTCGGGCTTGGCCGGCAGGTTGCTGTTGGAGATTTCCACCTGGTACAAGGGCGCACCGTCACGCGAATACCAGAACACCTCCCACGAGCCCGGGAGCCGGCAGACCACGACGAGCTGGTCGTTCGAGGTCACGTACAAGGCCGACACGTACGGAAAGGGCGATCCTCCGATCCCTTCCTCCCCGAGGGAACCGAGCTGACGGCCCTTACGATCAAAACGCAGGATTGCGCGACTGCGGGTCACCCCACGGTCCGTATCCTTGACCGCTTTCACGTCGGGGACGGCGTCCTCCACGTACAGGGTGCGGTCGCTGGCAACCGCCACGTGCCCGATGTCGGCAAAGGGATAGGCGACGAATCCACGCGTTGTCACTTCAGGAGCGTTCACGTCCGACGGGCCGAGGTTCGTCGGTGCAGGGTTCGTCTGCGGGTTGTAGAGAAGAAAGATCAGGTCGCCGTACGAGGAGAAAACCATGACCTTGCCCGCGTTCCCATTGGCAACGTAGAACCATCCATCCCGCATGGTGAGGCTGTTGGCGCGTTCGACCATGGCGTTCTCAAACTGGAACAGGTCGATCTGGTCTTCCATCTTGCCCATGGACAGGGAGAACAGCTCGCTGCTCACCAGCTCTTCGATTCCCTTTCTCTGGCAACCGGCGAGCGCGATGACGGCAAGGCATGCGGCAGCGAAAAGGGCGGGACGTCTGCGGAACTTGTGCGGCATCGACGCCCCATCGTAGCGGCCTTCCCTTGACCTGTCAATCTCCCGGGCGGTACAATGGCGGCATGCTCCAGACGCTCCTCACGTTCTTTCTCGGCTCCCAGCATGAGCGCGACCTGAAAGAGCTCGTGCCCATCGTGCAGAAGATCAATTCGCTGGAACCGGAAGTGATGGCATTCGCGGAGGCGGATTTTGCCCGAAAGACGGAGGAGTTCCGCCGGCGCATCGCGGAGGGAGAGACCCTGGACGGCATCCTGCCCGAGGCGTATGCCCTGGTCCGGGAGGCGGCCCGGAGGAAACTGGGCGAGCGCATTTTCGACGTGCAGCTGATGGGCGCGGTAGTACTTCACAAGGGAAGGATCACCGAGATGAAGACCGGCGAGGGAAAAACACTCGCCAGCGTGCCGGCCGCATACCTCAACAGCCTGACGGGCAAGGGCATGCACGTGATCACGGTCAACGACTACCTCGCCGAACGTGACGCGGCCTGGATGGGCCCGATTTTTGCCCTCCTCGGAGTGAGCGTGGGAGTCATCCTCAGCCAGATGGACAACGCGCAGCGGAAGATCTCCTACTCCCGCGACATCACGTACGGCACGAACAACGAGTTCGGGTTCGATTATCTCCGCGACAACATGAGGCCGGGCAAACAGTACCAGGTGCAGCGGGGGTTCTTTTTCGCGATCGTCGATGAAGTGGACAGCGTCCTCATCGACGAGGCCCGCACGCCGCTCATCATTTCGGGACCCGTCTCCGGCTCGGCCCTCGCCGAAAACTTCTCGTATCTCCGGAACCGGGTCGAGCTTCTCGTCCGCAAGCAGAAGCAGATGATCAACGACCTTATGACGAAGGTCGAGCGCGCCGAGGACGTGGAGGGGGGGAGCGACGATATCGGCGTGAATCTCCTCCTGGCGCAGCGGGGCGATCCGAAGAACAATAGATTCACGAAGCTGCGGAAGCAGCCCGGCTACGAGCGGCTCATGCTTTCGACCGAAGCCGATTTCATGCGTGAGAAACGTCTCCACGAGTTCGACGAGCGGCTCTACTTCGTCATCGACGAGAAGGCGAACACGATCGACCTAACGGAGATGGGACGCAACAACCTGTCGCCGGAGGACCAGGAGCTCTTCGTTCTTCCCGACCTCTCGATCCAGATCAAGGAAATCGAGTCGGACGCATCCCTCGAGCCGAAGGAGCGGGTGCGGAAAAAGGACGCCGCCTACCGGAAATACGCGGAGAAAACGGAGATCATCCACAATTTCTCGCAGCTTCTCAAGGCGTACGCCCTTTTCGAGAAGGACGTCGACTACGTCGTGCAGGACGGCCACGTTCTCATCGTCGACGAATTCACGGGGCGTCTCATGCCGGGGAGACGATTCAGCGAAGGCCTCCACCAGGCGCTCGAGGCGAAGGAGCGCGTCACGATCGAGGGCGAGACGCAGACGCTCGCCACGATCACTCTCCAGAACTACTTCAGAATGTATACAAAGCTCGCCGGCATGACCGGCACGGCGGAGACGGAAGAGGAGGAGTTTCACAAGATATACAAGCTCGCCGTCGAGGTGATCCCGACCAACAGACCTGTGCGGCGTATCGACTACGACGACGTCATATTCAGGACGAAGCGCGAGAAATACACCGCCATCATAAAGGAGATCAAACGAATCCACGAACGCGGGCTCCCGATTCTCGTTGGAACGGTATCGGTCGAGGTCTCGGAGACCCTGAGCAGAATGCTCACGCGCGAAGGAATCCAGCATAACGTCCTCAACGCAAAGTACCATCAGCGCGAGGCGGAAATCGTCGCCTTCGCGGGCAGGAAAGGCGTCGTCACGATCGCGACGAACATGGNNTGGCGGGCCGCGGCACCGATATCAAGCTCGAGGCCGGCGTGGTTCAGTGCGAACGCTGCTGCATATTCTGCGAGACACCCGACGAGTGCGCCTCCTGCTCGAATCCGAAGAAGAACGGCGCCGAGTGCATGGCCGACGTTCCGTGCGGCCTCAATATCATTGGAACGGAGCGTCACGAGGCGCGCCGGATCGACCGGCAGCTCCGGGGGCGCGCCGGCCGCCAGGGGGATCCGGGGGCGTCGCGGTTCTTCATCTCCCTCGAGGATGAGCTCATGCGGCTCTTTGGATCCGAACGGATATCGGCGGTCATGGACCGGATCGGCGTCAAGGACGGAGAGGTTATCCAG
>PMZS01000045.1 GCA_003170115.1 Spirochaetaceae bacterium
CGCCCAGGAAGATCGCCATCTGCAGGAGGCCCAGGCTGTAGCCCACCTCCTCCTGGGGCGAGATGGAGGCGACCATGATCGTGGCCGCCGCAATCGTGCCGGTGATGCACCCCTGGATCGTCTTGAGCACCACCAGCTGCCAGGGAGCGGTGACCATGCCCATGAGCAGCATNNGAGCATCGGCTTGCGGCCGTAGTTGTCCGCGATGCCGCCCCAGATCGGGGAGAAGAACACGAGGCTGATGGAAGGAAGCGCCTGCACGAGGCCCGCCAGCAGGTTCAGCCTCGCGGGGTCCGTGACGCCAAGGTCCTGGAGGAAGAGCGGAGTGATCGGCGTGGAGGTGTTGAAGCCCGCGACGGCCAGGAGCTCGCCAGCGCCGACGGCGTAGAGAGTCCTTCTCCACGGTCGCGCGGAGGACAGGGATCGAGTCAGGATGTGCTCCTCATGGCGTACGGCGGGCACTATAAACCGGAATCGGCCATCGATGACAGCGCTCAGCTGCACGCGCACCGAGGCCTCCACTTGCACCAAGGCCCCCCGCGGCGGTACCTATACACATGCCTCCGACCCGTTGGATTCCTCTCTTCTGTGCGTTGTCGATTCTCTCAACGACCGGTGCCGCGCACGCCGCAACGACGCTCCGCTCGTCCGGCTCTGCCGGTCCGGCCGGGCCGCCGGCCCTGAATGCCCGCTCCGCGATCCTCATTGAAGCTCTCACCGGCGCTGTCCTGTACGAGTCCCATGCGGATGAACGGATCCCTCCCGCCAGTCTCGCCAAGCTCATGACCCTTCACATCGCCCTGCGGGAGATCGAAGAGGGGAGGCTGAATCCGTCGGAGGTCCTCGTGCCGGGTCCTGACGCGTGGGCGAGGAACATGCCGCCGCGCTCCTCCGTCATGTTCCTGGGACCAAGCCAGAAGTTGACCGTCAGCCAGCTTCTGAAGGGACTCGTGGTGGATTCGGGCAATGACGCCGCCGTCGAGGTCGCGGACCGGATTGCCGGCTCGGTCCCGGCATTCGTCGATATGATGAACCGGGAGTCCGCGCGCCTGGGCTACCGTGCCATGCACTTCGAGGAACCGGCGGGCATCAGCGCTTCCAACACGATCACGGCCAGGGAATACGCGGATTTTGCCCGGCGGTTCATCTTTGCCCATCCTGATGCGCTGAAGGACCTTTTTTCTGTGAGGGAGTTCACGTATCCGCTCGCTGAGAACCTGACGGGCGGGAATCGGGAGAAATCCGTAACTCAGTCCAACCGCAACGTGCTGCTGGGAAAGTACGAAGGCGCCGACGGCCTGAAAACGGGTTACATCGACGAGGCCGGGTACAACATCGCCGTGACCGCCGAACGGGCCGGGATGCGGCTGGTATCCGTGATCCTGGGGGTGCCGGACTTCGGCGCGGTGAGCGGCGCCGCGCTGCGGGCAGTGGAGAGCGCGGCACTGCTCGACTACGGCTTCGCAACGTTCACCACTGTGCTCACCGCCTACGATGAGCCCGCCCCCGCTCACGTCTGGAAGGGAAGCGCGCGCTCGGTCGGGCTCAAGGCGAGCCCCGAACCGATCGTTGCCGTGCGGAAGGACCAGGCGTCGTCGCTTCGCACTGAAGTCGTGCAGACCTTCGACGTTGAGGCCCCCGTGAGGGCGGGGCAGGTGCTTGGCGCCGTGGTGGTCTCACTTGACGGAAAGGAGCTTGCGCGTTTTCCGCTGCGAGCCGAGGCAGACGTGGACCGCGGCGGATTTTTCCGCCGGGCACTGGACTCCGTTGTGCTTTTCCTGCGCGGAATACACCCGGTGGCGTTCGACGGGCACCACCCTGCCTGAGCAGCTTACGACTCGCGCACCTCGGCAATGAACTCCCGAACCTTCTCCCTGATCGCATCCCGGACTCCGCGCACCTGGGTCATGATCTCTTCATCGGTCCCGCGAAATGTCGACGGATCGGCAAAGGGCCAGTGCAACCGCTCGACTCTCCCCGGGAAAATGGGGCAGCGCTCGGCGGCCTCCTTCGAGCAGACCGTGATCACGTAGCGATAGGTGCGGCCTGCCTTGAACAGGTCGAAGACATCCTGGGTCTTCTTGCCTGAGATGTCCATGCCTTCTTCCTGGAGCGCCCGCACGACGTATCCGTTGAGTGCTCCCGGCTCGATACCTGCGCTCTCGACCTCGAAGAGGTCCCCTCCAAGCTGACGAAAATAAGCCTCGGCCATCTGGCTTCGAGCGGAGTTGTGGACGCAGAGACAGAGAATACGGACCATGATGCGGCCCTCCTCAATAGAGCATGCACGCTGATCGTTAACTTTGTGTGAAGGCGCCCCCGCTCAAGGCATCTCTCTACGGGCGCGCGTTTCAGCGACCGATGAGCGCGCGGAGGTTGCCGGCAATTTCGGCAGGGAGTGCGTCCGCGTCCATGGAGGCCCTGATTCTGCCCTGCCTGTCAATGATCCAGTACGGAGCCGAGTGAGAGACGTCGTACCCTCCCCCGAACTGGTCCGCAATTCGCCTCGCCTGGTCCACGTCCACCGTGGAGAGTCCCTGCGTGGGCTCCGGCTCATCCGACATGCTGCCGGTTTTCGCCGTCGGCTTATCCGCCGGCTCCTTTCCGATGTCTACGCCTACCCCGTAATTGAACCAGACCTCCTTCACCGAAGCGACGGGCCCCGTGAGGAAATGCTAGGAGTCGAACAGCCCCGCCGCGCGGCTGTAGGCGGCAATCACATTTTGGGTGTCCCTCTTGGGATCCGTGGTCACGGCGACGAACACCGCCTTGTCCGCGTCTGTCCCAAGCTGTTCACGCGCGTTTTTCAGCTTCATCGTGACGAACGGGCGGAGGTCCGTGCAGTGTGTGTAGATGAAGGTCACAACCACCACCTTGCCCTTCGTATTCGCCATGTGGAAGGGCAGCCCCTTCTGGTCGGTGAGAGTGAAATCAGGAGCGGCAGCGGGGTGGGGGATCACGGTACCGACCAGCTTCACTGGCCGTTCGAAAACACCGAGGGAGTGAGCTGAGACCGCGACTGCCAGAAATATCAGCATGGGGATGCTGAGCTTCGCGGTTCGCATGAGATCAATGTGCTTTCGACCTGAGACTTCGGCAAGCCTGCTTGAAGGGCTTTTCCGCCAGAAGTACTCCGAATGTTGATCTATCGTCCATGGGCAGAGTATCATTTAACCATGTACAGGACTATTGCCGAGTTTGTCGAAGACTGGACCAGGGAAAGCGCGATAAGCCTCAAGATCCAGCTCGCCCTCACTGATGACTCGCTCCAGTGCCGATCGGACCCGGAAGGCAACACACTGGGAAAGATTGCGTGGCATTTGGTGCTGATGCTTGGAATGACCGGGTCCGTTGCGGGGCTGGAGGTTGTTGCGCCTCCTCGCGGCACCGAACCGCCAGCCTCGGCCAGGAGCATCGCGAATGCCTACCAGACCGCGGCACAGTCCATGGGTGAGCAGGCTTCGGCGAAGTTGCAGGACGAGCAGTTGGCCTCCGAAGTGGCGTACTTCGGAAGGTCCCTCCCCCTGGCAGCGGTGCTGAGTTCACTTGTCCGACACCAGATCCACCATCGCGGCCAGATGACGACGCTGATGCGGCTCGCCGGTATTGTCGTGCCTGGCGTCTATGGACCCTCACGGGAGGAAACTGCAGCTATGCGAGCAAAGCAGAAAGGATAGGGGGGCGCCAGCCCGGAAACAATGTTCTCACAGCTGATTCGGGCCGGCCGTGAACATGGCGGGGGGGCCCGTTTCCTGCCCCCCCACGGCCAGGGCTCAGTAGCTCACCGCCTCCTTCGCCTCCACCTGCTCTTCTTCTGCTCCTTCCGCCGATTTCTCCTCCTCCGCGGCGGGCTCCCCGTCCTTCTTGACCTGGGGCTTGAACTCCACGTGCTCCGCCACGATGAGAACCCGCGAGTGCGGCTTGCCGTCCGGATCAGTCCAGCGGTCCTGCTTCAGCCTGCCGACCACCCGCACGCCCCTTCCCTTCTTCAGATACTCTCCGCACACCTCCGCGAGGCGCATCCAGGCGGAAACGTCGAAGTACGAGACCTCTTTCTGGAACTCGTCGTCCTGCTTGTAGGAGCGGTTGCACGCTACGGCGAACTTGCACACCGCCGTTCCCTTCGGCGTGTAGGAAAGCTCGGGGTCGCGCACAAGGTTGCCCTCGATGAGAATGGAATTGAGATTGTTCATGAGATCCTCCTCATGCACGAGAACACGGGCTCCCCGAGCGCGGCGATTGTAGCGTCGGCTGCGGCATGATTGGGAGGAGCCATGGTGAAACAGAAGCGGCGCCAATATGCCTGCCCCTCGCGCCGGGGACTCTTGAAGAAGCCCGCAACACCCGAAAGGAAACCGCGCGCAGCGAAGGTGTCTCTGCGCACGGCATGTCGCCTCGTCGAGGAACCCGATGTCCTGCACGTCCACGACAGCATGGAATGGGCCTGACGAAAGATTGGCCTGTCTTCGTTTTTAGAGCCTTTCAAAGCTCCGGTTCAGCGACTGTTTAAGGACCAGCCTGAGATTTTTTTCAATGGACGTGCCGCACGGTGCATGTTTGGAGGAATTGTACGCCGGCAGCAATTGCCTTCGGGGATGACGCATTACTATCTTCTGGAAATGAAATTGAGCTTGTGGGCCTCACTTCTGGTTCTTCTTGCCGCCGGCAGCCCGGAGGCCCAGGAA
>PMZS01000341.1 GCA_003170115.1 Spirochaetaceae bacterium
AGGAGACCGTCGGCGCCATGGCGGAGCTGGTGAAAGAGGGCAAGGTGAGGTTCCTCGGGCTCTCGGAGGCGGGAGCAAAGACTATCCGCCGTGCGCACGCCGTGCATCCCATCACCGCGCTGCAGACCGAGTACTCTCTCTGGACACGGGACGCGGAGGGGGAGATCCTCGACACCTGCCGGGAGCTCGGCATCAGCTTCGTCGCCTACAGCCCCCTGGGCCGCGGCTTCCTCACCGGCGCGTTCACGCATCCGAACCAGTTCGCGCGGGGGGATTTTCGATCTGTGAACCCGCGAATGAAGGCCGGCAATTTTGAACGCAACCGTTCCCTGGTGGAAAAGATCGAACACACGGCGGAGAAAAGAGGCCGCACCGCGGCCCAACTCGCCCTCGCATGGGTGCTTTCGCGGGGCGACGACGTGATCCCGATTCCAGGAACACGGCAGGAGAAGTATCTACAGGAGAACATCGCAGCGACCGAGCTGTCACTCTCCAAGGCGGAGCTTGAAGAGCTGGGCGGCCTTGTCGCACCATCGAAGGTCGCGGGGACCCGCTACGATGAAAACGGCATGAAACGTCTGGGGCTCTGAGGGCCAGGAAGACGCGTCAACCGGTTACTTTGCGT
The DNA here is from genome assembly GCA_003170115.1 of Spirochaetaceae bacterium. Taxonomy (GTDB): domain Bacteria; phylum Spirochaetota; class Spirochaetia; order SZUA-6; family Fen-1364; genus Fen-1364. The sequence continues at coordinate 626 of PMZS01000341.1, forward strand.
TGTATTCGTAGAACCACTTGTTCGTGAGTGTGTCGAGTGTGCCGTCTGCTTTCAGGGACGCGATGGCGGCGTTGAACGGGGCAACCAGGTCCGAGCCGAGCTTGAAGATGAAACCGTAGCTGTCCGTGCCCAAGGCGTCACCGACGATTTTGAGCTTGTCGGGATTCGCCCCGATGCAGCCCCTGCTGGACGATGCGTCCATGAGGACGGTGTCCACGTCTCCCGCAAGAAGGGCCTGGAGTGTCGCGCCGAACGTCTGGAACACCCTGATCCTCGGGTTGTCTTCCTTCCCGTCCAGGACGTTGTAGACACCGACGGAGAAGCTCGTTGTGCCGGCCTGGGAGCCGATCAGGAGCTTCGGGTTGGCTTCGAACTCCGCCGCGTTCCTGAAACGCGTCTCGTCCCCGCGCACCAGCATGAACTGCTGGCTCACCATGTACGGATCGGAGAAGGCCACGTGCTTTTTCCTGTCATTCGTGATGGAAAATCCGTCCATGGCCACGTCGTACCGGCCGTCGCGGACGGCCTGGATCATCGTGTCCCATGAGCTGATGTTCCACGAGATCTTCGCGTTCAACCTCTTCCCGATCTCGTTCACCGCATCGTATTCCCAGCCCGCGGCCTTGCCCGTCTTCGGATCGACGAAGTTCAAGGGCGTCAAGGCGTTCTCCGTCACCGCACGGATGGTCCTGCCCTTCAGGTCGGGCAGGGCTTTTGCCTGCCCGAACGCCGAAAGGGCGATGAGCACGGCCACTGATGCAACCACGATTCTTTTCATACCTTTCCCCTGATCCGGAAAATACCCATATTTCAATCAATCGGCATATGTCGTATCTTTCACACATGATCGTCGGACAACGGATCGAGTCCTACATCGCCGCCCTCGGAGCATCACCGGATCCCGTCCTGGCCGCCATGGAAGCGCTTGCGGAGAGGCGGGGTTTCCCCATTGTCGGGCGGCACACCGGCACCCTGCTTGGACTGCTCGCCCGCTGCATCGGCGCCCGCAGGGTGCTCGAGCTCGGGTCGGGCTACGGATATTCAGCGCTCTGGTTCGCGCGCGCCCTGCCGGAGGACGGAACGGTCATCTGCAGCGACCTTTCCGCGGGCAACCGCGATCTCGCGCTGGGGTATTTCCGGACCGCGGGACTGGAATCGCGGATCGATTTCCGTGTGGGAGACGGGCTGACAATCGCGCGCGAGCAGACCCCCGGGTTCGACATCGTGTTCAACGACATCGACAAGGTCGACTATCCCGCCAGCGTGGAAGTTGCGGTGTCCCTGCTGAAATCGGGCGGACTTTTCATCACGGACAACACGCTGTGGAAGGGCAAGGTCGCGGAGGACGGCCCCGGTGACGAGAATACGGAGGCCGTGCGCGCGTTCAACAAGCTCGTCTTTTCCCGTCCCGACCTCGAGTCGGTGATCATCCCGATCAGGGATGGCCTCACTGTCTGCCGGAAGAAATGACCGGTGCCGAGCCGTGGCCTCCGGCCCCGGCGGATCGGATCATGGCAGCNNGACATGCGCAGGGGCCCGCGCATGAAGAGGGACCCGCTTCCCGTCGTCACCCTGAGCTGGGCGCGGTCGGCCGCTGGTGCCATCGCCCGGGAAGATGGAAAACCTCTGCTGCTGAGCGGTCGGGAGTCCATGATGCTCACTCATCGCCTGCGCGCCGCGCATGATGCGATTCTTGTCGGCATCCAGACCGTGCTCAATGACGATCCGCTCCTCTCCGTGAGGCTGCTCCCAGGTCCGCCTCCGTTTCCCCAGCCTCAGCCCGTGGTCCTTGATTCGCGCCTGCGGTTCCCGACCGGCGCCCGGCTCCTGGCGCGGGAGGACAGGAAGCCCTGGATCTTCCACGCCCCGGAGGCGGGGGCCGCAGCAGCGGCCGCGCTCAAGGAGAAAGGGGCCAGGCTGTTTCAGGTGAGCCGAGGCCCGGGAGGCCTCGATCTCCATGAGACATTAATGAAACTCGGCGCGGCAGGGATTTCAAGCCTCATGGTGGAGGGAGGAGCGAGAGTGCTTCGGGCGTTTCTCGCCGCGGGATTCGCGGACCAGCTCGTCGTCACGATGAGTCCTTCAACCGTCCAGGGGATGCGGGGGCCGGACATGCCCGGTTGCGTGGAAAGCCTGACCGAGGCCCATGGGGCCGACTCGGTGACCTGGGGCACGCTCAATCCGTGAGCGCACAGTACCGATCGATTCTCCCGCGGATGACCTTGATCGATTCGTCCCAGAAGGCCCGTGTGCGGATGTCGATGCCGAAGTCGCCGGCCAGGTCCGCGGCGGAGGCTTCCCCCGTGGAAGCGAGCAACTTCTCGTAGTCCGGCACGAAGGCCGCGCCGCGCGCGCGGTACACCGCGTAGAGTCCCGTCCCGAAGAGCAGGCCGAAGGAGTAGGGGAAGTTGTAGAAGTCCAGATCCGCAATGTAGTAATGCGGCTTCCAGGTCCACATGTAGGGATGGCGGAATTGCTCATCCAGCGCGTCACCGTAGGCCGCCGCCTGCGCCCTGTTCATGATATCGCACAAGTCGTCAGATGAATGCTCGGAGTGCGCGCGGCGCTCCAGCACTTCCTTTTCGAAGAGGAAGCGCGAATAAATATCGACGATGACCTGGGATTCATTGATGAGCGTGTTCTCCAGCAGGGCACGCTGTTCCCGGGGGTCCCTGGCGCGCGCCAGGAGCGCTTCGTTCACGATGGTCTCGCACATGATGGAGGCTGTTTCCGCGAGCGTCATCGGCGTGGACTGCTGGAGCATCGTCTTGCCCGCCCTGAAGGCGCAGTCGTTGTGAAAGCCGTGGCCCAGCTCGTGCGCCGCCGTGGACACCTGCTCCAGGGAGCCGTCGAAGTTGCAGAGAACTCGCGACTCCTTCACCGAGGGCACCGACTCGCAGAAGGCGCCTCCCACCTTGCCGTCACGGGGCTCCGCGTCGATCCACTTTTCAGTGAACGCGCGCTCCGCAAAGGTGCGCAGCCGCGGGGAGAAGTCCCCGAAGTTCTCAAGGATCAGGGAGCGGGCCTTGTCCCAGGTGTAGTTGTTCTCCACCGCGCCCGTGGGCGCGAACAGGTCCCACCAGGCGAGCTTCTGCTTTCCCAGGCGGGCAGCCTTGGCCAGGAAGTAGCGTTGGAACTCCGGCAGCGATTCTCTCATGGCCTCCAGCAGGGCTTCCAGAGTAGCGCGGTCAATGCGCGCCTGGTCGATGGCGGCGTGCAGGCAGTCCTGGCGCCCGCGCCGGCGGTTCAGCGTGTCCGCAAATCCCTTGACCCCGTTCATGCACGCGGCCAGCGGCTCTTTCAACCTCCGCCATTCGCGGAGCTCCGCTTCCCAGGCACGGCGGCGCACCGGCTCCTCGGGATGGCTTCTGAGGTTGATGAGCGCCGGCATCGGCAGAGACCGCACCGTGCCGTCGATTTCCAGGTCGACGACGATACGCGAGGTCAGCATGCGCTGCAGCTTCGACCATGCGCTCGCGCCGCTCAGTGAAAGCTCCGCGGCAAGCGACTCCTCGACGTCGCTCATGAGCCACGCGGCCTGTTCCGCGGTCTCCGTCAGGATGAAGGAATGCTCGCGGGCGCTGCCGGGGCGCGTAAGGGCGCGCGGCAGTATGTCGGCGATCGTCTTCGTCCAGACCTGGAACCGGGTCCACGCCTGCCTGACCCTGACCTGCACGATCTCCAGCTCCGACAGCTTCTTCGCCGCGGCCGTGTCATATGAATTGGTTGACACGAAAGATTCGACGTACACCTTCAGCGTGCTGGAAAGAAGAAAGGCCCGGTTGAAGAGATCCACGGCACGATCAAGGGCCGTGGCCAGCGCGGAGGCCGGCGTCTCCGGCGTGCAGGCCCGGAGCGTCTCCTTCTCATGTTGATCGATGAGATCAAGGGTCTCCTCAAGACCCCGGAGGTCTCGTGCAAACTCCGCCGATTCGATTCCGGAATACACATTCGACAGGTTCCAGCGCGGGAGGGCAGCGGCGGCGGTGTTCATGCGGATAATGTACCTCAGCGGACGCTGTTGAGGGAGATGACCGCCTTGCCATCCCTCACGATGAGCAGGCAGACGCCGTGCTGTGCCTGGGAGGAGTCGAAGGCCTGCCTGACCGGATTGAACGGGAAGTTTTTTTTCACGGCCTGCTCGGGGCTCACGTACGTCTCCTTGAGTTCGCCATTTTCCACCAGGGCGATTACGGCATGCTTCTCTCCCAGGGCCTGGCTGACATGGAGAGTGTTCATGAGAACCGCATCCGCCATCACCTGCCGCGTGATGCGCCAGTCCAGCATGCGCTCCTCGGGAGTCATCTCCTGGTAGACGACGTTCTCCATCTCAGGACCCCGCGGAGCGACGCACGGCGAACCCGAGGATCAGCTTCAGCATGTACACCGGCCCGAACCATGCGAGGAACGGGGCGGACAGCCCGATGGGCAGGAGGATCACGATGCCGATCACGACAAGAGCCGCCGCGGCGCCTTGCTGGCGCTGCCCTCCCGGAATGACGTTGACAAGCGATGCCGAGGCCGCGGTGTAGGCATACAGGAAGATCCAGTACGCGAGCCTGCCGTCGAAGAGGAGGAAGAGGAGCCCCGGCTCGATGAAGTGGATGAAAATGACACCCCACCGCAGTCCCGGCCGGTTGCCATAGTATGCGTCCGTTCCTGCCGTGAAGCCGGCCATCGTTCCGCCGCTGACATCCGCGGCCAGCACGAAGAGCAGCGCGGCCTTCCACGCCGGCAGCGCCTCCACGCGGGTGGAGGCAAAGACCAGCGCGAGCACCCCGAAGACGACTCCCACCACGTACACGAGGAGGACATCGAAAAGAGTGGCGGTCTCGCCGTGGATGAGCCGAAGCGGCCCGGGAATCCTGACTTCCGGATCCATCACCAGCGGTCTCAGTCCCTGCGGCGTCTGGCCCGCGCGCCGCCCGCGCCCCCGCCGAACAGTGCGGTGATGCCCAGGAAGAAGCCGAAGTTGTACCACGCGCCTGTGTTGTGGACGTCGTATATCTGCACGTTTTTGTCGAAGAGAGAGATGATGAAGGTCACCGGCGCTATCGCGCCGTTCCACAGACCTCGCCAGAAGCCGGAAACGACCCCCGTTCGGCTGGGCACGTTTGCCAGCTCGTTGATGCCGGGCGCACAACCTGCCAGCATCAGAAGGACCAGGGCCAGCGTGACAAGGAGAATAGTTTTTTTCATGGGCTCCCCTTCAAAAAACCGATGCTACCGTGTTCGGCTTTTTCTTGCCAGCCCATCCCTCGGGGCAACGGGGGATCGAAGGTCATCACTCATTCGCTGTTCTGCCAGTCCCCGCCAGGTTGTTGATCCGGGCAAAGTACGCCTTTTCCCAGTACGCGGCATATGAGGAGCCGTCAGGGAGATGCGCCAGCGCGATTTCCGTTCTCTCGAGCCTCCACCCGACGAGGTTCTCTTTTTCGAATGCCGGCTTTCCATTTCGGCTGGTCAAGTCCAGTTTCATGAAGTCGAACGCTTTGCGATCCGGGTCCCTCTTGAAGGTATAGGAAGCCGAGAGGAGCTTGTCGTTTTCCAGAAGGTAGGTGATCGTTGCCGGAAATCCGTTTACCATGGTCTGAAAGACAATCTGCTGCAGGCCCGGCAGGCTCAGATCCGAAACGACGCGCCCGGCTTCGGAGGCGATCACTTCTTCCCGGGTCATCAACCAGGAGGTCTTGCGGAATTCCAGCGCGAATGAACCGTATGCAAGGAAGAGAAAGGCGAATACGACGAGGGCTCTTTTCAACTCATGAACACCTGTGTTCATTGAATATGGACGGCATGTTCTGAAATGTCAAGAATGCGGCCTCGAGCCATTTCTGTCCGATATATGAATCAGGTGGTACCAGTATGCAGCGATCAACTCGCGATATTCTCTTCATCTTCATAGGGCTTTTCGTATCCTTCGGCACGCTGTGGGCTTCGAAGTCCGCGGTAGAAACACGGCTTCGCCGAGACGTCGCCTACCTGAACAGCCTGGGCAGGAGCACGGACGGGGAGAGATCGCTTACCATGTCGATAGAGACGCAATTCAAGGCGGACGCGGCGCGGATCCATGAGTTGCGCAAGGCGCGACTTGGTTATGGCGACATGACGGTGGTGCTTGCGATGGCCTCCCATCTCCAGGGCGGCATTACCAAAGCCAACGTGGACAGGATTGTTGCCCTGTGGAGAAGCTCGCGCGTCGACGGGTGGGGGAAAATTGCAAAATCAATGGGCGTCCGGCTGCAAAGAGTCGTGATTCAGGTCGAATCCCTGAGTCCGCGCAGAAGAAGCGCCGCGTGATTCATGGGGCCGTGCCCGTGCCCGATCCGCAGGCCCGCGGAGGCGGCGAGGATGCCGCTGACGTAGCGCTTGGCGGCGCGAACGGCATCCAGAACCTCATCGCCAAGGGCAAGCCGGGCCGCGATTGCCGACGCGAAAGTGCAGCCCGTCCCATGGGTGTTTCGGGTATCGATCCTCGCCTCTGACAGCTCCTCGAAGCGCTCCCCATCGTAGAAGAGGTCCGTGCTGAAGCCCGCGTCCTGGAGATGTCCGCCTTTGACCACAACGCATCGCGGCCCCAACGCGTGAATGGCGCGCGCCGCGCGGCGCATTCCTTCCATATTATTAACGGGGAAACCGCAGAGGACTTCTGCTTCCGGCAGGTTCGGGGTGACCACGGTCGCCAGTGGCAGGACGGAGGAGATGAGGGCGTCGCGAGCCTCAGGCTCCAGAAGGGCATCGCCGCTTTTTGCCATCATCACGGGATCCACGACGAGGGGTCGAAGCGCGTGCTCGACGATCTTTGCCGCAACCGTCTCGATGATCAGCCTGTTGGAAAGCATTCCCGTCTTGATCGCATCCGCGCCGATATCTTTCACCACGGCATCGATCTGCCTGGCAACGAAATCGGAGGGAATCGGGTACACGCCCTCGACTCTCACCGTGTTCTGCGCGGTGAGCGCCGTGATTGCGCTTGTTCCATAAACCCCGAGCGCCGCGAATGTCTTCAGGTCCGCCTGGATGCCCGCCCCTCCGCCGGAGTCCGAGCCCGCGATCGTCAAAGCCGTTCTCATTTGAAATGGTCCCATCCAGATCCCTCCATCGGGTGAGAGCTGCCGTCGGGCAGGACGAGCTGGGGCCGCTCTCCGGCGGGAATGATTTCCCCGATAACGGACACCGGGGTACCCGTCTCGGAGGAGATCCTCCGCGCCAGTTGGTCGGCACGGTCCGGCGGCGCGGTGAACAGAAGCTCGTAATCCTCGCCGCCGTGCAGCGCGAAGTGCCACTCATCACCCCGCGCCGCGCGGGAGAGGGCGCGGTTGGCAAGGCTTACCGGCAGCGTGTCCGCGTGGAGGCGAAAGCTCACGGTGGTTTTCTCGCAGATGTGGCGGAGGTCCCCGGCAATGCCGTCGCTCACGTCGATCATGGCGCTGGCCTGACGAAGGGACCCGATCAGCGCGCCCTCCCTGACGCGCGGCGTGGGTCGGTCGCGGCGGGACCGCGCAATCTCTTCGTACGCCGCATCCGTCGCCTTCTCCAGCTCAGGGTTGAGCAGGAGCGCGACCCCCGCTGCCGCGTCCCCGACGGTCCCGGTGACCATGACCCGGTCTCCCACGGCGGCCCCCGAGCGCAAGACCACGTTTTCGCGGATCGCCTCTCCCAGGAGGAAGACGTCGATGAAAATCCCCAGGCGGGAGCGCGAAATGTTGCCGCCTACTATGTCGACGCCGAAGGCTGTTGCCTCCTCGCGAAGGCCCGCGTACAGCTCGTCAATGAAGCCGACCTCCAGATCGCCGGGAAGGCCGAGGGACACCAGGGCATAGCGGGGGATGCCTCCGGCGGAGGCGATATCACTCAGATTGATCGCAAGGGACTTGCGGCCGAGGCTGCGCGGCGGGGTCGCGGTCCGCAGGAAGTGGGCCCCTTCCACCTGCACGTCGCAGGTGGCCAGCCACACGCTTTCAGAGGCAGCAACCATGGCGGCGGCTTTCAGCACGGCCACGTCATCGCCGATGCCCACGATGACGTTCGGGCCGGGCTCAGGGAGCGCCGCGCGAATTCTCTCTATCAGTCCGAACTCTCCGAGCTGCGTGATCTTCATCCCGTCCTCACTTTTTCCACGACGATACGCAGGGCGCGGGCCGCCGCCTCCACGTCTTCCGATGCCACGATGGCCGAGACCACCGCAATCCCCGCGGCTCCCGCTTCCATCATGGCCGCGGCATTATCTTCGGTGATGCCGCCGATGGCAACGACGGGGATTTCCACCGCCTGCGTCATGCGCCGAAGCCCTTCAATGCCCAGGGGAGACGGAGCGTCGGGCTTCGTGGGGGTGGAAAAAACCGGGCTTGCCCCGATGTAATCGGCTCCGTCATCGAAAGCCTTCCGAGCTTCCTCGACGCTGCCTGCCGACACGCCGAGGATTTTCCCGCGCCCCAGGATCCGGCGCGCAAGGGCCGCGGGCATATCGTCCTGCCCGATGTGGACTCCGTCGGCATCAATGGCGAGTGCCACATCGATCCTGTCGTTGACAATAAAGGGAACGCCGGCGGCCCGGCAGAGCCGGCACAGCTCGGCCGCCTCCTCGATCATACGGCGCGTGGATGCGCTTTTCTCCCGGTATTGCACGATCGTCACTCCTCCGCGCATGGCCGTCTCCACGATGCGGAGGTGGCTCCGCCCGCGAGAAAGCCCCGCATCCGTGACGAGGTACAGGACATATTTCGCCGCCGGCGCCGCGAGCGCCGCGGCCGCGAAGGTCTCCATCTGCCTAGGCGAACGGAACCACGCGCGTCCCCTTTTCCAGCAGGGCGGGTGTCATGTGGTAAAGCTCGTCGAAGAGTGAGGATCGGAAGGAGCCTGGTCCCCTTGTGGCGCGTGCCGCGCGCTCCGCCGCCAGGCCGTAACAGGCAAGGGCGGATGTCGCCGCAATGAGCTTGTCCGGTTCCACGGCGCAGAAGATGGCGACTACCGTTGTCGCCATGCAGCCGGTGCCGGTGATCGTCTTCAGCATCTCGTGGCCGTTGTCCACTCCAAGGACCCGTTTTCCGTCCGAGAGAATGTCGCGCTTGCCCGTGATGGCAACAACGGTGGCTCGGCGCAGGGCAAGCTCACGTGCCACGACCTGCGGGTGTGCCACCCCTTCCACCGACTCCACACCCCTGACCACCCCGCCGGCTCCCGCCAGTGCGCCAATCTCGCCCGAATTGCCGCGGATCACGGCCATGTGCAGCTCCTTCAGCAGGCGCTCCCCTGTCTGGCTGCGGTAGCGAGTGGCGCCCACGCCTACCGGATCGTACACCACGGGCACTCCGAGCTCATTGGCGCGCGTGCCCGCCATGACCATCGCCTCCACGAGCTCGGGAAACAGCGTGCCAGGGTTCAGCACCAGGGCGCCCGCGGCGCCGACCATCTCTTTCACCTCTTCGCGCGCGTGAGCCATCACGGGTAGGGCGCCCAACGCAAGGGTGGCGTTGGCGGTGTCGTTCATGACGACCCAGTTCGTTATATGATGAATCAGTGGATGCGTGCTGCGAATCCTGTCCAGGAGCTCCGCGGCAATCGCGCCGTAGTTCATTTTGCAGCCTCCAGTCTGAACGCAAGTGAGAGCAGGAAGGCCACCGCAAAGCTCGGCAGTGACCCTCCCGCCAGCCCGAGGGACGAGGGCACAAGCTTCTGCCACGCCGGAAAGATCGCCCCGAGCGTCGCAGGGTTGGCAAGGTGATAGGCGGCTATGCCGGCGGCCCATGTGATCATCGCCCGAATATTCACGCCCTTTGTGAACCAGTACGCCCCTTTGGCGCGGTAGAACTCCTCCACCTGGTAGCGCCTTTTCTTCAGCACGAAGAAATCCGCGGTGAGCATTCCGAAGAGGGGCACGAAGAATGATCCGATGAGGTAAAGGAAGTTCTGGTACCGGGTGATGTCCAGGAAGACGGCGACGAGGAAACAGGCCACGCCTAGTGCCACGATGAGCCAGCGCTGCTTCACCTTCGGGAAGAGGTTCTGCAGCGAGACGGCGGTGGAGTAGAGGTCGGCCCAGGCGTTGTGCGTCTCATCGGCAAGGAGAATGAGGAGCGCGATCCAGCCCGCGCTGAGGGCGATGGCGGAGGCGAAGTCCTTCGGCTCCTGTCCCACTCTGGATCCGAGGAGCAGGAAGGCGCCCAGGGAGAGGAACCAGGCGTTCGTGATGAAGAAGCCGAGCATGGTGCCCCAGAAGCCCTGCCGGGTGGAGCGGGAGAAGCGGTTGTAGTCCGCTGCCAGCGGCAGCCACGAAATGGGGAGGGCGATGGCCAGATCCACCCCCGCTCCGAAGGGAAGCGATCCGTCGCCGGGCTGTCGGAGGAGCGCGGTCACATCCATGGTGGAAAAAATGTGGACGGTGAGCCAGGCTCCCGTCGCCAGCGCGATCCACACCGCAAACTTCTCCAGCCACTGGCGCACGAAGCCGATCGGACCGCCCACTCCCATGATGATCACAATGACGGCGAACACGGCTGTCCATGCGGCGTAGCTGCCGGTCCCGAGAACGGTTCGGGCGATGACGGAAGCGGCCACTCCCATGACGACAAACTCGAAGATCGTCCACCCGATGAGTTGAAGGACGTTCAGAACCGTCGGGGCGTACGACCCGCGCACTCCGAGCACGGGACGCAGAAGCACCATCGTCGGCGCGCCGGTCGCGCTGCCCACGGCCCCGATGAGCGCAAGGAGAAGGCATCCCGCCGCGCTCCCGATCAGGATGGCCAGGAGGGCGCTGCCCAGGCCGAGTCCCGGCACCAGAAATGTACCGGTCAGCATGACGAGCAGGCCGATGCCGAGGTCTCCCCAGAGAACCATGAAATCCATGAAACGCAGGACCCGATGCTCCCGGGCGACGGGCTGGATTCCCCATTCGGGAGGGGTCAGGAACCGGGGAATGATCCACTGAAAAACCCGTGCAGGCGCCATGCGCTCCTCTTCAAAAAAAACCGCCCCCACGAGGGGCGGCGCTGTGCCATTCTACCGTCCCTGCGCTGGCATTATCCAGATCAGGTTCAACGGGTCGGCGGCTCACAGCCGCCATCTCAGCCCGGTTACTACCGAGCGCCCCGATAAATTGTGTACTGCTGAATCAAAGGTAGTGAAGACGGCACATGGTGTCAACACGCAACCGCTAGTCGAGGACCGCTGCCCCCTTCTTTGCGTCTTCCAACAAAAGCGACAAGAACTCCCGCAGAGCGACACAGTGGTTTTCAGAGAGCTGGTGCATGATTCCCGGCAGATTCTGCCTTGCCTGCTTCGCATACAGATCTCGACCCGTGAGATGAAATGCGATCAGATCATGCATGAGCGGCCGGACATTCAGAGCCAGGGCATGCTTGAGGTAAGGTCCGAAAGGCTTCTCAGTCTTGATTCTTACATACTCCCTGTCCGCATCCTTGTAGAGAAGGGCCCATTCTTTTTTCCATTCCAGCAGCTCTGAGCCTGCAGCCTCCTTGGCGTGGAGCAACTTCTCCATGTTTTCTGCCGGGTGAAACGCATAGGGCATCTCCAATGACTCGATCAAGTGGAGCTGCTGAAAAAAGGACAATCTGGGATGTTTCACGGATTGCGACTTTGCCAGATAGGCTCTTGCTTCCTGGAATGAGCTTGCCAGTCCCAGGTAGCTTTCCAGGTACCTGTCGGAGCCGGCTGCGTCCGGGTGGGTTTTCATGATTACCCTGTGGTAGGCGCTCTTCAAATCCTGCAGGTTGCGGACCTTGCCTTTTTGAATCAGCTGCACGAGAAGGTTGTTCATCGCCGCGTGACGCCCATGGGCTAGTTTTCATGCTTCAAGGTACTTAACACTGCTCGATATTTCTGCTGCAGATCATTGTAGCTTTGCGGGTCTCTCACCAGAAGCACGGAGATTTGCATTGCTGCCGGCTGATATGTTTTTCCTATCTCGACGTATCGCAGGTACCCATCAGGTGAGCCATCAAGCCTGTAGGTCATCTTCAAGACTTTCGCTTTCAGGTCAATGGACATATCTTGATATCCATTCGTCAGATTCAGATCCAGCGTATTGAGATTTACATCAAGAAAAGCACTCCCCGCTATGCCTTGCGGCGAGAATATGTACAGAAGCGCATCTCGATCTGAGAATTTGAACAGCGCCGCCGACGAATAGACGCTCGTTTTTACCGGATACAAGTCCTCAGGCAGTACAACGCTGAAATGGTCTTTCTGATACTTTCTCTTCAGCTCGGGAGGATTCTTCGGATCGATCCAGCCCGACTGCTCCGTTGTGTCCACCTTGGACAGGTCCATGATCTGGCTGTCCTGGACTTCCCTGCTGCCGGAGAGCGGTTTTTCATCCAGGCTGGGGGTGCTGCTTTTTGCGGATACCTTCTGTTGGCCTACGCTCGCAGATTGAGCAGTGTCTTTT
>PMZS01000301.1 GCA_003170115.1 Spirochaetaceae bacterium
GAGTACGGTCGGTCCACCTGCTACCATTTCACAATTTATTGAGGCTCGCAATAGATCCTGACACTCTACTCAGGTTGGGCTTATTGGATAGGTCTAAAATGAAGGGAGGACGTGGTTTGACGCCATTAGTCGAGACGTGACAGCTGGTCCTGTCCGTATATTTTACGAACCTCAATAGGCAAAAAGAAATACGCCTATATAGGAAAGAAATACTCGCTCGGTGACGCGACTCCTCCGAGCAGAAAGAGAATGGAAGGACTGGCAAGAATGATCACATCGTTCGGTCCTGAATGTGAAATTGGCGGGTGATTGCATATATTCCGTGCAATCCGCCACAACATAGGGTTGGAGCGAATGAGCTTAAGAGGGGGTTCATGAATGGTTAATATCCTTATGCCAGAAATGGGTTCAGGGGTAGAGGAAGGTACGATCGTAAAATGGTTCAAGTCCGCGGGTGAAAAAGTAGTAAAAGGAGAACCGATTGTAGAGATTATGGTAGAAAAGGTCTCTACCGAGTTGGAATCTCCGATCGACGGAATTCTGGAGGAGATCTTCTACCCCGAGAACGCGACAGCCGCTGTGGGGGCGGGTCTTGCATCCTTTAGGGAAGATTGATTCGCAATGTACAAGAAATATTCAACAGTCCTAACCCGCTTTTCTCAGTGCGCCGTGAAAGGCGTGTTGTTTCCAGCGGGTGCGAATCCCGCCCGGCAACTGTCGCTCCAGCCGGAAGCACTTGAAGCGGTTCAAGGAGGTAACGAACTGGACTGAAGCACTTCAAGAGAAAGCCCCCTCGGGGGGGTCAGCGAGCATGCAGGCCGTAATGTGAGTGAACGCTGAGCAGGCCTCGAAACGGGTAACGTGGGAGCCGACCCGCCTGAGAAATGGGGAAGGCCTATGTTTTCGGGAAACACTGAGCGAAAAACCCGAAGAACCCATCGGGGTAGTGGCGACGGCATGTGTGCAAGAGGAAACAACAGGCAACACGGGAAACCCCGGCGGTGCGGGTGCGTGAACCCGCAACTGGCTGCGTATTCCGCTGAATAAAGCCACCAGTTCCGAAATATAGAAAGCCACTTTCCCACTCAGCCAATCCGATCACTCAGACAATGTCACGCCGGCTTTTTTCGGTCAACACCACGTCGTTTTCCTCCTCGTGCCCAGCTGGAGTCCAAGTACGAAGTTGTTGCTCTGTTAAAGTCCAGCTCTACGGGGCGGCGGCCGCGCCGATCTCCGTGACGACGCCCCGGTCCAGGAGCTCCTTGGTACAGGTGGTGACGATGCCCCAGCTCAGCCGGGTCTTCTCCTTGATGTCGACACGCGAGATCGGACTGTCCTCCCGAATGCTCCGGAGGATGGCCAGCTGATTCTTCAGCTCCATGGATGCGTTGTCGGAGATTTCTTTCGCTTTTTCCATTCGAAGGCAAAGTGTACCGCAAACACCCGCCGAGGGAAAGAAGAGACGGCCCGCTGCGCCGCAAAGGTCGGTCTACCGGGAAGCGGGACCCGTCCGCGCAATGCCCTTGACGCGCGGGCCAGGTTTGCGGACAATATCTTGGGATATGAGATAAATGCATTTTTGGGGAGGCAGTATGGGACGGGCAACTCTGGGACTGATCGTGGCAAACCGCGACGTGTTTCCCGCCGAGCTGGCAAAGAAGGGCAGGGAGGAGATGGTCGCTCTCCTGGCAAAGGAGGGCATCGACTGTGTCGTGCTGGGGCCGAAGGACACCACCGACGGGGTGGTGATGACGTGGAAGGACGCGGAGAAGTGCGCGAAGCTCTTCCGCGACAACGCCGCGAAGATCGACGGCATCCTGGTCACGCTGCCCAATTTCGGGGACGAGCGGGCCGTGGCGGACTCCGTGAAGCTCTCGGGGCTGACGGTGCCCGTGTTCGTGCACGCATGGCCGGACAAGGTGGGGGAGTTCTCCGTTGAGCATCGTCGTGATTCCTTCTGCGGGAAGCTCTCCATCTGCAACAACTTTTCCCAATACGGGATCCGCTACTCCATCGGCAGCGCGTACGTGGTGTCTCCCTACTCGGATGAGTTCAAGAAGGAGCTGCACTGGTTCGTCGACGTCTGCCGGGTGGTGCGCGGAATGAAGGGAGCGCGGATCGGAAGCATCGGGGAGAGGACCACTCCCTTCAAGACTGTGCGCTACAGCGAGAAACTCCTGGAGGCCAGCGGTATCAGCGTGGAGTCCAAGAGCCTCGTGGAGACCGTGGACGAGATCAACGCCTTGTCGGACACCGACCCGAAGGTGGAAGCCAAGTTGAAGAAGCTCACCGGCTACCTGCCGGACACGCGGGACATTCCGGGCAAGGCCATGAAGACCACCGCAAAGCTCGGGGTGGTGCTGGAGAACTGGGTCCAGGAGTACCACATCAACTCCTATGCCATTCAATGCTGGTCTGCCATGCAGGGCGCATTGAAGATCTTCCCCTGCTCCATCATGAGCATGATGAGCGACGACATGTTCCCCTCCGCCTGCGAAGTGGACGTCATGGGAGCGGTGGCGATGTACGCGCTGCAGCTTGCCGGCGGCGGCGCATCGGCGCTCTTCGACTGGAACAACAACTACGGGGATGATCCGGACAAGTGCGTCCTCTTCCATTGCAGCAACACGGCCCTCTCCTTCATGAAGGAAGCAAAGACAGGCTTGAACGCCATGGCCGTCAAGGGCAATCCGCACGACTCCTGCTTCTGCACCCTGCACGGCACCCTGAAACCGGGCCCCGTGGGATGGGCGCGATTCTCCACGGATGATGAGAAGGGGCGGATCGTTGGCTGCATCGGGGACGGGGAGATCACCAATGACAACGCGTCGACCTTCGGCACGACCGGCGTGCTGAAGATGCCCCACACGCAGAAGCTCATGTATTTCCTCGCGGCCAACGGTTTCGAGCACCACATGGCGCTGAACTATTCTCCGCGCACGGACGTCCTCTACGAGGCGTTCCACAAGTACATGGGATGGAAGATCTACCATCACAACGGGGAAGACAGGTCGCTGGTCGAGAACTGGTAGGTTTGACGTTCATCATAGTGGTGGGTTTATCCGCCAGCCGCCGGCGGACAGGGCGGAATCTAGCCCGAGTTCGTCACCCGCTGCATGCATTTCCTTATGGTGCAAGAACACGGGCTTTGGCTATGGTCCCTACATCTTCATCGCTCGCTGCGTCTTCTGGGCAGCGGGGACAGTCGCAAGCCCAGGGCGCGGTAGATGTCCCGTTGCTCGACCTCTGGGGTGCTGGCTGCACGGATGTTGATCGAGGTTCCCTTTTCGGTTTTCAGGGAAATCGTGCTCATCACGTGCGTGGAGAGCCTCTGGCGGATCGTCGACCAGCGAGCAACGTAGCCGTGTTCCCTCAGGCGATGACGGATCGCATTCAGCAGGCGATAGGCCAACACCGTGATGAACAGATGCGCCTTG
The DNA here is from genome assembly GCA_003170115.1 of Spirochaetaceae bacterium. Taxonomy (GTDB): domain Bacteria; phylum Spirochaetota; class Spirochaetia; order SZUA-6; family Fen-1364; genus Fen-1364. The sequence goes on from PMZS01000301.1 coordinate 3,438, forward strand.
ATGCGCGTGCTCTTGGAGTGGAACACCGGCCGAAGTCCCAGCTCGCCCTTCAACGAGCGGAAGGAATCCTCGATGCCCCCGAGTGTGACGTACAGTTGCCACAGACTTTTCTCATCCAGGTCTGTTCGACTGGTGCGAATGTAGTATCTGCCTGCATAGCGCTCATCGGCCTCCGCGGCCCGGCTGTAGTTCCAACGTAACTGGCTGACGGTGCGCTGATCGTGGA
>PMZS01000326.1:0-7460 GCA_003170115.1 Spirochaetaceae bacterium
CAACGACGAGATCGCGAAGAACACCTGACACATGCTCCCGCACGTGGACCAGCCGCGCTGTCTGGGCGTGATCCAGCGGATAGCCAAACCCGGCGAAGCGGTGATGCACGGCGGCGCTCATGAACCACGGGGTGACGGTCGTGTGTACCGCCTCCTGGATCTCCTGCAGGATGAGGATACCGTCAGGATCCAGGTCGCCGTAGTGGTTGAGCCGGGCGCCAGCCTCTACACACCGGCGCAGCAGGGTGGTGACGGCTTCGTTGGGATGGCCCGCCGTATACACGATCGCCGCGGTGCCGGGCGGAAGTGCTCGACAGTGCCCCTGACCAGCTTCGCCCGCCAGGACATGGAATGTCTCCTTGTTCTCGATCGACAGGACCGCCGGGCCTGGTGCGTGCCGGCCATCCGCGTCCGCCATCGCCGCAAGCTCGACCGCCCTGATCCGCTGCACGCTCGACAGTGGCAGCGAGAGGATCTGTCCCCGGCACTCCCACGGTGTGTCGTTGCCCGCGAACAGGATCCTGCCCCACAGCGCGAGACCCGTCTCGGGATACGATCGCGCGAGGCCGAGCCGCTCGGACACAGCGCCAGCGCCCATCGCGCGTGCGAGTCGGTCCGCGACAGGCAGCAGGTGCTCCAACCGCTTGGTGTCTCTGTAGAGCCGGGCGCTCAACGCGCGAAGCGGAGTTGCCGCGGCCTGCCCCGGCGTCAGGGAGAACAGCCGGGCCAGGTGCTCCAGCTCCCGTACGTCATGCACGGCGACGGGGTGGCCCGCCTCCAGTCGCGGCCGCAGGTACCCGGCGAGGTCCGCCAGGGGCGGGCTCGACCACGACGGCCCGTCGAGGCTTGCGATCATCGCGCGGGTGACGGCCTCGGGCGACGGGATGCCCAGGGCATCGAAGAGTCCGGCCGGATCCTCCAGGTAGAGCGCCTCCAGGTCGTCCCCTTCACGGAACCGCTTCCACCGGGCCGAGAGGATCCCGGCCGTCACCAGCTCGTCGACTGCTCCCAGGAAGTCGTTCTTCGCCGCAACGTCGGAGAGGATGCGCGGAAAGACCTCCTCCCACCCGGCCTTTCGCAGCTTCCTGCCTCCCTGGTAATGGGCGCTGGTGGGATAGGACTCGGCGAATGCCGCGAGGATGCGCCGGGCGAGNNGGCCGCCTCGCGCTCCAGGATGGCGTAGTCGCGGACGAAGGCCCGGGTGTTGCGCCGTACCACGAGGTTCGTCCGGTCCATGTGGGGGGCGATGGATTCGATCTTCTCCGTCGGGACGGCGGTCACGACCTGCATTGCCAGCTTGCGGAAGAAGGCGATCATGGTGCCGATGCGCTCGTCGTCCATCTTGCTGAAGGCCTCGTCGAAAAGCACCAGCCGGATGGCCCCCGGCGCGTCCTTGTAGAAGCGGAAGAAACTGGCCGCGATGGCCACGTAGTAGGGGGTTTGCGTCTCCCCTCCCGACTTCTCCCGCAGCACGCGCGAGAGCAGGGACTCCAGCGCCTTGCCGGTCTTCCCGTCCAGTGCGTCGGTGTGGCGTATGCGGATGTCGTAGACGAAGTACTGGCGGTAGTCGCACAGCTCGCGCACGGCGGGGTCGTCCAGCTCGTGGGTGAGCACGTCAGTGAACAACCGCTCGATGCTCTCCCGTTCCTCGTCGCTCTTCAGGGCGGAGAACAGCGTCCCCTCGAGGTCGCGGATCTCGGCCGCCGACGAGATTGCCGAGAGGAGCCTCTGCTTCTCGGGATTGCGGGCGATCGAGAACCGGTACTGGTCCTTCCCGAACCGGATGGTCTCGAGGATGTGGTTGATCTCCTTGAAGCTTTCCTCCGCCTCCACCAGGTATTCGTTCAGGCGCGAGACGAAATGCTCGCGGAACTGCTTCTCGGCCTCCGCGCGCGCCCGGCTGATCCGGTCGCGGTACTCGGGAAGCTCCGTCTCGCGGTAGCGGGAGAGCCGCTGGAGGTAGTCTCGGGATTCGTCGTCCTCGAGCCCGAGTATCTCGTTTTCGTCGTGGTTGTACCGCTGCTTGGCCGCGCGCAGGTCCGTGCGGGCCTTGTCCAGCCGGGTGCGGAGGCCCGCGTGGGAGGATTCGTAGCGCCGGATCATGTCCCCGATGTCGATGCGGCCATCGGCCTGCCGGCGCTCGGCGCGCATCCGCTCGTCGTAATAGCCGACGAGGTCCGCCTCGTCCGGCTGGTGCGCGGCCAGGAACCCGGCGAGCACCGTCTGCCGCCGCTCACGGTCCGCTTCCTCCCCCTGGAGACGGGCGCCGAGCATCTCGACCCGGCTTCGCATCGATCCGATCCGCTCCCGCAGATCTCCGACCGCCTTCTCCGCAGCCCGGAGGCTGTCCGCCAGGGCCGCGATCTGGGTCCGCAGCGCCTCGAAGGAGCTGGTATCGACGGAGGCGAGCTGCCGGTCGAGCTCCTCGGCCTGCAGCCGGGCGGTCCGCAGGCGTTCGTCGGCGGAGGCCAGCTCCTCGATCACCGGGAGCTGACGCAGGACCCGGGAGATGATCTCGATCCTCGCCTGCGCCTCGCGCGTCGCGGCGAGGAGGGTCTCGATCGCGCGGCCGCGCCGGTCGATCTCCTCCCGCACCTCCTGCAGCCTCCGCTCGCGGGCCTCCCGGCCGATGTACCAGCGCCGGTACACCTCCTCGCGGATGCGCGTCGCGGTGTGCGAGGAATAGCGCATGCCGTCCGCGGTGATCGAGCGCTCGTGCTGCTTCAGCGTGGCGATGTCCGCGCGGATCACGTCGCCCATGAGGAACGCGGCGTAGCGGCGCGCGGCGGGGGTGCCGGCCTCCACCACCTCGGCCAGGGACCCGGGGTGGACCTCCTCATCGTGGATGGCGGCGAGGTTCGGCAGTCCCACCCCGGCGGTCCTCGCCGGCAGGCCGTTGTAGATCTCCAGAGCCCGCTGGAAGTCGGCCTCGGGCACCAGGATGTTGAAGCGCTGCGTGTTGAGCCAGCCCTCCACGGCGTCGTGCCACGATGCGTCCGTCACCTGCAGCAGGTCGGCGAAGATCGCCGCGGGGATCCCCGCCTTCTCCACCGCCTCCTTCAGCTCCATGGCCGGCGCGGGATGGCGCAGCACGCCCGCGGCGAGCTCCTTTTCCTCGGCGAACAGCGCGGCGAGCTCCGCCTTCGCTCCCTCGATGTCCAGCGAAGCACGCACCACGGTACGCGTGGCCGACTCCTGCTCGCGGGCGAGCGCTTCGGACTCGAGGGCGAGGTCGTCGTGCAGCGCGCGTCCCAGCAGGGCCCGGCACTGGTCGACGAGCAGGGCGCGCCGCTGCACCCGCGCCGTCTCTTCCGCAATACGCCGCTCGAGGTCGGCGCGGTCGCGGCGCAGGCGCTCGAAGAGACGGTGCTGCTCGTCCTGCGCCAGGGCGAACTGCAGCTCCTGTCGCAGCGCGTCCAGCCGTTCCTTGCGCTGCTGCTCCATGGAGAGAGCGTCCTCGGCGTTCGCAAGCACGGTCTCGGTCCGCTCCACCTCGCGGNNGTGGCGGCCACACGGTCCATCTGCTCGTCGACCTGGAGCCGGATCCTCAGGTACTCCTGCCGCAGGATCTGGCGGGCCGCCTGGGACACCGCCACCGCCAGGGCCGCAATCTCGTCGAGCCTCTGGATCCTCTGCTCGACCGTCAGGGCCTCGCGCTCCGCGGCGCGGTAGTTCTGGAGGTTTTCCTTCATGGCACCCACGTCCACGTCGTGCTCTTCGAGGATGTAGTTGCACACGAAGTCGTGCACGGAGGTGAAGGGCGTGAAGCTCACCGACCGGACAACCGCCTCGAGGTAGGGATTGAACTCCGCGCCGCGGCGGTGCACGCCGAGGAGGTGGGTGAGGCGGCTGTTGTACTCCCGCTTGGTGGCGCAGAGAAACCCGCCCTGCTGCTTCACGGTGTCTCGGAACACCCGGGGCTCCAGCAGCCGCCGACCGTCGTCTACCTTCACGTCGCCGAGCGTTCCGCCCTCCAGCAGCCACTCGTGCTCCCGGGCGTCTCCCTCGGTAAATGCCTCCACCATGATGCCGGCGCAGAAACCGCGCTCTCCGTCGCCGAACTCGAGGATGACGTGGCTGATGCAGTCCCCCCGGAGGTAGTCCAGGGAGTCCGCGCCGACCTTGCAGCGGCAGTAGCTCTCCAGGCTACGGGCCGTCCTGCGGTCGCTGGCCGCCGCGTTGAAATGGATCTTCCCCACCTGCGCCACCAGGCCGTACTGGATGGCGTCGATGATGGTGGACTTGCCGCTGCCGTTGTCGCCGCCGAGGAGGGTCGCGGGCCCCATCTCGATCACCGCGTCCGTGAAATAGTGCCAGTTCACCAGCCGGACCCGCCGCAGGATGAGCATCATTCCTCCGCCTGCTCCGGTTCCTCGTCCTGACCCGCGCGCGCCGTCTCCCGCAGGAGTGCCGCGGCCTCGTCCACCGCCATCCCGTCGAGGGCGAACGAAATGCTGGGGTGGAGGATCACCGTGGCCTCGGGGTCCGATTCGCTTCCCACGATCCGGATGAGGCGCAGGACCTGGAATCTCCGCAGCATGGCCAGGTACCGCGTCTTCTTCCATGTGGCGTCCGCCAGCACCCGGTACTTCTCGAGGATGTCCTGCTGACGCACCGTGCGCTCGCCGTGCAGGGAAAGCTCCCCCGCCTTTTCCTCAAAGAGCAGGCGCAGGACGAGAAGCAGGAGGCTCTCGTCCTTGGAGAGGCTGTGCCGGGCCGACGGCGGGCCCTGGAAGGCGATCACGCCGAGCATCTCGTCCCGGCGCAGGCCCCAGCCGGCGACGGCGAGGTACTTCTCCACGAGCTCGAAGTTCGACGTGACGAAGCGGTAGGAGGGGGCATGGTGCTCGAGGCCGCGCACGAGGAAGCTCTCGGTGAAGAGGAGGTTCAGCGCGACGCGGAGACGCTCCCGCTCGGTGTCGGAGAGTCGGGCGATGTCAGACAACGACGCGCCTCCTCGTGAACCGGTGCGACCGGAACCGGAATCGTCCGACCGTCACCTGCCCGTCCTCCCACTCCACCGCGTACGGGAACGGCCCCTCGCGCGCCTCCGCGTAGTCCGCCGCGTAGATGAGGCGCACGTAGCTGTCCACGTCGACCACCATAGCACGCGCGTCGCACNNCGCGATCTTCCCCGGGGTGAGCTGGTGGGATATCCGCAGGCGCAGCTCCGCGGCGGCGATCTCGACCTCGGCCTCCTCGAGCGCCGGCAGGACTAGGTCCGGCTCCGCGACCTCACGGACCCTGCGGGTGTACAGAGACTCCCGCGCGAGGTGCCGCAGTCGGAAGACGCCGTGCGCGAGTCCGGCACCGCCCTCGAGCTCGTCCCGCGAGAGGGCGCGCACGATCCGTGCGATCTTCCCCTGGAGCGAGGAATCCGCGTGCAGCCGCGTGCGGATCCGCTCGGTCGAGATGCGCGAATAGCGCCGGTTCTTGTCGTCGATGCTCTCGAGGATGGGATCGATGCCCTTCAGCTCGTCGCGGATCTCCACGAGCATCTCCCTGATCCGCTCCCTGCTGGATGCCGCCGTGGTGCGCTGGATCGTCGCGAGCTTCTCGGCGGTCCTCGCCATCCATGACTCGTTCTTCAGGAATGCCCCGATGGCGTGCGCGATGCGCGGCCGGTAGCGGGAGAGGTTGTCCGAGGTCTTCAGGCGGGTGTAGGCGCGGTCGACGACCTCGTGCATGTACACGTCGTAGTGGACGCGGAGGATCTCGGGGATGGGGGCGTCGAGGCGGAACATCTCCTGGACGTGGCTCTTGATGTTCTGCTCGAGCACCTTGAGGGACTCCACGAGAAGGCGCGTGTGCCAATGCGCGTTCAGTACGGCGTGTTCCCCGTTGTCCCTGGCCGCGTCGCTGCACAGCGAGGAGTAGACAGCCACGATATGGCTCTCGTATTCGACCGAAGCGCCGCGCTCGACGGCATCCAGGGCCTCCAGGAAAGGGCGCGCATGGGAGCAGAGATTCACCACCCGTGTGAAGTCGAGCTGCTCCTCCTCCGAGACCCATCCGTAGGAGATCAGCTTGCGGAGGAACAGGGTCGCCAGGATGCGCGTCTCGGGTCCGGCGGCTTCCGTTTCGGGGTCTTCCTCCTTCTCCACCGCGTCGGCCGCGTCGAGTCCCGCGAAGTATTCGGCGAACCGGGCGACCACCAGCTCCCGCTCGACGCCCGACCGGTAGTCCATGAAGAGGCGGTAGTACAGCAACAGGAGCGCGGCGTAGTGGCGCCGGTTGGGCGACGCGAGGGGGATGAAGAACGCCTGGGGAAGTCGGGTGAAGATCGATTCCATAGGATCCCGTGTCCATGCATACCATATCAATGGCGCAATGTGCAGGGTGCTTGGGAGAGCGACGGCGCCCGGTACCCGGGACACGGTTACACGAGCACGTGGACCTTCGCCCGGTGCCCGTGCGCCCGGGCGGCCCGGCCGTCGCAGGTTACCAGCAGCGCTTCGGCGAGCGCCTCGGCCCCCCGCCCGGCGCTGATCCCGCCATTCAGCGCGAAACGCCGTAGCACCTGGGCTCCATCGCCGTCGAGTCGGAGCCGGGGAAGGGCAGCACCTTCACGGTCTGCCTGGTGAGCCGACACGCACACCCTCGGCATCTCAGGAACAGCGCTCAGGGAAGGCGCGGCAGCCAGAATGCGGCGGGAGCCGTCAGCAATGGATATCCGGCGGGAGCCGTTTTCTTGAACCCATTGCCGCGGTCCAGGAGTTGAGCCGCCGGAACGCCCNNGCCCAGCGCTTTCTGGAACCGGATCAGGTTGGGTGACGGGGTGTTGTCGCTCGTCTTTGTCTCGACGAGGAACAGGGGTTTGCGGTTCTGCGACACGAGGAAGTCGACTTCGCGTCCCTCCTTCGTCCGGATGTAGTGCAGGCCGAAGTTCCCCCACCCCATGTCGTTCCAGTTCGAGACCGCACGGAACAGCTCCAGCGCCACCATGTTTTCGAACTTCGCCGCAGGATTCTCTATCCCCGCATAATCGAAGAGGTAGGTCTTGCGCTCCTTGTGAATGGAGCGCGCGATCTGCGGAGTCCACGGCGAGAGGCTGAAGGTGAGGTAGAAGCGGTCGAAGATGCCCAGCCAGCTCTTGACCGTGTTGTAGGCCGCCTTCAGATCTGTGGCAAGGCCCGGTATCGACAACGGGGCGCCAACCCTGGACGGCAGGAGGGCGAAAAGGATCTCCATGTCGTCCACGTGCTTCACGTCGGTCATGTCACGGATATCCTCGCGGATGAGCTGACGGTGGTAGGCGGCGGCCCAGCGGCGATAGCTTGATTCCTTGCCTGACAGGTACGGTTCCGGAAATCCGCTGCTGCGTGCGAGCCGGTCCCACGTCGATTGGGCGGCTTCCGTTTGATCGGCATGGGGCTGGATCGGATTCTCGCGAAAATCATCGAAGTTGACTCCGGCGTTGTGAAGTTCCGCCAGGGTCAGGGGCCAGAGATGCATCAGGT
>PMZS01000326.1:7487-7812 GCA_003170115.1 Spirochaetaceae bacterium
TTCCAGTCCTTGTACTTGTGGATCTCGTCGAGAATGACCAGCGGCCGGGAAGAGTCTCTCCTGACGAGCTCCTCAAAAAAGTGGGGATTCTCGATCAGCCTCCGCTTGTCGGTTGCGATGTCCCAGTTGAAATACAGCTTGTTCGCGAAGGACTCCGACAGCGAGCGCGCAAGAGTCGTCTTCCCGCATTGCCTGGGTCCCGCAAGGAGCACCATGCTTTTTTCAGCGGATAGCTCTCTCCAGATGGTTGCATACAACGCACGATCAAGCATGGCAACAATATTTCAATTTATTGCAAAATCGTCAAGGCCAGTTTTCAGTCGGG
>PMZS01000103.1 GCA_003170115.1 Spirochaetaceae bacterium
ACCGGTTTGTCGAGCTGACCTCCACCACGCCAGCACCCATCACATGAAGGTGGACTACTCGATGTTCGAGGGCTTCGCGGTGAAGGGCAACGCGCGCATGGTGCTCTCCCGCGGCGAAGTGATCGTGGAAGGGGACAAGTTTCTCGGAAAGCCCGGAAGGTTCTCCAGAACGCAAAACACCCCAAGGTCGTGACGACCTGTGACTTGTTGGCCATCAACCGCATGGACGCGATCAGATACTTTCTTGACAGGAGGGCCGGCCACACGGTGTTCAAGATAGCCGGCCTGGGAAGCAGCGCTGCCTGCAGCGCCGGTTTCATAACCGGGTTGTCCCTCGGTTACGATTTGCGGAGGGCTTGCGACCCGGGGACCGCGGCAATATTGGCGTTCCCGGCCGCCGATCTTTTCAGTTACTTTTTCTTGGTCCTGTTCTTTCCCTTNNCGCCCTGTCGAGTCACCTGGGTATCAGGCAACTCTTGATACGCGGCAGCGTATAAGGCTAGGGGTGTGCGGTCGGCGCTGCGGATGGAGAGGAGACCGTGGCGCCACTAGCCGGCATTTCTCCCATGAGCGGCTCGGTCTTGTAGACTCTCCTCATCTTCAGCGCCAGGGGAAACCCGACGACATGGAGGATGCACAGCTTGATGAAGGAAAGTCGGTCCACTCTTCCAGGAAGCATGTCCCCACGCTTCTTTGACCTTGACCGCAGGTCGCTGAACAGTGAACGAAAATAGCGGCGAAATGAGTACGTCCTGGCATACAAGTGGACCATCTGCTCATAAAAGGCCTTGCGGCTGAGCCGGGTGGGCAGCACCGCATGGGCAAGATCGAAGTAGGCGTAGTCCTTGATCACCAGACGGTCGTACATGCTGCGGTAGAGGTCTGTCCCGGGAAGAGGAGTCAAAACGGTGAACGTAGGCTGGAAGAGGTCGCTCGCGCAGACGTAGCGGAAGAGCGCCTGGAAGTCATCTTTCGCGAAGCCTGGATTGACGATGAAATGAGCGGAGTTGCCGACTTCCAGCCTCCGTAGAACCCCGATCGCTTCATTGTTCATCTCCACCGAGCTTCGCTTGTTGAGCTCCGAGAGCTTGTCTTCCCGGAACGACTCAACACCGACGGTCAGATACGCCAGGCCCGCCTCTTTCAGGGATTCGATGAGATCAGGATGCCGGGCGATCGTATCGGCTCGAGCGTACATGGACAGCTTTTTTCGGATCTTCCTTTCCTTGATGAGCCGGGCGAGACGGTGAGCTCGCTCCACGTTGTGCAGGGTGTTGTCGTCTGCGAACTGCACGGAATCGATATTGTCGCCGAGGGATGCCAACTCATCGACAACCGACTCCGGGCTGCGCGTGAAGTACTTGCCGTCCATGATCTTCCAGCAGGAGCAGAAGGTGCACCGGAAGGGACAGCCGCGGCTGGACATCACCTGGGCGGTCCAGTTCCCGGTCAGGTCCCGGTATTTTCCCCTGTATTTGTCCGTCAGGTGCCGTGCCGGAAAGGGAATGCTGTCGAGATCCACGTCGAATGGTTTTGGCTCGGTAAACTGCAGCCGGCCGTCCCGGACCAGGGCCAGGTTGTTGACCTCCGATGTGTCCTTTCCCTCTTCGAGCCGACCGACAAAGTCTTTGAATGAAATGTCCGCCATCCCCAGGAACACAGCATCGAATGCCGGCTCGACAAAATCTTCAGGAAGAAATGTTGCGTGAGTCCCTCCGACGGCGGTGACGATGCCGCGGTCGAGCTTTTTGACCTCTCGGATCACCTCCCTGGCCACGGGGACATCGCAGGTATTGGCCGTGACTCCCACGAGCTGCGGCCTGAACTTCTCCAGCCTGGCCTGGAGGTTTCCGTCGATTCTCATGTCCAGGATTTCCACGGAATGGTCCGGCACGGCAGAGGCAAGATATTCCAGCTCCAGGGGATCGCCCCCCATGGGGGCAAAAAAAACCGGGCTGAGGGCAGGCTTGATCAGGAGGATTCTCATTGTCACCTCCGATGAGGATTCTCATGGACCGACCAGGAGCATTCAATAGAGAGAACTTCTCATTCTCCGAACACGGTGTAGGACAATAGTACTAGAGGCGGCTATCTTCTCAGGGGAACGGCTGTTCGTGCGAGCCAGGCAGTTCGTACATGTTCATGAGGTTGATCAACTGCATGCGATTGCTCACGCCCGTCTTGCGATAGATGTTGTAGACGTGATTCACCACGGTCCGGCGCGAGATGAACAGGAGGTCTCCAATGTGGGCCTCCGTGTTGCCCTGCAGGATGAGGTGGATGACTTCACTCTCGCGGACAGAAATGCTGAACATGCGCACAAACTGATCCGGCGCCGCACTGCTGACCTTGTCGTGCGGGCCAAAATGGAAGCGGACGATGAGCACGATGCTGAGAATGGAATAGGCGGACAGCCAGAGCAGGGACGCGACGGGGACATTTCGGAAGGCGACGCTCCCCGGCAGGAAAAGACCGGCCAGCGCCAGGAACAACATGATGGGCAGTACGACTGAACCGGTTGCCAGGAACGCCCGGATGACCGTCTGCCGGTTCGGCTCCGTCACGGTTCGGGCGGCTGAAATCAGGATGGCATACCCGTACCCCATCCACGCGATCATGGAGACCGTGCGGAGGGCCGCCACCACGTCGTCTTCGGTCAGCCCTTCGACGACCACCTGGGCTCCCAGCACCACCGCAAAGAGGTTGTAGAGGACGCGACGTGCCGCTGAGATCCGAATGCCGACCGCGCAGTGGGCAACACGTGGCACTCCGTATCCAAACAGCAATTCCCCAGGTACGCCGAAGAGAAAGAACAGCACGAGGAGGTCCCAGTAGCCTGCGCCGCCGGTCGACCGCAGGTAGTGGGTTGCGGCGCTGGGGATGATCAGCAGCGTCCCGCCGAGCATGACCAGGGCCCAGTGCAGGTACGCGGGGCTTGCGAAGCGCTTGTGCAGCAACAGGTTGAGAGTCACGACGACGAATCCGGCGACGATTGCGAGGAAGTATGCAGAAGCGAGTACATGAATCATGGCGTTCTGACCTGCACTTTGGCTGCGCTCATCGTATCCCCTGGGTCCCGGGCGCGCAAGAGCGGGCCGCGTGCCGACGGCATCGCAGCGAGGTGATGGCGCCTCTCCGTGCGGGGAGAGCTCATCTCGCCAAACCCTTCCCGCTTCGTCAGTTGCATTCGCCCTGTCGAGTCACCTGGGTATCCGGCAACGCTTGACACGCGGCGCTGCATAAGGCTATAGGTGTGCGGTCGGCGCTGCGGATCGAGAGGAGACCGTGGCGCCACTAGTGTCTCCTTCGTCTAGGGGTTAGGACACTGGGTTTTCATCCCGGCAACAGGGGTTCGAATCCCCTTGGGGTCAGTGCGGAGAGAAGACGCCCGCAATNNCGAATCCCCTAGGAGATAATCGGCGGCAGAGATGCCGCCTTTCCTTTCTCAGATCAGTCCCGGGCCAGGATCCACCCCGCCAAGCTTTTCACCACGCCGCTGGGCCGGAAGAACCGGTGCTATTCCCTGTGATAGAAAATATGTTCCGCGTTGTGGAAGTCCAGCTTGTATCCAGTCTAAGACCAGCTCGACTCCAGGGCATCTCCTGAAGGGCTGATCTTCAGGACGCCAAACCATTTGGTGATTCTGGTTTTGCCGTATGGAAAGTAACTTTGAAGGTACAGGCATTTGTGCCATGTGTTCCCGTCCTCATCAATCCATCTTTTTTCTATTGAATATCTGGCCTCATTTTCCGGGGCATCATAGCCCATGCGGAATTCCAAAGCTTTCCCATCAGGAGCGAAGACCAGTTTATATATGCCGGAGGATACCCCGTCTTTCAACCATGTTCCGATCAATTGATCAGCATCATTTTGACTTGTCGACTGGGCGAAAATTGAAAAGCAAAAGACAAAAAAGAGAATCGATAAAGAGACGACGCGTGCAAAGCTCCTGAGTTTTGACGTGTACATACTTCATTCCTCCATAGATGCTGCTGCCTTTCCATTCGATGTCCTGTGTTCAGTCCACCCCCACCATGACGCTTGAAGCCTTGATAACCGCGTAGGCGTCCTTCCCGACCGCGAGACCGAGCGATGAAATGGACTTCTTTGTGATGATTGCAACCACCGGAATGCCTCCCGGAAGCTCGATCGTCACCTCGCTGTTCACAGCTCCTTCGGTTATCTGTTTGACCTTGCCCTTCAGGATATTGCGAGCGCTCAGCTTCACAACGTTGCCCCCCCCTTTTCGAATGATATGCGTCTAACGTACGCCTGCGCCCGTAGAAAGGCAAAAGCTGGCCTCCTGGAAACCATGGTGGTTGCGANNGATGGGAACATCAGGCTGCCCTTACCATGTAGAATGTGAGTTTCACAATAGTTCCGTGAAAACCCCGAGTGACGCAATGTTGAAGCAGTTTTTCTGCGACATGCGGCAAGACGCGTGCGAAATTGCCAGGCGGTTTCTGGAGGGCAAGCCGATACCGATCGGGGCCTGCCCGGATGGCAACCTCACAGGATAGAGCGGAGAGCTTTCACCTGGATTGCTCCCTCGCCCGCAAGAACTGATCCCCTGCGGCACATTGCGCCCGCGAGGCAGCCCGTGCTATTATTTCCCGCCCGTAGGGCCGTTCGCCATCACGCACATGCACGACAGCCTGGAGACGCTCCGTGACTGAGCCGTTCCACTTTCCGGAATCCCTCCAGGGCTACCGTGTCCACCTGGTCGGCATCAAGGGCACGGGCATGGCGGCCCTCGCGGAAGTTCTCTTCTCCCGCGGCGCCAGGATCACGGGTTCGGATACCAGCGAAAAGTTCTACACCGATGCGGTGCTCCAGCGCCTTTCCATCCCATTCAGCGAAGGTTTCGACGTCGGGAATCTGCCGAAGGACGCCCAGCTCGTCGTGCACTCCGCCGCGTACAGGAAGGAAGAGAATCCCGAGCTTCGCGCCGCCGCGGAGCGGGGTATCCCCATGCTCATCTATCCGGAAGCGCTTGGCGCCCTGTCGGCACTGGCTGATTCAAGCGGGATCAGCGGGGTGCACGGCAAGTCGACGACAACCGCAATGTGCGGCGTGATCCTCAAGGAATGGGGACTACCCGCCACGGTGCTCGTGGGCGCCGAGGTGCCCGGGTTCGGCGGCAGGTCGACCCTCGTCCAGGGAGACCGCTACCTGGTGGCCGAGACATGCGAGTACCGCCGGCACTTCCTGAACTTCAGGCCGCGCAGGATCGTCATCACCAGCATCGAGCCGGACCACCTGGACTACTTTCAAGGCCTGCCTGACATGCTGACGGCATTCGTGGAATACGGGCTGAACCTTGCGCACGGCGGCACGGTGATCTTCTGCGCGGATGACGATGCGGCCCGCGAGGCGGCCCAGTCCATCCGCGCGCGGCGGCCGGACCTTGTGCTCATCGCCTATGGCAGGACGGCAGTCGGCCCTTTCCACATCGCCCATGAGGATCAGGGGAGCGGGCGCACCAGGTTCCGGCTCGCGGGGATCACCGATAGTTTCGAGCTGAGGGTGCCCGGAGCGCACAACGTGTTGAACGCGGCCGCCGCGCTCGCGCTCTGCCTCCAGCTCTGGCAGGCGGAGTGGCCCGACCGGGAGCCCTNNGGAGCCCGACTGGGGGGGCGCCGTGCGCGCGCTCGTTTCATTCGCGGGAAGCAGGAGACGGAGCGAGATCCTGGGGGAGGCGGGGGGCGTGCTTTTCATGGACGATTACGCGCACCACCCGACGGCAATAGAGAAGACGCTTTCGGGGATACACAAGTTCTACCCCGAGCGTCGCATCGTGGTAGACTTCATGTCGCACACTTTCACCAGGACCCACGCCCTGCTCCCCGAGTTTGGCAGGTGCTTCGGGGCCGCGGATTCCGTGATACTGCACAGGATTTACGCCTCGGCGCGGGAGACGAATGAGAGCGGCATGACGGGGGAAGACCTGTGCCGCGAGGTGTCGAAGAACCATCCCAGGGTCAGGTACTTCGAGGATCCTGCAGAGGCGATCGCGCCCCTTGCAAGGGAGCTGGAGCCGGGCGATCTTTTCATCACAATGGGCGCGGGGGACAACTGGAAGATCGGGCGTGAGCTGCTGAGGCTCCGCAAGGGCGGACAATGACAAGCATGACAGGGTTCGGCCACGGGGAACACCGGGACAGCCGCGTGCAGATGGTGCTGGAGGTGCGCTCGTACAACAACCGCTTCCTGGAGCTCTCCATCAATCTGCCCTACGGCATCAAGCAGCTGGAGCCCCGTGTGCGCGAATACCTGTCTTCACGGATCCAGCGCGGCAAGGTGGAGTTCTACCTGTCTCTCACGGAGCTCGAGGATTCCAGCGACGTGGTCGTGGACCACGCGCGTGTTCGGACATACACCGCGGCGCTGGAAGAGTTGCGCCGGATTGCGGGGATCCGCGAGCGGCCCACCCTGGCGCACCTGATCGGCCTGGAAGGAGTGCTCAAGACCGTGAGTCGCAAGGATCCCGAAGCGCTCTGGGCCCTTGTCGTCCCGCTGCTGGGTACGGTGTTCGCGGATTTCGATGCCTCACGGAACGTTGAGGGACGCAAGACCGAACAGGACATCCGCAAATGCGCGGCCGACATTCGCGAGCGGATGTCGATCATCCACGCGAAGGTCCCCGAGATCGAAGCGAAGATCAAGACCGGCCTGCGCGAGCGCTTCCACGAGCTGCTCGGGGAGGGGGTGGACGAATCGCGCATCATGGCGGAGACCGCGGTGCAGCTCATGCGGGGGGACATCAACGAGGAAGTTCAGCGCACGCAGGCGCACCTGGAGAGTCTTCAGGAGGCCCTGGGGATGAAGGGACCGCAGGGAAAGCGGCTGGACTTCATCTGCCAGGAGCTCGGGCGGGAGATCAACACTATCGGGTCGAAGAGCATGATGATAGAAATCGACCAGGCGGTGATCGCCGTGAAGGACAGCCTTGAAAAGATCAGGGAGCAGATCAGGAATGTCGAGTGACTCCTCGCCGAATCCGCGGAGTACCGCGACGCCGAATCCGCGGAGTACCGCGNNATCCGCGGAGTACCGCGACGCCGGGGCTGAGAGTGGCGATCTCTGGCAAGAGCGGGTGCGGGAACACCACCGTGTCCCGGCTGGTTGCCCAGCGCCTGGGGTTTCGCGTGGTGAACTACACCTTCAAGGATCTGGCCAGGGACCGTGGTGTGAGCTTTGAGGAGATCTGCATACTCGCGGAGACCGACCCGCAGTA
>PMZS01000083.1 GCA_003170115.1 Spirochaetaceae bacterium
GCCCAGGTAGGCGCGGCGCACGTCATGGTTGTGGTGCAGGTCCTCGACCGTGCCCTCCACCATGATGCGGCCGGTCTCCATCACGTATCCCCGGTCGGCAATGGAAAGCGCGGCCCGGGCGTTCTGCTCCACCAGCAGGATCGTGGTCCCCTGTTCGCGAAGCTTCGCAAGGACCTCGAAGATCTCGCGGACCACGAGCGGCGCCAGGCCGAGGGAAGGCTCGTCCAGCATCAGGAGGCGCGGGCGGGCCATGAGAGCCCGCCCCAGGGCAAGCATCTGCTGTTCACCGCCGGACAAGGTGCCTGCGTGCTGGCCGCGTCTTGCTGAAAGGATGGGGAAGAGGCGGCAGATCTGCCCGATTTCCCCCGCGGCCGCGCTTTTTCCGTGACGGCGCCACCTGAGGTACCCGCCAAGGAGCAGGTTCTCATGCACGGAGAGATCGGGGAAAATCTGCCGGCCCTCCGGCACCAGCACGCATCCCGCGGACACCACGGTTTCAGGATCCCGCCGGGCGATGTCCCGTGACTCGAAGGTCACCGAGCCCTCGGAGGGCCGCACGACGCCGGCAATGGCGTTGAGAAGAGTGCTCTTCCCCGCCCCGTTGGCCCCGACAATGGTCACGATCTCGCCTCGGTCGACGTGCAGGGACACGCCGTGAAGAACCTCCACGTTCCCGTAGCCCGCGTGGAGGCTCGCGAGCCTAAGCATCGTCGGCCCCCAGGTACACCGAGACGACCTCCGCGTTGCCCTGGATCTCGCGCGGGGTGCCTTCGGCGATCATGCGGCCGTAGCTCAGGACCAGCACCTCGTCGCAGATCCCCATCACCAGCGACATGTCGTGCTCCACGACGAGCACCGTCGTTCCGCGTGCCCGGATAGAGTCGATGAGCGCTGACATTTCCTCTGTTTCCCGGGGATTGAGGCCGCATGCCGGCTCATCCAGGAGGAGCAGCTTCGGCTGGGCCGCAAGGGCGCGCGCCAGCTCGACCACGCGCTGCCGTCCGAAGGGGAGGTCCCCCGCGCCCCGGCCGGCGAGCTGCGCTATTCCCAGGTGGTCCAGAACCCGGGTGCATGCCTCCCGCACGCGCGCCTCCTCGCTCCGGGTGAAGAGAGGCCCTGCAAGGCCGGCGAGGAATCCGTGGCGGGCGCGCGCGTGCATTCCGACCATCACGTTTTCCAGGACCGTCATGCGGGGGAAAAGGCGGGTGGCCTGGAATGTGCGGCTGATCCCGCAGGCTGCCACGAGGTGCGGGGGAAGACCGGTGAGAACCCGGCCATCGAAGCTGATGCGGCCCGAGACGGGGGGGAAGGAGCCGGCCACGAGGTTGAAGAGCGTGGTCTTGCCCGCACCGTTCGGCCCGATGATGCCCTTCACGATCCCCGGCCTGCAGGTGAAGCTCACGTCATCGATCACGTGAAGCCCGCCGAACCAGTGATGCAGGTCACGCACTTCCAGCAGTGCGCCGGTCACGTACGTCTCCCTCGCGCCACGAGGCCGAAAAGCCCTTCCGGGGCGAAGAGCATGATGCCGACCAGCAGCGCGCCGAAGACCGCATCGTCGTACAGGCCGAATGCTCCGCGGAGGGAGAGGAAGGTCAGCCCGGCGGACACGGCCACGGTTCCCCACGGGCTGCCCATGCCGCCGGCGGCCACGAGGGCGAGGTAGCGCACCGACTTCATCACGCCCGCCTCGCCGGGCCCGATGCCGGCATTGAAATGCACCAGGCAGGCCCCGCCCACCCCCGCGTACACGGCGCTGAGGACGAACACGGCGAGCTTGAACCTGCCCACGTCGATTCCCATTGCCGCGGCGGCTTCCTCGTTGCCGTGGATCGCGCGCAGCGCGCGCCCCACGCGGGAGCCGATGAGATTGACCGCAAAGAGGAGCCCCAGGGTGACGAGGGCCCACGCGATGTAATAGTTCTGTACGCGCAGGGTCCTCTTTCCGCTGAGCACGAGCCCCGCGAAGAGGCGGATCCCCGGGACGTCGGAGATGCCGTCGGCCTGGCCGAACACCGCCGTTGCGAGGATCACGCGCGAGACGATGAACCCGAAGGCCAGCGTCGCCATCGCCAGGTAGTGCCCGCGAAGCCGCAGCACCGGCACCCCGATCACCAGCGCCACGACGGCAGTGGCGGCGACCGCGGCGGGCAGAGAAAGCCAGGGAGCGAAGCTGAGGGCTGCAGCCCCGGCCGTGGAGAGTACCGCGGTCGTGTATCCCCCGATCGCGAAGAAGCCCGCGTGCCCGAGGGACACCTGCCCCGCGTATCCCATGAGAAGGCACAGCCCCAGCGCGACAAGGGTGTAGTACGCCGACATGGTGAGCTGCGTAAGAAGAAACTCCAGCTTCAGAAAGGAAAGGATGAGCTGCGCCGCAATGACCGCCGCGGCGAGAAGAACGACCGGAGCGTAGCGTCTCATCGAACGCCGGCTGGCGCGGCCGCGCGGCCGCCGAAGAGCCCCTCGGGGCGGAAGAACAGGATGCAGAGCATGATGGCCAGGGCCACCACGTCCTTGTACGCCAGCGGGAGAACGCTTATGCTCGCCGCCTCCAGCACGCCGACCAGGAGGCCGGCGGCAACCGCCCCGGTCACGTTTCCCAGGCCGCCCAGGACTGCGCAGGTGAAACCCTTCACGGCGAGCGACGTCCCCATGTCGTACTGGGTCTGCGTGAGGGGGGAGACGACGCAGCCGGCCAGCCCTCCCATCGCCGCGGCAATGAAAAAGGAGAGAGTGACCAGGGACGAGGTCCGAATCCCGCACAGCCGCGCGGCGGTGGCATTGGAGGCGCAGGCCCTCATCGCCTTTCCCGTGAGGGTGTGTCGGAAGAACAGCGTGAGGGCGCCGACCATCAGCGCCGAAACCCCGAGCACCCAGAGCACCTGGGGGGAGATACGAGCGCCGAGCACGGCGAGTGACGAGGTTTCGCTGCCGGTCCAGAATGGTAGGGCGTGCACCTTCTCGTCCCAGATGTGGAGGCTCGCCTCCCTCACGAGGATGGAAAGCCCGATGGTGATGATGATCATTCGCAGCACGGCCGGATTCTTCAGCCACGAGATGAAGAGGCGCTGCAGCAGGACGCCAATGAGCCCGGTCATGATCACGGCGGCGGCGATCGCCGCCGCGAGCGGCATTGAATGGCTGAGAGACACCGAAATCATCCCCCCGAGCATCAGGAACTCGCCCTGGGCGAAGTTGATGATCCCCGTTGAGCTGTAGATTATGTTGAACCCGATGCCGACGATGGCATAGACGCTTCCCGTCGTGATGCCAGAAAGCAGGTACTGGAGGATCTGGTCGGCGCCCATGCCCGAGGGACGGCTTTCCTACCGCAGGGGAACGAAGCGGCCGTTCTTTACCGTGAGCATTTCAAAGGCGTCCATCGTCAGGCCGTTGTGGTCCGCGGGGGAGAAGTTGAAGATGCCCGCGGTCCCGACGAATCCCGACAGTGTCTCGATGAAGTCCCGGACCTTGTTCTTGTCGGTCCCCACCTTGCTCACCGCTTCGGCGATGATGCCGAAAGCGTCCCAGGCGTGGCCGCCGAACGTGCTGGGCTCCTCATTGAACTGCGCAATGTAGGCGTTCCTATAGGACACGAGAAGCTTCTTCTGGGGATGTCCCGCGGGAAGGACCTCCGCGGCCAGGATCCTGCCGCAGGGGAAGATGGTCCCCTCCGCCGCCTTTCCCGCCGCCGCGGCGTAGGCGAGGTTTCCGAACCCATGACTCTGGAACACCGGAACGTCGAAACCGAGCTGCCGGATATTCTTCAGCACGATGGACTGCGCCGGTTCGGTGGACCAGTTCACCACCGCCTGCACGTTCTGCCCCTTGATCTTCGTGAGAACGCCGGTGAGGTCCGTCGCGTCCTTGTCGTAGTCCTCGGCAACGGCAATCGTGATACCGGCCCCGGGCGCGAGCTTCAGAAGCTGCGCCTTGCCGCCCTGGCCGAAGCCCGAGTTGCTGCACAGAACACCGATGCGCCGGATCCCCATGCCCTGCATCGTGGCGAAGATCATCTGCGCAGCGAAGCTGTCCATTGGGGCGACCTTGAACACCCACCGGGCCACCGGATTGACAATGGTCTCCGCCGCCGCGCAGGAGACGAGGATCGTCTCGGCGTCATTGCAGAGGCCCTTCAGCTTCATGCTCTCGCCGCTCGTGGACGGGCCGATGATGGCGAGCACATCGTCCTCCTCGATGAGCTGCTTCGCGAAGGAGACGGCCTTCTCCGTGCTGCCCTGGGAATCCTTCAGGATCAGCTCCACTTTCTTTCCGGCGATACCGCCGGAGCGGTTGGCCTCATCGACCCGCATCTGCAGGGTCCGCGCTTCCGGAGTCCCAAGGTTGGCGTTGGGGCCGGTGACGGCGAAAATCGCGCCGATCTTCACGACGCCTGGGTCCGCCGCGGACAGCGGCGCCGCAAGAATCGCGCACAGCGCGAGGGACGCGAGCGACTTTTTCGTGGTCATCAGCTTCCTCCTCAAGGATACAGAGCGAACTGGCCGTTCTTCACCGTGAGCATCTCGAAGGAGTCCATGGTCAGGCCGTTGTGGTCCTCGGGGGAGAAGTTGAAGACCCCTGCCGTGCCGACCACTCCCTTCAGGCCTTCAATGGCGTCGCGTACCTTGAACTTGTCCGTGCCACCCGCCTTCCGGATGCCCTCCGTAAGAATCAGGAACGCGTCATAGGCGTGTCCGCCGAAGGTGCTGACGTCCTCCAGGAACTTTGTTTCATAAGCCTTCTTGTACGCGGAGAGCACCTGCTTCTGCGGATGGCTCGCGGGAAGAACGTCGGCCACAAGGAGCCTTCCCGCCGGGAAGATGATGCCATCCGCGGCCTTGCCCGCGGCTGTCACGAAAGCGATGTTCCCGAATCCGTGGCTCTGAAAGAGCGGGACGTCGAAGCCCATCTGCTTCATGTTCTTGGGGACGAGGGACTGCGCCGGCTCCACGGACCAGTTCACCACCGCCTGCACGTTCTGGGCTTTCACCTTGGCCAGCACGGCGGTCAGATCAGTGGCGGTGGAGTCATACACTTCGGTGATCGCCACGGTAAGCCCGTTCTGGGGAGCGAGCTTCTCCAGCTGGGCCTTGCCGCCCTGCCCGAAGCCCGTATTGCTCACCACGACGCCAATCCGGCTGATACCGAGCTTCTTCATCGTCGTGAAGATTGCCTGCGCTGCAAAGCTGTCCATCTGAGGCGTTTTGAAGACCCACTTTGCCACGGGATTCACGATCGTCGCGGCCGCCGCGCACGAGATCAGGATCTGCTCGTTCTGGTCCGCGTACCCCTTGAGCGCCATGCTCTCTCCGCTGGTCGTGGGGCCGATGATCGCCAGGACCTGGCTCTCCTCGACGAGCTGCTTCGCAAAGGAAACCGCCTTCTCCGTGTTGCCCTGGGAATCCTTGACGATGAGCTCGATCTTTCGTCCCAGGATGCCTCCGGAAGAATTGGCCTCGTCCACGAGCATCTGCAGGGTCCGCGATTCCGGCAGCCCGAGATTGGCGGCCGGGCCGGTGACGGCAAAGATTGCGCCGATCCTTATCGGCTCCGCGGAAACTGTTGCTCCAAGGACAAGGCAGATGAGGAAAACTATTCTCCTGGCCATGGACTTCTCCCCTCGTGGATCTGACGGATGGATATTTATGCATTAAATGCAGATACCGCCGGATTGTCAAGAAGAAGCTTACAGCGCTTTCAGGGCCTCCGCGCTGAGCGTGGCAATACCGTTTTTTTCCAGGATCTGCAGGGCCCGCTCACGGTCGTCGATCCGGCAGATGACAATGGCGTTCTCGCGGGATTTCTCCACGTAGGCGTACATGTACTCCACGTTCACGTTGTCCTGGTCCAGGACCTCGAGAATCCGGGAGAGTCCTCCCGGCCGATCCTCCACCTCGACGGCTATCACTTCGGTCACCTGGGCAACGAACCCGTGGGTCTTCAGCACCGTGAGGGACCTGTCGGGGTTGTCCACGATGATGCGCAGGACCCCGAAGTCCGCCGTGTCGGCAAGGGACAGCGCGCGGATGTTGATCTTCTCATGGGAGAGAGTCTTCGCGACCTCGGCAAGCCGGCCCTTCTTGTTCTCCAGGAAGACGGATATCTGTTTCACGCTCATTGGAGTCCTCCTTCTATAGCTGCCGCTTGTCGATGATCCGCTTCGCCTTGCCTTCGCTGCGGGCGATGCTCTTCGGCTCCACCAGCCGCACCTTCGTGTGGATGTTGAGAGTGGCGTACAGGTCCGCCTCGATCGTCTTTTCAATGCGCTCGAGATTCCTGATCTCGTCGGAGAACAGGCTCTCGTTCATCTCCACCTGCACTTCCAGCTCGTCAAGCTGGTTGCGGCGCTCGACAATGAGCTGGTAATGCGGCTCGATCCCCTTCACCTTCAGTATAACCTCCTCGATCTGGGAAGGGAACACGTTCACTCCCCGGATGATCAGCATGTCGTCCGTGCGGCCCAGAACCCGGTGCATCCGTGCCGTGGTCCTGCCGCAGGCACAGGTCGCGCGGTCAAGGTAGGTGATGTCGCGGGTGCGGTAGCGCAGCACGGGCGTGCCGTCCTTGGTGAGAGTGGTGATCACCAGCTCGCCTTTCTGGCCGTCCGGCAGGACCGTGCCGGAGGAGGGATCGATGATCTCCGGGTAGAAATGATCTTCGTTGATATGAAGCCCCTTCTGGTGCTCGCACTCCATGGCGACACCCGGCCCGATGATCTCGGTCAGGCCGTAAATGTCGATCGCGAGCACGCCGAACTGCTGCTGGATCTCCCCGCGCATGCTCTCACTCCAGGGCTCGGCGCCGAAAAATCCGGCTTTCAGGCCCAGCCTCGCCGGATCCAACCCCTCCTCCCGGGCCGCCTCGGCGAGGTACAGGGAATAGGATGGGGTGCAGGCGAGGATCGTGGACTTGAAGTCGCGCATGAGGGCCAGCTGGCGCTTCGTGTTGCCTCCCGAAATGGGAATGACCGTCGCGCCGATCCTGCGCGCGCCGTAGTGTACACCGAGACCGCCGGTGAACAGCCCGTAGCCGTACGCGTTCTGCACGATGTCGTGCCGGCCCGTCCCGCCGGCGGAGAGCGTCCGGGCCATTACCTCGGCCCATACCTCGATGTCCCCCGCCGTGTATGCATCCACCACGGGGGTACCGGTAGTGCCCGAGGAGGTATGAATCTCCACGATCTCCTGTTGAGAGACGGCGAGGAGGCCGTACGGGTACACTTCCCGCATCTCCTCCTTTGTGGTGAAGGGAAGCCGGACGATGTCGTCGATCCCCTGGATATCCCGGGGCTTTACGCCGCCGGCATCCATTTTCTTTCTATAGAAGGGAACTCGCCGATAGAGCACGTCGATCAGCCTGCCGAGCCTTTCGCCCTGGTGCCGCGACAAACCTGTCCGGTCGAGGCACTCGTAATCGGTGTTCCAGATCATCGCGGTCCTCCTACAGACGATAGATCTCTGCGTCCGAGATCAGGTGGATGCCCGTACCGGCAATCGCCTTTTCCGCCTCAGGGAACTTTTCCACCTCGAAGACGATTGCCGCTCTCTTTCCTTCCTCGATCACGAAGCCGTAGCAGTCCTCTACATTGATGCGCGCCGCGGTCAGCTCCACCAGGAGGCCGTGCATGGCTCCCGGCGTATCGTCGATCTGCGCCACAAGGATCTTCCGCTTGGCAGCCGTGAACCCGCTCTCCTTGAGGGCCTCCAGGCCCCTGTCGGGGTCATTCACCAGGACCCGCACCACGCCGAACTCTCCCGTGCTCGCCATGGAGACCGCCCGGAGATTCAATCCGGCCGCCGAGATCACGCGCGTGATCTTCTCCAGCTTGCCCGGCTCGTTCATGACAAATACCGACAGGTGCCACGCCATTTCAGCACCCCTTTCCCGACTGGGCGCGACGGTCCACCACGCGCACCGCTTTGCCCTCCGCCGCGGGGAGACTTCCCGCCTCCAGAAGCTTGACCACCGGCGTCACACCCGTCTCATCCCTCAAGGCGGCAAGGACCCGGCTCTGCAGTCCCTCCAGCTGGGAGAGCGTGCCCTGGAACGAGTCGGCCGCCATCTCCACGCTCACGTGGAGCCTGTCCATGAAGTTCTCCTCGTGGATCTCGATGAGGTAATTGGAGCCGATCCCCGGGATGCGCATGAGCGTCTGCTCCACCTGCAACGGAAAGATGTTGACCCCGTTGATGATCATCATGTCGTCCGACCGCCCCCTGATCCGGTCGATGCGCCGATGGGTGCGGCCGCACGGGCACGGCCCCGGAATGATTCGGGTCAGGTCCCGCGTGCGGTAGCGGAGGAGGGGAGTGCCTGTCCGTGTGAGCGTCGTGAGCACCAGCTCTCCGCACTCCCCGTCAGGAACAGGCGCGCCGGTGTCAGGCTCCACGATCTCCGCGAGGAAGCTGTCCTCCCAGATGTGCATGCCGGACTGTTCTGGACATTCGAATGCCACTCCCGGCCCGCACATCTCGGAGAGGCCGTACGAGTTGAACGCCCGGATGTTCCATGTTTCCTCGATCCTGCGCCTGGTTTCCTCCGTGTGCGGCTCGGCGCCGACAAAGGCCATGCGGACCGAAAGATCCGTGCGCGGGTCGAGCCCCATTTCCTTCACGTGCGTGGCCAGGCGCATCGCGTAGCTGGGCAGGATGTGCATTGCGGTGGTCTTGAACTCCCGCATGAACCAGATCTGTCGCTTGCTGTTGCCCGGCCCCACGGGGATTGTCATCGCCCCGAGCTTCTCCGCTCCGTAGTGGAAGCCCAGTCCGCCCGTGAAGAGGCCGTAGCCCATGATGTTCTGAAACACGTCGGATGAGCGCATGCCTGCCATGTACATGCACCGGGCCACGAGGTCCTGCCACGCGATGATGTCCGCCTTCGTGTGATAAATCACGGTAGGGTTCCCCGTGGTGCCGGATGAAGAGTGCAGGCGCACCACATCCGTGAGGGGCACTGCCAGGAACCCGTAGGGGAACTCATTTCGCAGCTCTGCCTTGGTCGTGAAAGGAAGGCGGGAGATGTCACCAGGTTCACGCACGTCCGCCACGCCCGTTTTCTCAAGCAGGCGACGGTAATAGGGGGCGCGAGCCGCGCGTTCCAGCGTGGCGGCAAGTCGTTCGCATTGAAGCCGCTGAAGCGCCGAGCGCTCCATCGTCTCGATATCCCTGTCCCAGTACATGGCTGTGGTGACGGTGTATACTGGAAACGCATGTCCATGCAAGAGATATCCTGGTACACGAGTGCGTGCCGCCTGGGCCGCGAGGGAAGGCTCGGGGAGGCCCTCTCGACGCTTCGGGCTGGGCTTGACGAAGGGTCATGGTACAATCCCGGGACGCTTGCTGCCGAGCCGGACCTTGCCGCGGCCCGTCATGAGCTGGAACCGATCATCCTGGAGTGCGAGGAACGGCGACGGCGTCTCGCCGCGGAAACCCGTCCGCAATGCCTGGTCCTCTCCCCGTCTTCCGCGCTGTGGGACCAGCAGACCCTGCTCCTTCTTCACTCCCGAGGAGATTCGGCCCGGCGATTCACCGAGCGCTGGAGGCCGCTGGTCGACGAGGGCTGGACGCTGGTGGTGCCGCAGTCATCGCAGCCGTGGGACAGTGCGGGCTGGTGCTGGGATGACTCGGACCTGGCGCACCGGGAGATACGCACGCACCTCGAGGAGTGCCGCACCCGTCGCGGGCTTGATCCCGCGCGGATCGTGGTGGCGGGCGCCTCTCAGGGTGCTCCCCTTGCCGCGGAGACTGCGAACGAGGCCGGGCTGCCCTGGCTCTGCGTGATTCCGAGCTTCGCTCCGGCATACGACGTGACAGGGCTCGTCGCGGTCCCCCATCACACAAGGGGTGTTTTCCTGCTGGGAGAGAATGATCCTGCAAATACCCGCACGCGCCTCGTGATCGCGGCCCTCGCGAGCGCGGGGGCGAGCATCCAGACGCGGACCATGGCCGGCACCGGACATGAGCTGCCGGAGGATTTCGCGGTCTATGCCTCCGAAGCGCTCAAGTCTGTCTACGGATAGATCCGCGAAATCGTGCGCGGGAAGGGGATGCACTCACGGATATGCTGGCTTCCGCAGATCCACGCGAGGGTGCGCTCGAGCCCGATCCCGTAGCCCGAGTGCGGCACCGAGCCGTACTTCCTCAGGTCGAGATACCAGCCGTAGGACTCCTCGGGCAGCTTCTCCTCGTGGATCCGTGAGAGCAGCTTTTCCAGTATGTCCTCGCGCTGCGATCCGCCGATGATTTCGCCGTAGCCCTCGGGGGCGAGAAGGTCCGAGCAGAGCACCGTCTCTGTGTTCTCCGGGTTCTCTTTCATATAGAAGGCTTTCGCCTTCTTCGGATAGTTCATGACGAAAATCGGCTTCTCGTGCAGCTTCGTGAGGACTGTCTCGTCCTCACCGCCGAGGTCGTCGCCCCATTGAATGGTGCTGCCTTTCCCCTGGAGGGTCTTCACCGCATCACCGTAGTCCATGCGGATGAACGGAGGCTGCACCTTTTTCAGGGGCTCGACGTCGCGCTCCAGTGCGGCGAGCTCCGCGGCGCAGTTGGCACACACGTCGGCCACCACCCTGCTCACCATGTCTTCTTGAAGACGCATGTTGTCGGCATTGTCCGCATAGGCCACCTCCGCCTCCAGCATCCAGAACTCCGTGAGGTGCCTCCTGGTTTTGGATTTCTCCGCCCGGAAGGTGGGGCCGAAATTGTAGACTTTCCCATAGGCGATGCAGGCCGCCTCCAGGTAGAGCTGGCCGGTCTGGGCGAGGTACGCGTCCCCCAGGTCGAAGTAGGGAACGGTGAACAACGTCCCGGCGCTCTCACCAATGGATCCGGTCAGAATGGGAGTGTCGATGAGGAGGAAACCCCGCTCGCGGAAAAACGCACGGAACGAGGTGATCGCCTGGTCGCGGATCCGCATGATGGCGGTGGGTCTGCTCGATCGCAGCCACAGGTGCCGGTTCTCCAGGAGGAAGTCGATACCGTGCTCTTTCTTGGAGATCGGGTAGTCATCGGCGGGATTCTGCACGACTTCCACGCCGGTCACGGTGAGCTCGAAGCCGGAGGGCGCGCGCTCGTCCCTTCGCGCCTTTCCCCGGACTTTCACCGAAGCTTCCATCTTCAGCTCCGCGATGCAGGCAAGGCATTCGGCGCCGCAGCCCGCTTCCTCGGCCACACCCTGGATCTTCCCCGTCCCGTCGCGGAGCTGGAGGAACGCGATCTTTCCCTTGGACCTGATGTTGTACAGCCACCCGCGGATCTCGACCTCCTGGTCGACATGCCGCCCGATGTCTGAAATCTCTACCGTTTCCATGGCGGCATCTTATCGAGGTCCCGCCCAACGGACAAGGCACTTGTACTTGATCCGTGGCTTCGACTGTCGGCGCAGAATCCATTCATCCAGCTCGGACATGAACGAAATGATCGGGAGTATCCGAATCACCGAGGCAACTGTGAAAGACCAGGTCCCTGCGTACAGCAGGAAGCCGCGCCGGATCACATCCCGCCATGATGCGATGTCCAGCGCGAGCCAGTTTCGGCGCCTTGGCAGCGGTGAATCCAGGAAGCAGAATCCGATCCGCTCAGTTCCAATATCGGCGATCAGGTCGACCTGACGGGTTCTGCCGGTTTTCCACCAGAAAAAACGGCTTTCGGGCTTTATCTGCAATAGCCGGGAGATAAGCTGCTCCACCCACACGCCGCGCGGGGACGAGCTCAACAAGAGCAGTGGCCGTCTGCTGCCCCCGTAGAACGGAAGGAGGCGGACCAGCCCTGCACGCTCAAGTGAGCGCACATATTTGACTACAGTGGGTCGTGAAACCCCGAGCTGCCGGCCGATCGCTGCGGTGTTGAAGGGCCTCCCGCTCCATGAAGCAAGCACTCCCGGCAGGCGAGCGCGAGCCTTGCAGACTCTGTAGGCAGCGCATACCGGTTTTCCGGCATCGACCTCCATACCCTATGCAAACCGCAAAAAGCGCAGATTGCTTGCGTTTTTTGCGGTTTGCATAGGTTTCGGAATGAGGCGCGCGAAAGTCTGGGAGCGATCTATACGAACTCTTCGCGCTCTCGGAGGATGACGAGCTCGCCCTTCTGCTCGAGGAGCTGGATGTATTCCAGGAAGTCCTGCTGCGCGCGGTCGAGGTCCGCCTTGCGGACCGGATTGCTGAAGTCCTCTTCCATCTGGATGAGACCCCGTCGCCGTTCGGAAACAGAGGCGAGCATCCGCTGCCGGGTCTTTTCCTCCACGCCACGGAGGACCAGGTCAAGCTCCCTGTCCGCGTAATCCCGCAGGACCCGTTGCAGCTCCTTGTCGGGAATCTGGAAGACCACGTCGATCGTGTACAGCTTTTTGCGTATCTGGTTGGCGGTGTTCGGCTCCAGCTCCGCCAGTATCGCCTGCTCCTTCGCGGGGTCCATGTATCGCAGGATCTCGGTCAATGCGGCCTTCCCGTCCACCTCCTCGGTAACCGGTTCGGCCAGGTCGCGCACCTTGCTGCGCAGCGTCTCTTCCGCCTTCTGAATCACCTCGGCATCGACTTTCAGGGTTTTCGCGATACGCGGGATGATTTCCCTCTGCACCTCGGGACTCAGCGCCTGGAGGATCCGCGCCGCGAACTTCGGCTCGAGGTGCGCGAGGATCAGCGCGGCCACGGGCACCGATTCACTTCGAACCAGGGAGATGGCCTGGTGCACGTCGATGTCCTGGAGGAACGTGAAGGGGGGCGGTGCCATGTCCTTGCGGACCCGCTCGAGGATCGCGTCCGCCCTCTCCTTGCCGATGGAGGCGACAAGCATCTCCTCCGCTTTCTCGATTCCCCCGCTGGCGATGAGGTCCTTCGTCTCCCGGATATACCCGAACTCCTCCAGGATCTTGGCAGCTTCCTTTTCCTCGATGTGCTGGGTCCGCGCGATCTCAAGCGTGATGCCCTCCACCTCTTCCGCGGACATATGCCGCAGGACGCGCGCCGCTTCGTCCTTTCCGAGGAGCATGAGGAACTGGGCGGCCTTGCGGTACCCGGTGTCCCGGCTGGTTTCCTTGATGAAACCCTTGATGCTGGGGTCCCGTTGCGGCTTCGCCTTTTTCCCTGCACCCTGTTCCCTGCGATAGGCCTCGGCAGGACCTGACATGATTCCTATCCTACTATCAAAAGGTGATGGTGTCAGGATTCGGCCCGATGCGGGCCCCGGCGTCCAGGCCCGTGATGAGCGCCACGTCCTCTGCATCGAGCTGGAAATCGAAGACCTTGCTGTTTTCCAGTATCCGCTCGCGGTGCACGGATTTCGGAATCGTGACCACGCCGAGCTGCAGGTCCCAGCGGAGCACAACCTGGGCGTTGGTCTTCCCGTGCTTGTTCGCGACCCTCGTGATCACCGGGTTATCAAGCCTGCGTCCCCTGGTCAGGGGCGACCAGGCCTCGTGCCGGATTCCCGACCGTGCGTCGAATTCGAGAAGCTCCTTCTGCACCAGGAAGGGGTGAAACTCCACCTGGTTCAGGACCGGGGTGACGGAGGCGGATTTCATGAGATCTTCCAGATGGTGCACGAGGAAGTTGCTCACACCGATGGCCCTGACCTTTCCGCCAGCGAGCAGCTTTTCCAGGGCCTTCCAGGTCTCCTTGTACTTTTCCCGCACCGGCCAGTGCTCGAGGTAGAGATCCACGACCTCGACTCCGAGGTTCTTCCGGCTGCGGTCGAACGCCTTCAGGGTCTGCTCGTATCCCTGGTCCGAGTTCCAGACCTTTGTCGTGACGAAGACCTTTTCGCGCGGAACGCCGCTGTCCTTGAGCGCGCGTCCGACGTCTCCCTCGTTCTCATAGTACGCGGCGGTGTCCACGTGACGGTAGCCGATTTCCAGCGCCCAGCGCACCGCCTGCTCGGTCTCCCTGCCCGGGGGCGACTTGAAGACTCCCAGGCCCAGCCAGGGAATCTGCACGCCGTTGTTCAGCGCAACAGTGGAGGAGAGATCCGTGGGTTGTTGCCCGTTCGTGTTCTGCATGCGGATACTATACTCATGGAACAGGCAAAAGTCATGGCGATTTCCGGGGCCGCGGGCGGACTGGGACCGACGGTGGCGCGCGCGTTTTTCAATGCGGGAGCTTCACTCGCGCTGGCGGGCAGGTCCGAGGAGAAGCTCGTCCTGCTCCTGGACACTCTCGGCGTCCCGCCGATGCGCCGCCTTGCCTCCGGTGTGGACCTCGCGGATGCGGCGGCAGCGCGGGCGTGGGCAGCGGCGGTCCAGGAGAGGTTCGGCAGGGTGGATGTCGTCCTGCACCTTGTGGGGGGGTACAAGGGAGGCGCTTCCCTTGCGGAGCTCTCCCTCTCCGACTGGAATGAGCTGCAGGGCATGCTCATCGGCACCACGCTCAGCGTGGTGCGGGCGTTTGCCGGGATTTTGAAGAGAGGAGGGGGGCGTTTCATCGCGGTCACCTCCCCGAAAGCGCAGGCGCCGACGGCAAAGAGCGCGCTCTACTCGATGGCGAAGGCTGCCTCAGATGCGCTCGTCCTGGCCCTCGCCGACGAGCTGCGGGGAACAGGCTCGACGGCCAACCTGGTCGTCGTCGATTCGATAGACTTTCCAGAGGCGCGCGGCACGGAACCCAGGAAGCCCTATGGCAAATCCACGCCCGCCGAGGAGATCGCTGCCGCGATGCTTTTCCTCTGTTCGGACAAGGCCGCGACGATCAATGGGGCGCGCGTACCCTTGACCGGAAAGACGGCATGAATCGCCTTTCGACGCAGAAAAGCCCTACCTGCTCAAGCTCAACCGGTTAACCGGCCGGCTGGACTACGGAAAAAAGGCGGAGCAGCTCCTCGGGTTGTACCCAGCCAGCGCGGGCTCTGAGGCGATCTCTTTTCCTTTTTTCCTCACGCGCTTAGCTCGATACGCCGCCCACTTCGGCTTCCATCTTCCTGTACAGCTCGTCCATGATCTCGCGCAGGGGGAGCGGTCTCGAGTGGACCGGCGTGCAGTTCTCCCGACCGGTATCGAGACTTTCATTGCCAAGACGCGAAGCGAGACCTTCCACGGGCGCCTGTCCGCAGAGCGCGCGGTAGACGTCGCCCAGCATGACAATGCAGCGCTGGAGTGCCTCGTCATAGAGGTCGAGGAAACTCGCGTTGGTCAGCGCGCTGTCGTCGCAGGGGTGGCACCAGGACTGGTGCGAGAGATTGAGGAAGTCGTATCCCACGGGGACCTCCCGGGGGTGGAGAAGACCCAGCCGCTTCTCGCGGAATCCTTCCTTGCGATCCTTGCGGAAAGCGAGCTTCATGAGATCGGGGTTGAGGTGGTTGGTGAGCTTGTAGAAGAAGATCGCATCGTGATACGCGTTCTGAATGCGTTGCCTGTTTCGACTTTTGTAGTTGTAAGCGGGATAGATCGTGTTCAGGCCCTTCACCATCGCCTTGATCACAGGGTAGGGGAGGGTTGCGCCGCAGCGCACCTTGTTGAGGAAGTCGAACTCGGCGGGGAGCATCCCATAGCGCTCGCGGAGTACGAGGATGTCGAGGATGCGCTCCAGAAAGGGATGCGCGTGGTACAGCCGCCTGTTCGCCTCCTCCCTGGGATCCACCCAGCCGGCAAAGTAGCCGATGAAGGGATGCGCGAGACGGTCCAGCGGGGCATGCGTGGTAAAGCCGAGGATGAATGCGGAGAGCTCGGAGCCGGGCCCCGCGGACAGGCGCGCGGATTCCCGCACAAGCTCCTGGACGAACGAGCCGTACCCGTGCCGATGCAGGGCAACCCCGTAGCGCAGGCCCGTCGGCATGGTGCGCTGGTTGTGATAGAAGAAATCCGGTCCCTGGGCGCCGAACCGGAAAAGATTTCCGTGCGTCTCCAGGAGCTCATCCGCCTTCTGCCCGAGAGCGCCGCGGAGCGCATCCTCCGCAAAAAGGAGATGGGAGAAGTGGGACGGCATGAACAGAAGATACCATAGAAGGGGCGGCGTGGCAGCACTTGACTTTTTCAGGTCCCCCGGTAGTATGTGCCGATATCGCCGCTGTAGCTCAGACGGTAGAGCAACGGACTGAAAATCCGTGTGTCAGGGGTTCGATTCCCCTTGGCGGCAGTATCTCCCGAACAATTGTGCGGATGCAACCGCGGCCTTCCAACCCTCCATGAGCGCGGCGCGTCTGGGCGCGTCCATCCGCGGCTCGAAAATCGTATCCGGCTGCCAGATCCGGGAGAGCTCCTCCCTGCTCTTCCATACTCCGGCAGACAGCCCCGCGGCAAATGCGGCGCCCAGTGCCGTCGTCTCGCTGCTGCGCGGACGGACCAGGGGAATGCCGAGAATGTCGGCCTGGAATTGCATGAGAAAGCCGTTCACCGAGGCGCCGCCGTCCACGCGGACGGACTTCAGCGACCTGCCCGCGTCCCCCTCCATCGCGTCAACGAGGTCCCGGGTCTGGTAGGCGATGCTCTCAAGGGCGGCGCGGACAACCTGCTCCTGGCGGGTGCCCCGGGTCAGGCCGAACACCGCGCCGCGCGTATCCGGGTCCCACCAGGGCGCGCCGAGACCGACGAACGCCGGGACGAAATAGACACCGCCCGTATCCGCCACCGTGCGGGCGAGGATCTCCGATTCGGCGGAAGAGGAAAGGATCCGCAGCTCATCGCGCAGCCACTGCACGACCGCGCCGCCGATGAAGACCGACCCTTCCAGCGCATACTCGAGACCGTCGCCAAGGTCCCAGGCGACGGTGGTGAGGAGGCGATTGCGCGAGGCGACTGGTTCCCGGCCCGTGCAGAGGAGGCAGAAGCACCCCGTGCCGTAGGTCACTTTCACCATCCCCGGCTCGAGGCACGCCTGGCCCAGAAGCGCCGCCTGCTGGTCGCCCAGCACTCCACGCACCGGTATCTCTGTTCCGAGAAGGCTGCCGGAAGCCACGCCGAAATCCGACGCGGAGGGAGCCACGATCGGGAGCATCGCGGGGGGAATGCCGAGCGCGGAGAGTATCTCCTGGTCCCACCTGCCCTCGTGGATGTCGAAGAGGAGGGTTCGGGAAGCATTCGAGGGATCCGTCGCGTGCCGCCCGGTGAGCATGCGTACGAGCCACGAGTCCACCGTCCCGAAGCACACGTCTCCCGCCTGGGCTCTCTCGCGCATCCCCGGAATGTTCTCAAGCGCCCACATGATCTTTGTGCCTGAGAAGTAGGGATCGAGCAGGAGACCGGTGCGCTCCCTTATGATGCGCTCAAGTCCGCGGGCGGACAGGGTGCGGCAGATCTCCGCCGTTCGGCGATCCTGCCAGACCAGGGCGGGTCCGATCGGGGCACCCGTGGCCCGGTCCCAGAACACGGCGGTTTCCCTCTGGTTGGCGATCCCGATTGCGGTGATCCGCGCGGTGTTGATTCTTGCCTCGGCGATCGCCTCGCGCGCGGCGGCAAGCTGAGTGGACCAGATTTCCATGGGGTCGTGCTCCACCCAGCCGGGCCTTGGATAGATCTGGCGGATAGGCTTCTGGGCGATGCCGAGAGCCTTTCCGGTGCGGTCGAACACCAGGGCACGTGAGCTCGTCGTCCCCTGGTCCAGGGCCAGTATGCAGGGATCCATGGCGCTATTTCCCTGACGGGTACGGCGCGGAAAGCACGCCGTACCCTGCCCCGGGGTTCCACGCGAATACTCGGAACGTGAACCCTCCCGCGGGAGGGGCGGATGCCTCGATCGTCTGGAGGGAGACAGGGCTCGAGGCACCCGTGGAGGGGAAGGAGGCGGCGAACTTGCCGTCCTTGCCATACACCCAGATCTCGTATCCCGCCGCCGCGCCCGACACCTTGATAAGGCCGTTCTCGATGACCGCCGTGGGGTACTTCGCGTCCACCGCGGAAACGGCGCGGGAGGGCACCGTCAGAGTCTCTTCAACAGTGGCCCCCCCGTTTGCCTGCAGGACCACCCGGTATTCTCCCGGCGGGATAGGCGTGGTGCCGGGCATCGCAAGGGAAGTAGTGCCGATCCACGTCTCTCCTTCCGCGTTCGACGTCACCCAGGTGGTGCTGTCCACCTTCCAGAACAGCTCGGCCTCATCGTTGATGACGTAAAATGCGCTCAGGTTCTCCATGCCGTCCGGGTCACTGGCCACGAGGAAGACGCCGAGCGTCTCGGTGTTCGTGCTCGTTGCCGAATCGTGGGCGTAGATGACCCTGCCGAAGACCCGGGAGAGCACCGGTGGCTTGCCCGAACACCCCGCACACAGGAGGAGCGCCGCGGCGCATGCAGCGGCCGCCGCGCGGCTACGGGCGCTCACGCTGACTCCAGCACCGACGCGCGGCGGCAGTCCGATAGTCTTCGCCGCAGGTAGTCCAGGTCCATGTCCAGCTCCCTCACGAGCTGGAGGAAAAGCTCGTTGGGCAGGAGGTTCTGCTCGGTGAACAGAAAGAGCAGGGCCTTTTCCGCGATGCACGACACGCGGAGCGAGT
>PMZS01000021.1 GCA_003170115.1 Spirochaetaceae bacterium
TTTCGAAGTGTTAAACTTGGGCTATACTAGTTGCCATCATTTCGTTGCAAGGGAGTGCCGTGGAGAGGGACCAGGATCAATCGAATCTGACGCTACCTCCGCTCGTGCGCATGGAAAACATCTGTGTCAGATACGGAAACGTGGTTGCACTTGACGGTGTGAACTTTCAAATAGGGAAGAATGAGATTGTGGGTCTCATCGGCGACAACGGTGCCGGAAAAACGACCCTGGTCAACACCCTCACAGGTTACTGCAGACCGTTCGACGGGAAGATATTTTTCGACGGGCAACTAGTCTCTTTCCGTTCGCCGGAAGACGCCCAACACTCCGGCATAGAAATCAAGTACCAGGGATCTTCGCTTATTGAGACCATGAGCATTGCGAACAATTTCTTTCTTGGCCGAGAACCATACAAACACCTTGCGATCTTCGGGAAAGAACTGCGCTATCCCAGGTATGTCGACCGAAGGAAAATGGACGAAATCCTGGGTCAGGAAATGGATCGGCTGAGAATACGGGGTGTGAACTGTTTTGACGATTACCCGGGCACGCTCTCGGGCGGTCAAAGAGAAGCCATAACGATTGCGAGGGCGCTCCATTTCGGGGTTCGCCTGTTGATTCTGGATGAGCCGACGACGG
Source organism: Spirochaetaceae bacterium (assembly GCA_003170115.1). Lineage (GTDB taxonomy): Bacteria > Spirochaetota > Spirochaetia > SZUA-6 > Fen-1364 > Fen-1364. Next base: position 640 of record PMZS01000021.1, read on the forward strand.
CGCTTTCGGAAGAGGAGACATCCATAGTTCTCAACCTCGTGAGAAAGGCAAAATCGAACGGGCTCTCGGTAGTTTTCATCACCCACAAGGCTGACGAGGTGTTTCAGGTCGCCGACCGGTTCGTCGTTTTGCGGAATGGGAGGAACTTCGCAAACGTTGAGAAAGGATCGATCGATCTGCGTCAGCTCGAAACCCTCGATATGTACGCGCGGCTCACCGCGATCAAGGAGCTCTCGTCGAGCCTCGCGCACCAGATCAGTACTCCGCTCACCGTCATGAAGCTTTCGGTGGAAATGCTGCAGGATAACTTTTCGGTTACCGCAAGAAAAGACGAGTTTGAAAAAATAACGTCCATGCTGATCCGGAAAATCGAAGCCTTGCAATATATGGTCAACAACCTGCTCGATTACGTTCGACCCCTGGTGTTCAACAAGGAACAGGTCCATTTGGGGGAGCTCGTTGCCTCCGTCATGGAGGACATGCCAATGAAGGATTTCAAGGACGTGCGGATCGATGCAAGCGGCGTGGACCAGACAATTCTCTATCCCCTGGACCGAAATCTTATTCACGCGGCGCTTTCAAACCTCGTCCTCAATGCCCTGCAGAGCTCCCCGCCGCATGCCACCGTAGAAGTCCGCGCGGCCATGGACAAAGGCCGGCTTCACATAGAGATACAGGACCGCGGGAAAGGCATGGACGAAGATACCAGAGAGAACGTCTTTAACTTTTTTTTCACAACCCGGAAGGCGGGGACTGGACTCGGTCTTCCGTTCGTACACAGGATCGTGGAGAAGCACGAAGGCTCGCTTGACATCGAATCGACGCCGGGATGCGGCTGCACCGTTCGCATTGAATTGTAGGGATCAGGCATGAAGAAAATTCTTATCGTGGACGACGATGGAGATACACGGGACATCCTCACAATGCTTTTCAGTGAAGACGGTTTCGGCGTCATTACCGCGGAAAACGGAAAAACCGCCATAGAGATCCTGGAAAAGGACAGTTCGATCGATCTCATCATCTCGGACATGAAGATGCCTGTTCTCGGTGGCAAAGGCATCCAGGAATACCTCGTTGCGCACCTGAAGAAAATACCGCTCCTTTTTATCACTGCGTATGGCACGATCCCGGATGCCGTGCAGACGATAAAGAAAGGAGCCGTGGATTACATCACCAAGCCGTTCAAGAAAGACATCATACGCCACGTGGTAAGGCGAATGCTCGAAACAAAGGGTGGGGAGGGCCGGCCGGGGCCGCGGATATCGCGACGGTTCGTCGAACCTGTGTACCGATCACGCGCAATGACGGGTATCATGGCGACAGTACGGAAGATATCCGCGGGGAATGCACCGGTCCTCATTCTCGGCAGGAGCGGAACGGGAAAAGAAATGGTGGCGCGCGCCATGCACGCCCTTTCTCCCGAGAAGCCTTTCGTCAAGGTGAACTGTGCGGCAATACCTGGTACCCTTATCGAGAGCGAGCTCTTCGGCTATCGGAAGGGCGCATTCACCGGGGCCTCCGCCAACTTTGCCGGAAAGGCCAAGGCGGCAGACGGAGGTATCCTTTTTCTCGACGAGATAGGCGACCTCGCGATTGAGGTTCAACCCAAGTTGCTTCGATTGATCGAGGATAAGTCATTCGAGCCGTTGGGAAGCAATACGCCGGTGAACATTGAAACGCGTATCGTGTGCTCGACAAACCGCGATCTCAAGGCTCTGATAAAGGCCGGTACGTTCAGGGAGGACCTCTACTACCGGATCAATACGATCACGATCACGATCCCTCCGCTTGCTGCCCGAAAGGAGGACATACCTCCAATGATCGATTATTTTCTTCAGAAGTCTGCAGACGCGAACGGCGTTCCACCGAAAGCGATTTCAGACGGGGCGCGGGAGGCCTTGTCACGCTATGAATGGCCTGGGAATGTTCGCGAGCTGAGGAATGCTATTGAGCGCTGCGTCATTCTGTCGTCGGGCGAAACCATTGAATTGTCGGATCTTCCGCGCGAGATCTTCGGGGTACCGGAGACCCGCAATGAGAAGGGCGAAGACCGACTCTCTTCCTCCGAGGTCGAGCTCATTGAGGAGTCCCTCGCGATGTGCGCGGGAAATGTGACTTCCGCCGCGAAAATTCTTGGCGTTTCGCGTGATACTCTCCGTTACCGGATGAAGAAATATAATATCGGTATGGGTGAAATCACCCCGTAAGAGGGGATTTTCCCCCTTTCGACACTGCGTCTGATTCATCCACCTTTGACTGTCGCGCGTAAGTGCTTGCTGGGTATGGTCTTATTATTCGTCCTTCGGATGCAAACCTGGCATTCAGTTTGCACTACTGATTGCAGCCAATTTAAAGGAGGGTGTATGCGAAAATCGATGTTCGCCGTTCTCTTGATGCTCGCAGTTGCAGTCGTTGTAACCGCGGCACCTGCGGGAAAAACGTATACCTATTACGCCATCGGAGTGCAGCCGGGCGTTGATACGTTTTTCGCGACTGTCTACAAGGGGATGAAGGCTGCCGAGGCCTGCTTCCCTGTCACGCTCAACTACCTGGGGCTGCAGGGTAGCGAGGTGAATGCGGCCGGGCTGGCTAACAAGCTCGAAGTGGCGATCGCCGCCAAGCCCGACGGCATCATCACCGGCCTCTGGTTCCCGGAGTCCATGAGCAAGCTCCTCAACGATGCCATCGCAAAAGGCATCCCCGTTCTCGCATATAACACGCCGGATACCCGTTCCGATGACGTGAGAACGAAGTACATAGGATACGTCGGCCAGGACGAGCGAACGACGGGCGAAATCCTCGCGAAGGCGACCCTCACAAAAACGAAGATAGTGCGCACGGTGGTTGGCCTCATGTATCCTGGGTCGACACCCATCGAAAATCGGGCAAGCGGGATCATGCGGGTAATGTCCGCCAACAATATACCGATCGAGAAGCTCAACCTGACCACGGATCCGGCAACCGCAAGCAACGTCCTTGGGGCATATCTCACAAAGTATCCTGACACGAACGTTGTCTTCGTTCTTGGCCCGGTCAGCGTCAACCCGGCCCTGCAGCTTTTGAAAGAACGGGGACTGATCGGAAAAGTATCGATCGCGACCTTCGATGTCGATCAGAAAACGCTGGACGGCATTGATTCCGGGACGATCATCTACACGGTGATCCAGCAACCGTTCGCCCAAGGCTTTATTTCGGTCGAACAGCTCTACCTCTATAATGCCTTCGGGGTGCTCCCCCCGGTCAGTACACCGACTGGGCCGACACTTGTCGACAAAAGCAACCTCGACATCGTAAAGAAGCAGCTCGCTGCGACCGGAGGATCGTGATCATTCGAGGCGCCTTACGGCGTATGCCGTAAGGCGCTTTCTTTCCTGCTCGACGGCGGCGGCCGCGCCTTATTGAGACGCCCACGTACAGGCCAAAGAAGGAGAATCGCTCATGGGATCTGGCGCTCATCCGTCGCAAGTTGCTTTGAAGCGCTACTCGTGGAAAAAGCTTATCACTCGTCCCGAGGCTGGCGTGACGGCCGGACTCGTTGTCGTGTGGAGCGTTTTTTACCTGCTATCGCCCAAGTTCCTCTGGCCGGCGAACGTGGGGAGCATTTGTACCGTGGCCGCCGAGATGGGCATCATCGCGGTCGGCATGGCCTTCCTCCAGATATCCGGGGAAATGGATCTCTCAGTGGGCAGCGTGTACGTGTTCGTGCCGACGATCATGATACAGTCCTCCCAAGCCTTTCACCTGCCGGTATTCATCGGATTTCTCGTCGCGATGGCGTTCGCAGCCCTGGTGGGATTCATAAATGGGACGATCACGCTGCGTTTCAAGCTGCCGTCATTCATCGTCACTCTGGCAACGATGATGCTCTTGAGCGGGCTCCTGCTTGCCATTACCGGCGGCTTTATCACTCAGGTGTCCGGCGAGAACCTTTGGTTTACAATCCTCGCGAAACGTTTCGGAGACTTCCGAATCTCGTTTCTCTGGATGATCCTCATCGTTCTTTTCTTCCATTTCACACTGAACTCAACCCGGTATGGCAACTGGGCATTCGCAACGGGAGGCAATGAAACGATCGCACGGAAGATGGGCATCAACACGCTGCGGGTGAAGATGACGAACTTCATCACCTGCTCAGCACTGGCCGGCTTCGCCGGCTGTGTGTCCACGGCCCGCGTCTATTCGGTCAACCCATCGGTCGGATTTGACCTCATGTTCGATGCAATGGCTTCCGGCATCATTGGAGGATGCCTCCTGACGGGCGGCCGCGGCAGCATCATCGGCACTCTTCTCGGGGTACTGCTGCTCTCCTCGGTAAACAGCGGTCTCATTCTCGCCGGAGCGTCACCCTATTGGTACCGCGCGTTCGTCGGGGCCATCATTCTCGTGGTCGTCATCATCAATCTGGTCGTCGTGGGGGGAAGAAGAGGCAAGGTTTCCAAATGAACCAGGAAAACATCCTCGAGATTCGAAACATCAGCAAGTCTTTCGGCGCGGTCCAGGCTCTCTCAAACGTCAGCTTTACGGTCGGAAGAAGTGAAATCGTCGGTCTTGTGGGAGATAACGGCGCGGGCAAATCCACGATCATCAACCTGCTGATGGGCGTGTACCAGCCTGATGAGGGAGACATCTATTTTGAGGGCAAGCGAGTCACGTTCGTTTCCCCTCGCAATACGAGAGCCATCGGTATCGAACCGGTCTACCAAAGTACCGCCGTCGTGGATTTGATGAATCTCTGGCGGAATTTTTACCTTGGGCGCGAAGTGACCAGGTCATTCGGTCCTTTCAGGGTACTGGACAAGGCGGAAATGAAGAAAAAGAGCATCGAAATGATGTGGGATATCGGCGTTCACGTCCGGGAGGCTGATGAGAGTGTCCAGTATATGTCAGGAGGTGAACGTCAATCTCTCTGTATTGGCCGTTGCATGGAGTTCGGCGGCAAAATGCTTCTCCTTGACGAGCCCACCGCCGCGCTCTCACTCAAGGAAACCGACAAGGTTCTGAAATTCGCCGAATCTGTGAGGGAAAAGGGCCTGTCGGAAATCATTGTTGATCACAACGTCTACCACATTTACCCCATCGTCGACAGGTTTGTCATCATGGGGCGGGGGCGCAAGATTACCGAGCTCCGAAAAGCTGATGTGAGCGCCGAGGATGTGATTGAGACGCTCATGAAGCTGTAGGCGAAGCAGGATCCGAATTTGGCGGAACGCTCAGAATACGGAAAACTCCTCAGCACACTCAAGACTCGCACGTTCAGCTTTGAAAACAAGGGCATCACGATCGAGATCAAACGTATCCCCGACTCCGACCGGGAAGGCGACCTCGATCCCCGCGTCCTGAGAGTCGTCGAAAGTCGGAAAAGTGAATCTCTCTTTCCGAAGCCAGCTCACTCGGGGAACTTCAATCCGCTGACTCTGGACATGCGAAAAATACGCGCGTCCATGGGTTGGCCGAACACTGACGTCACGGGTGGGGGCATCCACAAAGAGGAGCGAACATTCCCTGGGACGGATCGGCAAGTCTCGATTGCGATCTATTACCCGGGAAAGTCCGATCGAATGCCTGCGGTATTATTCTTCCACGGCGGCGGCTTCATGGGCGGCACCATGAAGGTGGTGGAAAACCCATGCAAGGCGCTGGCGAAAAATGCGGGAGCAGTCGTGGTTTCCGTGGACTACCGCCTTGCGCCCGAACACCCTTTTCCCGCCGGCCTGACCGACTGCTTTGATGCGGTCACCTGGGTTCACGCCCACGCCCGGGAGCTCAACATAGATCCTGGACGCATCGCCGTGGCCGGAGACAGCGCCGGCGGCAACCTTTCAGCGGCGTGCGCAATCATGGACCGAGACAGGAAAAGCGGCATGATCGCCTTGCAGGCGCTCATCTACCCGACGGTTGACCTGGCGCGCGGGCCCTGTGAAGAATACGCGTGGGATCTATCAGAGTACGCAATCAGCAATCACCGTGAGCTGATTACGGGCATCATCTTGGCCCTGAGGGGCGATGTCGACCTGCTGCAATCCGTCTACCTGCAGGGGCATGACTCCACGGATCCGCTTGTCTCACCGCTCTACGTTGCCGATGCCACGGGGCTGGCACCGACTTTGATCCTCACCGCCGAGTACGACGCCTTGCGCCTCGAAGCCGAGGCCTTTGCACGCAAGTTGAAGAGGGCATCAGTGAGAACCCGGCTGATTCGATATTGCGGCATGGATCATGCCTTCATGGACAAGATCGGGTTGTATCCTCAGGCCGAGGACTGCATGGAAGAAATTGCCGCGGAAATCCGCGGGCTCCCGCACCGCACCCGGCTTCATTAATCAGCGCGCTCACATAATCCCGCTGCACTTTCTCAGGCCTCCCCCGACAGCCTCCCCCGACGCAGAGGGGCGCATGCACCAGGAACCGGTCGTTGCGGGATTCCTCCTGACTTTCCAACTTCTTGAAAGTAATATTCCTACTAATGAGAATTACTGCCAAAGGGCAGGTGACGATTCCACACCCGCTCAGAGAGCGCTACGGCCTCGCTCCGGACACCGAAGTGTGCTTCGAAGCGACGGATCGTGGAGTGTTGATCAGGCCGGCGCGATCGCGCGCGGAGGAGATGGACCGGCGGCTGGCAAAGGCGACCGGCAGCGCCACGGTCCCTCTTTCGACCGACGAGATCATTCAGTTGACGCGGGGAGACGAATGACCACCCTGGTCGACGCGAATGTCCTGCTTGACGTGTTCACCGCCGATCCTCGCTGGGTGGACTGGTCGAAAAATCAATTGCGGTCGGCGCTTGCCGCCGGTGAAGTTGCCCTGAATCCGATCATCTATGCCGAGGTATCCCTGGCTTTTGCCCACGAGCAGGAGCTGGACTCCGAGCTCCGAAGACTCGGCATCGCAAAGCTCCTGCTTCCCTATGGGGCAGCGTTCCCTGCCGCTCGCGCATTCACTCGCTACCGAAAGGATGGCGGCGAGCGTCGTTCGACGTTGCCGGACTTTTACGTCGGAGCACACGCGCAGCTGGACGGACTCAGACTGCTCACGCGAGACGCACGCCGATACCGGACTTATTTCCCCGAGGTGGTTCTCAGCGCGCCTGAACCCTGATCGGTACGACGCGCAGGCCTCCGTCTCGGAGGAGCCGAAGCTCCCGGGGTCTACGCGTGCAGGTTCATTCCCCGGTTCATGGAGCTCGTTTCGCGGCCGCTGCTCCTGCTGATGCCCTGAGCCCCGCGGCCGGACCGCTGCGCGTGCCGCCCCCGGCGCCCCCGAAATCGGGGGCCACGATCTTGTACACCTGCATCGCATCCTGGATTCCCTTGAGCTTCACCTTGCCGCCGAAGACCTTGCAGCCCTTCAGCACGGTCTTCACGCCCGGGAAGGCGATTACGTCATCGGTGACGTAGACCTCTTCGGCCCCCGCGAGCCCCTGGACCCTGGCCGCCGTGTTCACCGTCTGTCCGAAGTAGTCCAGCCGGTCGTTCAGGGTCACGGCGATGCAGGGACCCTTGTGAATGCCGATCTTCAGGATCACGTCCCGACTGGTGAAGGCGCGGTTGAACCGGGTGATCTCGCGATTCATTTCCAGGGCCGCTTTGACCGCATCCAGCGGGTTCAGGAACGATGCCATGACCGCATCGCCAATAGTCTTCACAAAGGCCCCGGAGTTCTCAGTGATGACGCTGCCCAGTCGGTCGAAATGCTGGTGCACAAGGGAGAAGGCTTTCAGGTCCCCGATGCGCTCGTACAGCGCCGTGGATCCCTTCAGATCAGTGAAGAGAATGGTGATGTCCCTGACGCCGATTCCCTCGGTGCCCTGTATGACCTCGGAGCTGAACAGGTTCCGGAAGGTCTGTACGGAGATGAGCTTCTTGCCCGAAAGGAAGGGCTCGAAGATGAGGCGTTTCTTCTCGAAACCGGGCGGGAAGTTCAGGATCAGCATCGACGCCTTGGCCGCCGTGCGGTTGTCCAGCGCTACGACCACTTTGCCGGGAGCCACTTCGGAGCGCTCGGAGACGAGCTTTCCGGATTCCAGCCGCACGGCGAGTGTCTGCGGCATGTCCACCGGCCGGCCTTTCACGGCGACCGCCGCGCTCTGGTGGTGCATGAGGTCGTTCAGGGTGATCGTCCCTCCTTTGGTTTCCAGCTCGAAGCGCTTCTTCTGGCCCGGGCCGATGTACGACAACCCCTTCACGAGGGATGGCACCGCGTCGATGAACCGCTGTCCGCCGGGGATGGTCGCACCCTGGTTGAAATGGTACTTCAGATGATAGTCCTCGATGGACAGGCCCTCGGGGCGATGGTAGGAGATTTCGCGGATCTCCGGGGAAATCGTGAAGGTCACCTGGATGTAGTCATCCAGCGTCGCCTCGGAGTTCAGGTCGCACACGGTGCAGTAGAAATGGGAGTTCAGCTTGTTCAGTGATCGGAAGCTGTCCACCGAATCACCGCAGGTCGGGCAGACAAGGTTCCACTCCATCTGGAACATTCCGTTCTTGGCCCCGTGAAGAAAGGCATCGATTGCCTCGTGCTCGATCACCCCCCTTTCACCGGCGAATCGGATGGGATTGATTCGAAAGAGCTGGAAGTCATCGCCTTCTCGAATGAGGGACTCCAGCTTTTCCAGCACTTTTGGCGAAAGATTCTTCGCCTTGCGCACCGCGCCCAGCTTTTCCGCGAGCACCTTCTCCTTGATCCGTGCTGCCATCCCGTCGACCTCCCGCAAAAGCAAAGCTCGCTTAAAACCTTTGCCTATATATTACTAAAATACTAATATTTAACCAGAATACTAACAGGAGGTATATCATGCCATACAGTCTGCCAGACCTTCCCTTTGCATTCAACGCCCTGGAGCCGCACATCGATGCGAAAACCATGGAGATCCACCACGGGAAGCACCATGCCACGTACGTTTCCAAGCTGAATGCCGCGCTCGAAAAGGCCCCTTCGTTTCAGGGCCGGCCGATCGAGGAGATTTTGAAGACGCTGGATTCGATCCCTGCCGATATCCGCACGGCCGTTCGCAACCACGGCGGCGGTCATCTCAATCACAGCCTGTTCTGGAAGATGCTTTCGCCCAAGGGGGGAGGCAAGCCTTCGGGGGAGCTGGCAACGACGCTGGACAGGAACTTCGGAAGCTTTGACGCGTTCAAGGAGCAGTTCGGAAATGCGGCGGCCAACCTGTTCGGGAGCGGATGGGCGTGGCTGTGCGCCGATGCGGCCGGCAAGCTGGTGATCACCGCCCTGCCCAACCAGGACAGTCCCGTCTCGCAGGGCCTGAAGCCCCTGTTGGGACTCGATGTCTGGGAGCACGCGTACTACTTGAAATACCAGAATAAGCGACCGGACTACATCAGCGCGTTCTGGAATGTTGTCTCGTGGGATCAGGTCGCGTCGAATCTTGGAGGGTCGAAATAGCAGAAGAATCGCGGGACGGCCGTCACCAGGCGGTCGTCCCCCGCATACTAGGAGCTTGTCGAACTGAGT
>PMZS01000142.1 GCA_003170115.1 Spirochaetaceae bacterium
ATCTGCCAGAGCCGGTCCTGCGCATGAACGAAACCCTGCGCGATAAAGAGATCTCGCATGCTCTCAGCGTAGATGTGCGGGATCCCCCACCGGTCCCGAATGACCTCGACTTTTCCCCGCAGCGGCAGTCCCCTGATCTCGCCGTTCGTCCGTGGCCACGCTTTGCGCAGAATAAGATTTTTCATTCGACCTCCCAGGGTCCTCTTGTGCGGCATGATATCTCATGTTGTGGGAGGGGGCAATAAAACTCCGCCGGCTCGCGGAATCCCTTCCGCGATGCCTTGATAACTACTTAACAAGTGTATAGTTATTGGCTCATACGGCAGGAGGAACAAAATGATCCCGGTCTATGCAAAAAACCGCCCTTGGAGCGGCCATCCCAGATGCGACTTCATCCGCATCATTTCCGACACGCCGCTGACCGCGGGCCTGCTACCCGGGCTGAGTAATTCCGAGAATATTCCCTTCGCTGTCCTTGAACCATGCAGCCTTGAGAGAGCCGGAGGTGGCAATGCTGTTCACGGTTTTCAGCTCGGGATAGTCGTACTCCTCGAACTTCACACCACGGGATTTGAGCTCCGCTACTTCTTTTTCAAGATTTCCAGTCTCCCAGGACGCAAGTGTATTTTTCGCGGTCCCTGCGAACTGCGTGGGATNNAACTGCGTAGGATACAGGAAGAACCTGGAATTCCTGCACTTGAAGACAATACCACCGGGAAGTTCTGAATCCGGTTTGAATTCGAGAACCTTGATATAGAACTCTTTCGCACGCTTCAAATCGCTTGCGGGTATGGTTGCGCACACTTCGAGCTTGGAAAGCATGCGGCCCCTCCTCCGAAAAATCTGTCTTCTCTAAAATATACCTCTTGCATGAGGCTTTGGGGGCTTTTCAAGCCGCGCAACATGCGCGAGAGTATCAGGGGGAGTACTCCCCGGCGGAGGGGACGTGGCATCAATCGCTGCGGTCATTCGCGCGCCGCGCCACATGTCGGCAATCGTGTCAACGGCGAACGCGAGCGCGGCTCTCGCTCAAAGGCTCACGCAACTTCGGCTCCAGGAAGCGGATGCCGAGGTCCGCGCTCACGAGCACAAACATCTCGCTGCCCTCGGCAAGGGAGTCATCGTCTACGATACCGTCGTCGGACCCGACGGCTCCGTCTACGCCGTGGGCGGCGGGATAGGGGTGGACCTTCAGCCCGTTCCAGGCGATCCCGAGGCGACAATCAGGAAGGCCAGGCTTGCCATCCAGGCGGCGTACGCCGTCGGAGAGCCTTCGGGTGCTGACATGAAAGTGGCGGCAGAAGCCTATCAGTTGGAGATGGCGGCGCAGCGAGAGCTGGAAAGCGAGCAGGCGGCCGGCGGCGTCCGCGAGTGGTACGCCTGACAAAACAGCCTATGGCTTGGCTTTCGGCATGATTACATGGATGGCCCTGGGGACAAGATGAACTTCCACGGGGGTGTGACCAATCACCTCGCCATCCGCCTGCACCAGCGGGGAACGCCGGAAGGCTTCAATGCGTGCACTCGTCCTGGCCGTCCAGTGGGACAGCCCTGCTGAAGGTCCGCCCGATCGAAGAAACAGGTCCCACACCAGCCTCATGTAATCGCTCAACGTGCGCGCCGTGACAACGTACACCTCGAGTTGGCCGTCACAAAGGGTTGCAGGAGGGCCTGAGAGAGAGGAAGGCTTCTCCATCAAGGTGGAGTTCGAGATCATCACCTCGCTAGCCCGGATCCAACGTCGCCGACCATCCAGCCCCAACACATACCGCCGAAGCTGGAAAATGGTCGATTGTTTGACCATCGCAATGAGGTAGGCAAACCGGCCAAAGAGCCTCTTATCCGACGCCCTGGTCGCATTCACAGCCTTCGGACTCATTCCCACGCTCACATTGGAAAAGTAGCAGCGCCCGCCCACTTGCAGCGCATCTACCTCGATGATGGCGTGCTCACCGACCATCAGTTCCACTGCCTCGTCCAGTTTAAAAGGAATATGCAACGCACGCGCCAGGAAATTGGCAGTACCCAGTGGAAGTATGCCCAACGGAACAGAACCATGGACCAAGCCGTTTGCGACGCCGACCAGGGTCCCATCGCCGCCGGCCGAGATCACAAGAGATGCGCCTGCTTCGCACGCCGCACGGCAGATCGCCGCGACGTCCTCCTTGCCCGTCGTTTCATATATTTCAAGGGTCCAACGCGGTAGGGTAAAATGACGTACCAACGCCGCGCGAACCTCTTCGGCCTGGTTTTGTTGCCCGGCCTTGGGATTGAAGACTACAAAAGCTCTTTGACCAGAATTATCCATGTCGTTGCATGCTTCCCCAACTTAAGGAATCAGCGCAGGGCGCTATGCGGACCGGAGCGGCAGGCTCACGGTGAAGACTGTGTGCCCGGGACGTGATTCCACGTCGATCTCTCCGTTATGTCGATTCACAAGCCGGCGCACGATGTCCAGCCCGAGGCCGGTTCCCTGCCCGACCGGTTTTGTAGTGAAGAACGGATCGAAGATGCGCGGGAGCACGGCGTTCGGAATTCCGGGCCCGTTATCGGCGATCCTCACGGCCAGCTTCGCGCCTTTCCGGTCCGCGCTCACCTCCACGCGGCCGCCCGGGGCCACTGCGTCCAGCGCGTTGTCGATCAGGTTCAGCCACACCTGGTTCAGTTCGCCTCCATAGGCCATGACCGGGGGTATCCCCGGGGTGATGGCGACGGCGACGGTTGCCGATTTCGCCTTCACCTTGGCCCTGAGCATCGTCAGCGTGTCCGCGAGGCTTTGGCCCACGTTCAGGGGCTGCGCAGCCGTCTCTCGGTCAACCTGCGTGAATCCTTTCACGGCCGCCACGAGCTCGTAGATCCGCGACCCTGCCGTCTCTATTTCCCTGGCCAGTGACCGCGCGGCGCATCCGTGTGCGACCCAGCGCAGCGCCGCGTCCAGCAGCCCGCCGTGAAGCGCCTCGGCGAGCCGATCGAGCGCGGGCAGAGTGACCGCGGTCTCTGCCTCGCGCTGGGATCGCGTCAGCTGGGCGGCGCCCAATGCCCGCGACGCCTCCTCCGCCTCGACCAGCCCCTCCACCAGCGACTTCGCGCTGCGCACAACGGCCGAGGCGGGATTGTTGAGCTCGTGGGCCAGCCCCGCCGCCAGCTTGCCGAGGGACTTCATCTTCTCGTCGTGCAGATCGCTGGAAGTGAAGTACCGCGTGCGATCGACCATCACGTGCACCAGGGTTTCCGTGATCTGGGGGCACCGCAGGATCATCTCGGGGAAGTGCTCCCGGGGCACCGTCAGTGTTTCCGACGGCGCCTCGGCGAACACGTCGCCTGGAGACACCTTCATCCGGGAGTGGTCGAGCTGGACGAGGTTGATGCCGTCGATTGCCACCCCAGTGTCGGCGTAGGCCGTGAGAAGCACCTTGCGCGCGTCCGGGAAGACCTGCCGGGCCTGGACTAGGAACTCCGTGCCGCTCATCTGTGGCATCCGGGCGTCGACGAGGAACAGCGCCACTGTGGCGTTGCGCTTCTTCAGCTCGCGGACGGCGTCCATCGCCTGCGCTCCGGAGCCTGCCTTCAGTATCCTGTACTCGGCCGCAAAGTGCTTGCGAAGATCGCGCTCTATGGCGTTCAGGACTTCGGGCTCATCGTCTATTGTCAGAATAGCCGGCTTCGTCATTGACAACTTGAATATAGTGTCAGCAACCTTTGAGAAATAGTATATTCCACACACAAAGTGCGAGGGGGAGACTGACATGAACAAGATCCTGCGGTGTGTTTTCTGTGTCGCCGCCGCGGCCGTGGCGCTCGCCGGGTGCGCGAGCACAGGCCGGGGGCACGGGCCCGCGGAATCATTCGCTTTCCTGGCTGCCGCAAATCCGCAGCTGCCGCGCGGTGCAATCGGAGCGATCGATGAGTCGGTGGAACCGAAAGTAATCCAGGTGGTGGTGCCGCCCGGGACGGACATGCACGGCCTGGTGGCCACCTTCTCCTTCAGAAAGGAAGCGGTGGTGACGGTGGTCTCCTCGGGCACCCGTGTGGTGCAGAGCAACGGCGTCACTCCAAATGATTTCTCCGTGCCGGTGACGTACGCGGTCGAGACTGCCGGTGAGAAGAAGCCCTGGACGTACCGCGTCACGGTGCGGGAGGCGCAGACGAACGCGCCCCTGTCCGTGCTGGCGGCACCCTCGAGCATGGTCATGAGCCCGGGATTCAGCCCGGCCGTCCACGCCTACACCCTGGACGTTCCGTTTGCGACGACAAAGGTTCGCATTGAGGCGCGCTCACAAAGCACGGGACTCCGCTCCGTCACCATCGATGGAACGGAGATCGCCGGATCGTCGGCGACGGGTTCGGTGGACTTCCAGAATGTTCAGGAACGAACCATCACCGTGGCGACCCTGGCGGAAGACGGTGTCGGGCAGGAACAATACACGGTCCTGATCCGGCGCGGACTGCCGGACTCCAATGCCTTTCTCGACTCGCTGGATCTGGTGAACGGGCAGATCTCGCCGGTGTTCACTTCTTCTCTCCTCACCTACCAGGCCGTCGTGCCTTTCGAGTCAACACAGCTTCTCCTGAAGGCCCGGCCCCAGAGCAGGGTGTCGACGATCAGCCTCAGCGCCGCCGCCGGGGAAGGGTCAACCGCGGCGGCACCGATCTCCTCACGCGGCGACCCCGCGGGATCCGGCGCTCAGATCGGTTTTTCCGGGGGAGACCAGCTCGCGCTGATCATCGGGGTGACGGCCGAGGACGGGAGCCTCCAGCAGTATTCCCTCTTCGTCGTGCGTGCGCCTCCCGAGCGCAACGCCTTCCTCTCCGGCCTCGCTCTGTTCCTCGGCCCTCAGGCCGGGATCCCGCTCAATCCGCCCTTCAACCCGGGCAGGTTCTCCTACATGACGGAAATGCCATATGCGACGGCGCGATTCACGGTCAGGGCGACGCCGCAGAGCAGACACTCTTCCGTTGCTTTCGAGGCTCTCCCCATGCAGTCGAACGCGCGCCCGCAGCTCATTGTCACGGGAGCACCCGGCTCCCAGAACGGCGCCGTGGTGGAGTTTCCCGCCGCGCAACGGCGGCTGCTTTTTGCCCTGGCCGTCACGGCGCAGGACGGGAGCATCCAGCGAACTATCGTGGAAGTCCGACGGGCGGCGCTGGATGCCAACGCGGATCTCGGGTCGCTCTCGTTTTCCGTGGGGGCCATGAGTCCAACCTTCTCACCCCGTGCCGCATCGTACTCCCTTGCAATTCCGGGATCCGCGGACAGCGTAGTTGTCACGGCGGGCGCGGCGAGCCCGCTCGCCGCGGTGGCCGTCGCCGAGCAACCGGGGGTGAAGCCCGCGACGACCCAGGCGCTCACCATCACTGTCGCCCCGGGCGCGTCTTCCGTGGTCACTTTCGTGGTGACGGCTCAGGACGGCTCGCAGAAGCTGTACCGGATGAGCGTGAGCCGTGAAGCCGCACCCGTTCCTGCGGCCACACCGGCACCACCCCCACCAGTCGTGACTCCTGCTCCGACGCCAGCTCCGGCCCACGCCGCCGCACTCCCCGCACTCCCCGCGGATACAGGCACCGACCGAGTCATGGTGGCGGCCAAAAATCTGAAGCTGCAGGCGCGGGAGGCCGCGGCACTCGCGTCGGCGGGAGACCAGGTTTCGGGCGTGGCCCGCATCACAATCCGCTACTACAGGAGCACTGAAACAATCACTCAATTCTCCACAACCGCGGAAGCGAAGATGGAGGGAGCCGTTCTCTCGATCACCCTCGCCGCCAGGTCCAACGGTATGACTCTCAAACGCGACCGGCTGGTGGAAGTGGAGACTGCGGTCCGGACGAAGGCCGGAAAGTGGCTCTTCTACACGGAGGCGCGAATGCCGGATTCCGTTGTCAGCGTTGACGTGCCGTTCCTTCTGTATGGAGACAAGCCATCTTTGAACTTGCCCGCGATCGGAAGCAAGGTCCCGGTTGCCGGGTATTTCTCGTCTATCCCCCTGGTAAGAGAGCGCGCGGCGGACAAGGAGGACTTCGGCAAAGGCGCACGCGGAGACTACAGCGTGACTGCGACATTCGCGGATGCGAAGACCGGAGCCGCGTACGGCAGCACCATTGTCACGGTAAAGACGGGGCAGGGACGGGATCGGCTCATCAGCTTCGCAACCCCCGTTCTGCTGCCGGAGGGTGCAGCGGTGAAATACGTGCTGACCGCGACCGCGAAGAATGGGAAACTCTGGTCAGCCTCGGGAACAACGCAAGCGTGGACGGTGAAACCGCAATACCCGGCCGGCTTCCAGCCCGCGCTTGTATTCCTTGCTGACGAACTGGCGCCCCAGGAGAACTGAAGGACTTAAGCCTTCCAACTCGGCTTGAGGCAATTCTTCGGAAACGTCGCCATCAGCTACGGCACTGGCGCACCACAACGCCTTGAGGAGTCGAAGGACAGGAGCGTCAGCACGACGCTGAGCAGCTATTTGCCGGGGCGAAGCGGCTCGCGGAACATGGGCAAAGGTGACGGCCCCCAGAGTTCAGATCTGAGGTTTGTTGCGTACACACGCATTTCTGCCTCCATCTGCTGCCAGGGGCCTTCGATGAACTTCGCCCAGTCTGCCATCGATTGCCAGACCGTGGTCGTTCGTACCTGCGCTCGCGCCATGAAACCTCGATGTGCGCGGAACTCGATGAGGCCAGGGGCCTTCAGCGTTGCTTCAGTAGCTTTCTTGGCCCACAGTGCGTAAGCCTGTAACTCGACATTCGGCAACAGGTCATATGTTACAGTTCCTTCTACCATCTTGAATACCTCCTGCGCTTATCTTTCCAGTCTATCATGGCGGTCAAGGATGGCGCACTTGTCAACAAGAGGATCGGCAGGTCTTCGAGAAGTCGCACTACGGCTCGCCACGAGCCTCATGTGACCGCTATTCGGCAAGGAGGCGCGGATGTAAAATGGCAATGAGCATGAAGGTGCAATCGGAGCAGACTTTGGTCCCGGAATAGGCTTCAGCCGAGATTCCTGCCGTCCCGTGGAAGAGCGCGCGCCGTGTCACATTTGGCATATTATCTGACACGGCGCGTCCCGTGCGAGCTCCCTCTCCAAGGACCTCTCCCGTTTTCTACCTAGACGCTTTTTCAAGTTTTCTAAAGGCGTCTGTGCCTTTCAGGTCAGCATTGCCTTGTGCGTAGTTCAAGGCAGTCTTCCCAAACAGATCCTTGGCCTTCGCGTCAGCTCCAGCCTTTAAGAGCGCTGCGATAACCTCGGGATTCTGGTTGTGCATGGCGGCCTCCATCAGCGCAGTCAAGCCCATATCGTCCCGAGCGTTTATGTCCGCTCCCGCCCTAAGGAGCGTGGCAATCACCTCCGGGAAGGGATTTTCCCAAGCCGCGTAAATCAGCGGGGTATCGCCATATTTATCCTGACCCTTTACGTCAGCGCCTTGGCTGATGGCAGCTTGCACGCTCTGTGGGGTTCCGGCTTTTACAAGTTTGAAAAGGTCAGCCCGATAGGTAAAAGCGACCCTCGCCGTGCTGCCTGCCTCGACTGTCAGAGTTTGTTGCTCCACTTTGCCGTCAGCATAGCGGAGTTCTACGGTTCTACTCCCAACTTCAATCGAATCAAACTTCGAATTCGCCCCAGGAGAGATATCAGTGAGCGCTTTTCCATCAACATAGAGTGTGCCTTTAGTCACCGTATTGACTTCAAGGCTGCCGTAGGATCGCTTGGTCGAGATAGCGGCTTCTGCGGCAGGTTCAACTGGTTGTGCAGCTGCCACGAGGGCGTACGAGCCAAAGAACTGTGTGTAGACTGCAGGGATTTGGCTTCCGGCGGTATCGGAACTTACTGCGGCTCCAGTCTGCTTGAACACATCATAGATATCGGTCCCGGGACTATGCATGTGCCTTAGGAGTTCACCGGTGAAAACTCCATTCCGACCTCGACCGTCCTGCGCCACGCTTCCGGCACTCGTGGCATAAACGATAATGCTGCCAGGAGGCTGGGCCCCGACCACGGTGAGCCCCCGCGTGCCTGAACGCGACCACGAGAACGGATTGTCACGGCATGCATCTAGCACCACCACGTTCAGCTTGTTGCCAGAAGCCTGCAAAGTGTCGAGCACCGACTGAAGGGCGAGTGCTTTCTGCTGGAGAAAGCTGGCACTTGGAATGTTTGCTTCCGCAGGGATGAGGTAGTTTGTGCCAGACGACTGCACCCCATGCCCCGCGTAGTAGAAAAAGCCCACCGCGTCTACAGAGGTGGACAGCCGGTTCCCAAGGCGAACCACCGCGTCCTCCATTGCCGAGAGGTCGCGGTCGACCAGCAAGTCTACGGTGAATCCAAGGTCTTTCAGCTCATCCGCCATGTCCCTTGCGTCGTTAGTCGGATTCATGAGCTTAGTGATATGCTCGTAGGCCCCGTTGCCAATAACTAAGGCAAAGCGCTTCTCTTCAGCGGTAACTCCCATGACAACGGCGATGAGAAAGCAGGCTGCAAGGAAGAACTTGGATAGTCGCCGAATCGATAACTTCGCGCTATACATGTACCTTGCCCTCCGTTTAAAGGTCGAAACAAGGCCACTCGTTCTTTTACTTTGCTCCCACGGCAGCATTATTTCAAGGGTCCGAGGCCCCTTAACACCGTGCCCGAGAGTACCCAATCCGGCGAGGGTTGCGTCCTTGGTGCGCCTAAGAATAGAGGAGGCACTCCTTCATCCCTTCGGAACATGCGGTAACAATACGGCCATAGAAGGCTGCGGCTGACGTACAATCCTATGATCTGACAGCCACGCTCCAATCAGCATTCGTCTTGGCTGAGATGCCCCTACAAGGAAAGCCTTTCCGATTGACGACGATCTACGAAGCCAAGTCAGAGCCTCCCTCCGCTAAACAGTTCGTCGTCGGTAAGGGAATCCCGCACGTAGAATCTGGCCGTAGTGGAGGTGGAGGCATGGCCTGGCATCTCCGAGACGCCCTTGAGGCGTCTGGTTTTCTGGAATAGGTCCGTGGCCCGCGAGTGCCATAGGTCATGCGCTGTGATCCGCCTCGTCAGTACCCGCCGTGCAGCCCTCGCGATCTCCCGCGCCACGTCCTGCCTGATACCATCACCGCGCATCCTCGGCCATCCGCAGCCCCACGCCCCGCGTGGAGCCAGTAATTACGATCCGCGTCTTTGGAATCTGATCGCTCCCGAGCTAGTGTAGCCCGGAACGCTTCTCGAGTCGTGTGTCAACGGCGGCCGCTATGGGACCAATTCGGAGGGCACCTCATGAGGTTGCCATCTATGCGAGTCATGTTCAATCGAAGGTTGATTTCGTGAACGAACACGGCTACGCGAAGGCGCGCTCAGGACGGCAAACAAGCAAGTAGGGACCGGCCGGCTTGGCAAGCCACGTGGCGCAAGAGGTATACCCGCTCGGTTTCCAGAAAAGACAGGCGAGTGCAGAATCTTGTTCGACCCACGGCGCGTGGTGTTGAGTCGCAATATTAGGACCGAAATAATGTCTTGTTCTACGAGAGCCACTTGTCGAGGCTCCGCAATACGGGATTCCCGACGATTCGGGCAAAGCGCTGGAGCAACGCTGCGGATACCACCCTCATCGGGAGCGCGATCTTCTCCTGGTCTCCACGGACTGCTTGGAATGTTGTGCGGGATCAGCAATAACTGAGCGAATCGAGTTAGACATTCATAGGTTTAGGCAAACGTTTCCCTGGGTCAACCCGTATTATTTCTATTGCGCGGCCGTGATTTCCGCAGGCACGGCGACAGCGGACAGGTGACAGGAGGAGAAACAATGCAAAAGCGCAAATTGGGAAAAACCGGCCTGGAAGTCTCGACTGTCGGACTCGGCTGCATGGGGATGAGCTCCAGCTATGGTCCGGCAGCAGACAAGAAGGAGATGGTTGCTCTTATGCGCAAAGCCGTCGGACGCGGTGTCACATTCTTCGACACGGCCCAAATCTACGGTCCGTTCACGAACGAAGAGCTTGTGGGCGAAGCCCTCGCTCCCTTCTCTGGGCAAGTGGTGATAACCACCAAGTTCGGGATCACGATTGATCCAAGCGGGCAGCAGGTTGTGGGTAGTCGGCCGGAGCAGGTCAAGCAGAGCGCCGAGGGCTCACTCAAACGACTCGGAGTCGAGGCCATTGACCTGTTCTATCAACATCGTGTTGATCCGGACGTGCCGATCGAAGACGTGGCGGGAGTGGTGAAGGACCTGATTCGGGAAGGCAAGGTGAAGCACTTCGGCCTTTCCGAAGCGGGAGCGCGAACGATCCGCCGCGCTCACGCAGTCCAGCCGCTCACCGCTGTCCAGAGCGAATACTCGTTGTGGTGGAGACGCCCTGAAGAGGAAGTGCTGCCGACGCTCGAGGCACTCGGAATCGGGTTCGTTCCATTCAGTCCTCTTGGCAAAGGCTTTCTCACGGGAAAGATCGACGAGAACACGACGTTCGACAGCTCCGACTTCCGCAACATCGTTCCTCGCTTCACGCCGGAGGCTCGAAAGGCGAATCAGGCACTGGTTGATCTGCTTCGCAAGATCGCGGAACGAAAGAAGGCGACACCCGCCCAGATCGCGCTCGCCTGGCTNNGCCCAGAAGCCGTGGATTGTTCCAATCCCCGGCACCCGGAAGCTTGAACGGCTGGACGAGAACATCGGAGCAGCGGCAGTCGAACTCACGTCCGCGGATCTCCGTGAGATCGACAGCGCCGCCTCAAAGATCACGATCCAAGGGGCGCGGTACCCTGAGAACCTCGAGAAAAGGACCGGTCTCTGAGCAACCGGCACGGGCATGATGGAGTCAAGACCATTGAAAAGTCTTATCGCCTATTTTTCGCGCAAAGGAAGCAATTACGTCGGCAGTAGCGTCATGGATCTGCCTGTCGGCAACACTGAAGTAGCCGCGCGAATGATTCAGAAGCTTGCGGGAAGCGATATATTCAGAATCGAAACCGTTAAAACTTATCCCGCAGACTACAATGAAACCGCTGCCGTGGCGCAGCAGGAACTTCGTCAGAATGCGAGGCCTGAGCTCGCTGGCCACGTGGACAACATGGATGACTACGACGTGGTCTTCCTCGGCTATCCAAACTGGTGGGGAACGATGCCGATGGCGGTGTTCAGTTTCCTGGAAGGGTACGGTTTTTCCGGCAAGACGATAGCACCGTTCTGCACCCACGAAGGGAGCGGTATGGGGCACAGTGAAAGCGACATCAAGAAGCTTTGCCCTGGTGCCAAAGTTGCAAAGGGGCTATCGATCCGGGGCGGCAGTGTCCAGAGGGCGGAGAATGATATCTCAGACTGGCTCCGGGAATCGGGGGTGATCGATTAACGGCTTCCGTGCGTCGCCAGCGAAATACCGCAACCTTTGGTGTTCGACAATTTCGCCTTCGATGAGGTGCTTTCCTACGGCAACCTCGGCGTTGCGCCCGCCGAGGCAAAGGAGATCGTGTATCAGGCGGTGCCGTATTGCGGAATAGGCAAGGTCCTCGGCTTCATACACGCCACGAACGAGATACTGGAGAGAAGGGGCGTCAAGCTCCCATTGGAAGTCCATTACATCTCCAGAGACACGGCTCGAGAAGGGCTTGGCAGTGCAGAAGGCTATCTTCGGCGATTATTACACCAGGAAAGGACTCGATTTAAAGACGCGAGAACTCCTGCCATTCTCGATGATCCTTGCTTTGGACGGCTGCGAACCACAGCGAAAGGGCATATTCAGGGGAATGTCAACGTCGGGGACGACAAAGAAACCCTGCTGAGCGTGGTGACGCAGCTGTTGCCCCATATCGGCTATCCAAGAGCACTGAATGCTATCCGGTGCATGAATGAAGTCATCCCGGAAATCAAATAAGCGTAAGGGAGTCATAGGATGGATTTCAAGAGAAGTGGCTCACAGCCTTCAGGCAAAGGGCCGGCCGAGTGGTTTACCGGCGCCGTACGCG
Source organism: Spirochaetaceae bacterium (assembly GCA_003170115.1). Classification (GTDB taxonomy): domain Bacteria; phylum Spirochaetota; class Spirochaetia; order SZUA-6; family Fen-1364; genus Fen-1364. The sequence goes on from PMZS01000142.1 coordinate 11,924, forward strand.
TCGATCCCCTCTTTCAGGCAAGCGACCCCGCGCGCGTAGGCGGCGCCCATGTCACGTTCGAGCCAGGCGCCAGAACAGCCTGGCACACCCACCCCTGGGGCAGGCCCTGATCGTGACGGCTGGCAGCGGCCTGGTGCAGCGCTGGGGAGGTCCGATCGAGACAATTCGACCGGGTGACGTGGTCTGGTTCCCGGCGGGTGAGAAGCATTGGCACGGCGCGACGACGACCACGGCCATGACGCACATCGCCATTCAGGAACAGCTCCACGGCAAGGCCGTCGACTGGATGGAAAAGGTCAGCGACGAACAATACCACGGACGCTGAGTGGCGCCCGTAGTGGGCCATCGCCCTTGGCGTTGCTATTTGAGATACTCGTCAGGGAGGCGACTGATCTTGAAGGCTTCTGATGACAGGTCGCCTGCACCAAGCGCCGTCGTGGAGCAGTACGTGGTCAGGTTGGCCAGTTTGATCAAGGCTTATGCACCACACGACGGCTGCTTCGATTTACGCATTCCCGGGGTGCATGTGATTCGGCGTTCACGAACATACGCGGAGCTGGTGCATGGCTTGCAGCAATCAGCTTTGTGCATCGTCGCGCAAGGCGCGAAAAGCGTGATGGTGGGGCGGGACGTCTATGAGTACGACGCCTCTCGGATGATCGTATTCTCGGTTGATATGCCTGTGGCTTCCCAGGTCACGCGGGCCAGCTTTTCAGAGCCCTTCCTCTGTCTCAGGCTGGACCTCGATCCGCAGGAGGTCGCCAAGCTGGTCTTGAAGGTATATCCCCGAGGTCTGCCTCCAGTTCACGAGAGCCGCGGTGTGTACGTCGGTCAGGCCGACGTGAATATCTTCAACGCAGCCATAAGGATGGTCGAGTTGATGGCGCAGCCTGGGGATGCAGAACTGCTCGCCCCACTTGTCGTCGATGAGATCTTGATTCGCCTCCTGCGCAGTCCAATAGGTGTCCGGGTGGCCCAAGTTGGCCTTGCGGATTCCGGTGTGTATGGAGTCGCGAAAGCAGTGTCCTGGTTGCGCGCCAATTTCTCCCAGCCCATGAAAGTCGAAGGGCTGGCCAAGTTGGCGAACATGAGCGTTTCCTCATTCCATCAGCACTTCAAGATCGTTACCTCAATGAGTCCCTTGCAGTATCAGAAGGTGCTGCGTCTCCAAGAGGCGAGGCGTCTCATGATGTCCTCGATGATGGACGCAGGTACTGCCAATCGGCACGTAGGGTACGTCAGCGCTTCGCAGTTCAGCAGAGAATACGGCCGCTTCTTCGGGAGCACGCCAACCAAGGACATCGCCAGATTGCGTGAACAAGTGGGCGCAGCTGCTGGTGAATAACGGAGGAAAGTTGCGCGGACATGTCCCCGTCAGTGCGCAAACCCTGGCTGAATATCACCATGGCTTCCCGGTTGCGATGGCGAAGGACGAGGCTCTGCCGGTTGGGATCTATCAGGGCGGTGTCAGTCCCGTGTCAGTAGCGTTTTTAGGGTAGGGTGTTCACCTTGGGGAAGTCATAAAGCGGAGTGGAACATCTCTCGCCTTGACTTTGCCTCAGCACAAACGCACTATGTTTTTAAGATGGAAAGGCAGGGGTTTCAAACGAAGGTCTTGACCGCTGCAATGTTCGCGTCCAGTCTCGACCGCAAGTGTGTCCACACCCGCGGCGGCCACAGGAGGTCAGCATGCCAGTTGGTCCCGAACTTCGCTTCCTCGACCGCACCCATGTCATGTTCCAGGGGAAGCGCTATCTCTTCTTCGGCGGGACCGACTATCATCGCCTCGCCAGTCATCCAGAAGTGTTGGCCGCTTGCCGGCAGGAAGCCGAGTCCGGCGGACTAAGCTGCGCCGGCTCGCGGATCACGACCGGGAACAATCCGCTCTATGAGCGCCTCGAGGAGAAGCTATCGAATTTCCTCGGTGTTGAGGAGGTGGCGCTGTGCTCCGGGGGGTACTTGTCAAATACCGTGGCCCTTGAGGCTCTGGCCGATGACTACCAGCGCTTCTTCATCGATTCCGACGCTCATGTCAGCTTGAGGGGCCCGGCCAGGTGCCTGGCTCCCGAGCGCGTCTCCACGTTCCGGCACGCCGAACCCGGTGACCTGTCGCGACAGATTCAAAACAGCCTCCATTCCGGAGAACGGCCGCTCGTCCTCACCGATGGTGTCGTGTCCCATAACGGCGCGCTTAGCCCGCTGGGAGAGTACTGGGAAATCGTCCGCAGCCGGGGTGGCCTGTTGCTGATAGACGACGCACACGGGATAGGGACGGTTGGGCCCAGCGGCAAGGGAAGCCCGGAGGCAGCGCGCCTCCCGCCGGTCGCTTTCGTCCAGACAGGGACCCTTTCCAAGGCGCTGGGTACGTTCGGCGGCCTGGTGGCGGGCTCAACCGCACTGGCTGCCCGCATCATAGATCGCAGCCAGGCCTTCGTGGGTGCCACTGCAATCCCACCTCCCATCGCCGCGGCGGCCATTCGTTCGATCGAGATCCTTCAAGAGAACCCTGGGATGATCAGTGGACTGCAGACGCGCACCGCGCAAGTGCGCGAGCGACTGACGGCTATGGGATTTGTCACCGGTTCCTCGCCGGCGCCCATCATTTCGATCACCCACCGCGACACAGCGAGGAACGAGCGGCTGCGCCTGATTCTCCTGGAGCACGGCCTCTACATGCCACTGATACGCGACTACCCCGGCAGCCCCCCTGGCGGGCATTTCCGGCTGACACTTTCCAGCGTCCACACCGACCAGGACGTCACGTGTCTCCTGGAGGCTATCGCGCAGTCCTGTGACTGATTCGACAAAGAATCAAGGAGGCAACTATGGCTCAGCCCCCCGTAACCGTTTTTTCGCAGCTCGCCATCGACGACATGCGGATTTATCGCTTCGACGTCCCGCTGAAAGATGTTTTTACCATAGCCACCATGAGCCTGAGCACGGCTCAAAACATCTTGGTAGAGGTACAGACCAACCAGGGGCTCATTGGGTGGGGGGAGGCGTCATCGTTTCGGTCCATCGTCGGCGAGACGCAGTGCATCAATATCGCCGCCGCGCAGGAGCTGAGGCCGCTGCTCATCGGCAAGAACCCGCTGGCTCTCCAACCTCTCATGGAGCAGCTGGAGGCCTGGCTGCCGCACAACACCACACTGAAGAGCGCTATCGACATGGCCCTCTTCGACATCGCGGCCCAGGCCTGTGGCCTGCCACTCTACGCCTACCTGGGCGGAGAGAAACGGGAGATGGAGACCGATCTCACCCTCGGCATTGGTGATCCCGCCCAGGCCGGCGAGAAGGCCCTCGCCGTCCAGGCGATGGGCTTCCGAATCATCAAGGTCAAGCTGGGGTTGAGCGACAAGGACGACTACAGACGACTCGCCAACATCCGCCGTGCCGTCGGTCCGCAGACCATCCTTCGCATCGACGCCAACCAGGGCTGGGACCGGATCGCCGCGACCCGCAGCCTGAGGGCCTTCGAGGAGCTGGAGATCGAACTCTGCGAGCAACCCTGCCGTGTCCGTGATCTCCAGGGGATGCGATATGTTCACCAGCACGCGGCGATCCCAGTGATGGCCGATGAATCGGTGTTCTCGGCCAGCGACGCGCTCGAGATCGTTCAGCAGGACGCTGCAGCCTACTTCAACATCAAGCTGAGCAAGTCCGGAGGCATTCACCACGCCCAGAAGATCGCCCACGTGGCTGAGGCAGGCTTTCGGCCCTGCATGATAGGCTGCATGTCGGAGTCGCGCCTGGGAATCACCGCCGCAGCTCACTTCGCGTGCGCGCATCCGATCATCCGCTTCTTCGACCTCGATTCGTGCCTCGAGCACACGGAGAACCACATCCTGGGAGGAATCGGCTACCAGGGAGGTTCCATTTCAATTCCCGACGCTCCCGGGATCGGCGCCCGGCCAGATCCCGACTACGTCCGTACCCTCGAGGAGGTGAGGTAGCCGGCCGCTTCGGCGCGCAGCCAGGGTTGAGGACATGAATTGCAATACCAGTTTCGCTGCAGGAGGCTGATATCACTGGACATAATGTACAGGAGCGAGGTAGGGTAGCAGGAGGAGGTAGTGAAAATGCGAAAGCCAATTCTCATCATCGTTTCCCTGGTCGCGGTGCTCTGTCTGGCCCCCATGGCCGTCATGGCTCAGACCCAGGTCATCAAGATCGCCACGCAGAGCCCACTTTCGGGCGGCATGTCCGCGGTCGGGACAGACATCAAGAATGGCGCCCAGCTCGCCGTCGAGCAGCTCTCCGGACCCCTGGCGAAGCTGGGGTTCAAGGTCGAGCTCGCGCCCTTCGATGATCAGGGCAATCCCGACACCGGCGTTGCCAACGCGAAGAGCATAGTCGCTGATCCCGCGGTACTCGGCGTCGTCGGCCATTACAATTCCGGCGTCCAGATCCCCTCTTCCGAGGAGTACCACGCCGCCGGACTCGTCAACGTTTCCCCTGCCAATACCAACCCCAAGGTCACCGATCGCGGCTACGCTGAAGTGAACCGCGTCTGCGGCCGTGACGACGTCCAGGGCGCGGTTGGCGCCCAGTACGCGGCGGCCAAGGGCATCAAGAGCGCCTATGTCCTCCATGACAAGACGGCCTACGGCCAGGGCATTGCGGCATACTTCAGGCTCGAGGCCCAGAAGCTCGGCATCAAGGTGCTCGGCTTCGACGGCACGGAGGAGAAGGCCGATTTCGACTCCATCCTCACGCCCATCCTCGCGGCGAAGCCCCAGCTCATCTACTTCGGTGGCATATTCGACCAGGGCGCGGTCCTTTTCAAGCAGGCCCGCCAGAAGGGCTTTAATGGCATGTTCCTCTCCGACGACGGCTTTGATTCCTCGGATGCCGCCAAGATCGGCGGCCAGGCCCTCCTCGACGGGGCCGGCACCTACTACTCCACGGTCTCCGGCCCGGCGAGCGTCTACCCCGGCACCGCGAAATTCCTGAAGGACTTCAAGGCCAAGTTCGGCGCCGAGCCCCAGCCTTTCGCCGCCCAGGCCTACGATTGCGCCGCGATCGTCCTCAAGGCCATTGAGAACGCGTCGGTCGCCGCCGGCAGGAAGCTGCCCGCCAGGGCCGCTGTCACCGCCGCGGTGCGCGCCCTCAAGGATTACAAAGGCATCACCGGCACGATCAACTTCAACCCCAAGGGCGATCTCACCAAGGCCAAGTACTTCATCATCCAGGTCATCTCGCCGGACCCGGACAAATGGTCGTCGAACAAGATCGACAAGACTCTGGACATCGCTCCCCCGCAGTAGTTCAGTCAAGATTCAGTTTGTGACGCCCCTCCCCCGCGTCGGGGGCGGGGGCTTTTCTTTGGAGGCTCCATGAGACGTACGGGCGCGCGCGTTCTAAGGGAGATATTCCTGCCTCTGGGGAGAATGGCGGTCTTCGTCGCCGGCGCTGGAGCGCTCTTCTCCGCGCTGATGTGCGTCCTGGCCTTCCTCTGCCGGGGCTCGGGCGCGGATAAGGTTCTCCTGGACACGCAGGGCGTCAACATCGTCACCTACACCATCAACAACCTGCCCCAGGTCCTCATCGACGGGGTGACCCTCGGCTTCGTCTACGCCGCCATCGCCCTGGGCTACACGATGGTCTATGGAGTCCTCGAGTTCATAAACTTCGCCCATTCAGAGATCTTCGCCGTTGGCGCCTTCACCGGCGTGGAGTTTCTCATAGGGATGGACAAGCTCGGCGTGCTCAAGGCCGCGGGCCCGATGGGCTCCTACCTTTATCTCACCATGGCCCTGGTGGTGGCCATGACTGCCGCAGGCGGCCTGGCCGTGCTCGTCGAGAGGACGGCATACCGGCCCCTGCGCAACTCGCCCAAGCTCGTGCCCCTCATCTCGGCGATCGGCGTCTCCTTCGCGCTGCAGGACATCATCCGTATGGTGGAGAGCTTGACGACGGGCCAGTTCTACCGGGTCTTCCCGACCTTCGGCAATTTCGACACACGCCTGCCCCTCTTCTCTCTGCCCACCGGGGGACAGGATCTGACCCTCGTCGCCATCCAGGTCAAATCGGTCGTCGTCATCGGCGCGGCCGTCCTCATGCTGGTCGGCCTCAACTACATCGTCAACGCGACGAAAATCGGCAAGGCCATCCGATCGGTTGCTCAGGACCGCACCACTGCCGCCCTCATGGGAGTAAGCGTCAACGCGGTAATATCCTTCACCTTCCTCCTGGGCGGCGCACTCGGAGGCGCGGCCGGCCTTTTGTACGCGCTCAAGTTCACGCGCATTGACCCCTACGTGGGCTTCATACCCGGTATCAAGGCCTTTACGGCGGCCGTCCTCGGTGGTATCGGCAACCTCACCGGAGCCCTGCTGGGCGGCATCGTCCTCGGCATGCTCGAGAGCTTCGCCGGCGCCTACCTCGGGACGTACACCAGGGGCGCCTTCGGGTCCGAGTACAAGGACATCATCGCCTTCCTGGTGCTGATCGTCTTCATCATCTTCCGCCCCTCGGGACTGCTCGGCGAGCAGGTCTCGCAGAAGGCATGAGGGGGCATGCCATGAAGAGAAGGACCAGTGCGGCCGCCGGTTCAAAGACATCCCGCGCGCTCCGAGGCCTCGGTACTTCGCTCAGCACGGGCATGACCCCGTACTTTGTCTCCGCCGCACTTCTCATCCTGGGGACAATCCTCGTCTACGTGAGCCCGAGGTCCATCCCTGCCTTCCTGCTTTTCATTGGCGCGGGGGCAGTCACCTACTTCCTCGACATGAACAAGGTCGTGAAGCTGGCCATGGCCGTCCTCGTGGCGGTCGTCATCGTGCCGATCCTCGGTGCGCGCAACATCTCCTACCTGGAGATCATCTTCCAGATCGCGGTCTTCTCTGCCCTCGCCCTCGGCCTCAATATCGTGGTGGGGTTTTCGGGCCTCCTCAACTTCGGCTACATGGCCTT
>PMZS01000065.1 GCA_003170115.1 Spirochaetaceae bacterium
TCATCCACCACCGCGCCCTTGATCACCTTGCGGTAGGGGCTCTCGATGAACCCGTACTCGTTGATGCGCGCAAAGCACGACAACGACGAAATCAGACCGATGTTCGGACCTTCCGGCGTTTCAATCGGACAAATGCGGCCGTAGTGCGACGGATGCACGTCGCGGACTTCAAAGCCCGCCCGCTCCCTCGTGAGGCCGCCGGGACCCATCGCTGAAATGCGGCGCTTATGTTCCAATTCCGCCAGGGGATTCACCTGGTCCATGAACTGGGAGAGCTGGCTGGAACCGAAGAACTCCTTGATCGTCGCGACGATCGGCTTGATGGAGATCAGGTCCTGCGGCTTGATGGTGTCCGCTTCCTTCAGCGACATACGCTCCTTGGCGATCCGCTCCATGCGGGTGAAGGCGACCTTCAGCTGGTTTGTGAGCAGCTCTCCGACGGACCGAACGCGCCGGTTTCCCAGGTGATCGATGTCATCGACGTTCATTTCGCCGATGTACACCCGGATCAGCCACGTCATCGTGTTGATGATGTCTTCCTTGATCAGGGTGTGCGTCTTCACCTGCTCCTTGTAGTCGAACTTCTTGTTCAGCTTGTAGCGGCCCACGCGCCCCAGGTCGTAGCGGCGGCTGGAGAAAAACATCGAGTGGAGGTCCTTCTCCGCGTTTTCTATGGTAATCGGTTCACCGGGTTTGATCACCGAGTACACGCGCAGGATGGCGTCATCCTTGGAGACCTCGTCCTGCTCGGGCGCCTCTTTGGTGAACTTCATCTCTTCGCGCTCGAAGCAGTTCAGGATAATGGGGGAATGCAGGGAGCTCTCGTGCTCGAAATCGATGAGGTGGATCTCCTTCACCCCCGCGTGCACGAGCTCCTCCACGTCGTGGGGGTGGATCTTGTCGCCTGCCCGGTAGAGCTTCTTCTCCGAAGCCCCGTCCTTGGCGGTGACGCCGCGCGCGAAGTTGCGGCCGACCAGTTTCTCCTTGTCCTCCCGGGTGTCCGTGATCCTGACCTTCTGGACCCGGTAGAACAGCTCGATGATCGACTCGCGCGTCTCGTAGCCCAGGGCGCGGAGGAAGATGGTGGCAAGGATCCGCTTCTTGCGGTCGATCTTCGCGTAAATCAGCTCCTTCTTCTGGTCGATCTCGAACTCGAGCCAGGAGCCGCGATAGGGAATGATGCGGGAGGAGTACACGCCCTTTTCGTGGGAGAAGATGACTCCGGGGGAGCGGTGGATCTGGCTCACGACAACCCGCTCGGCGCCGTTGACGACAAAAGTCCCTTTGTCGGTCATGATGGGGATATCCCCCATGTAGATCTCTTTCTGTCGGATCTCTCCCGTGTTCAGAAAGATGAGGTTGATCTTCGCCTTCAGCGGGATGGCGAAGGTCAGTCCCTTCTGCTTGCATTCCTGCTCGCCGAACTTGATGTTCTGCTCGTCCAGCGTGAAGCCGCAGTATTCGAGCAGCATGTCGCCGTTGGGGCTCTCAATGGGAAACGTGGACTGGAAGACCTCCTCCAGTCCCTGCTTCAGAGGGGGCTCGCCCTTCAGCAGGGTCTTCCTCTGGAGAAAACGCTCGTAGGAGGCCAGCTGGATGTCGACGAGATTCGGGATCTCCATCACATCTTCGTAGCCCCTGCCAAAAAGAATCCGCTTGATCTTCTTGGTTTTGTCCAGGTTCATTCAGACCCCCTCAGCCATGCTCTCGATACCATCGGGCACGGCTCAAAGAATAGACCACCGGTGACGCCGGTCTCCGGTGGCAAGTTCGTGAGTCGATACAAATGAAGACGGGCGCCGTCTGCTCGGGGCAGACGCCGCGCCGTTCGCCCGGGCGTTACTGGACCTCGACAACCGCGCCGGCCGCCTCGAGCTGCTGCTTGATTTTCGCGGCTTCCTCCTTGGAGACGTTCTCCTTGAGAGTCTTGCCTCCCGCTTCCACCAGGTCCTTTGCTTCCTTCAATCCAAGCCCGGTAATGGTGCGCACTTCCTTGATCACCGGGATCTTCTTGGTATCGTCGTAGCTCTTCAGAATGACGGTGAACTCCGTCTGTTCTTCCACGGCGGGGCCTGCCGCCGCGGCCGCGGGCCCCGCCGCCATTGCCATCGGCGCTGCCGCCGTGACGCCGAACTTCTCCTCCATCGCCTTGACGAGCTCGGAGACCTCGAGGACCGTCATCGATGCGATCCCCTCCAGAATCTGTTCCTTCGTGAGTGCTGCCATTTATCTTCTCCTTTCGTGTTGATTTTTCGCGGGCCCCAGCTGGCTGTGCTGTGAAGACTGGTTCCGCTATTGTGCGTCCTTCTCCTTCTTTTCGGCAACCGCCGCAAGCGTCCGCACGAGCTTGGAGGCAACGCCGTTCATCGCGTACATCATGTTCCGCAGGGGCGCGTTCATGGTCCCCATGAGGGACGCCAGCAGGTCCAGGCGTCCGGGCAGCCGGGAGAGCGCCTCTATCTCCTTCGCCGAAAAGAGCTTCCCGCTAATCACCCCGCCCTTGATGGTGAGCGGCGCGCCCCTGGTGAAATCCATCATGATCTTCGCCGCGGGGCTGGGATCGGCGCCGAGGAATGCGAGGGCGGTCGGTCCCTCGAGCCACGAGGAGGCGTCGGGGAGGCCGGCTTCCTTCATCGCGATGCGGGCGAACGTGTTGCGCACCACCCGGTACGTGGTCCCCTTCTCCGTGAGCTTCGCGCGAAGGTCGATCATCTGCGGAAAGCTGAGCCCGCGAAAATCGGAGAAAATGAGATCCGGCGCGGCGCTGAGGTGCTCCTTCAGCTTGTTCACCGCATCCGTCTTGTATTGCTGTATCTTCTTCGTGGTCTGTGCCATTGTGTCTGCGCTCCTTAGGCGACGAATGCCTTGTCTTTGGGTGAGAGACGGACGCCGGGTCCCATCGTTGAGGAGAGAACGATGGACTGCACGTAGTCCCCCTTCAGATCCGCCGGCCTCTTGCGCACGACCTCCTGGATGAAGGCGGCCGCGTTCGCCGTGATCTGCTCCTTGCCCATGGAAAGCTTGGCCACCGCCAGGTGCACCACGCCCCCCTTGTCCGCCCGGTACTCGACGCGGCCCTTCTTCAGCTCGTCCAGGGCCTCCTTGATGTTGAAGGTGACCGTCTGGGTCTTCGGGTTGGGCATCAACCCCCGGCGTCCCAGTATCTGGCCGAGCTTGCCGACGTCCTTCATCATGTCCGGGGTCGCCACGGCGATGTCGAAGTCAAGCCAGCCGCCCTTGATCTTCTCTATCAGGTCGTTGTCCCCGACGTACGCGGCTCCCGCCTTGCGCGCTTCTTCGGCCTTGTCGCCCTTGGCAAAGACGAGGATCTGCTTGTCCTTGCCGAAGAGGTGGGGCAGCGCCATCACGTCGCGGATGGTGTGCTTGCTCTTGATGTTGAGCTTCAT
>PMZS01000245.1 GCA_003170115.1 Spirochaetaceae bacterium
TCGAACCACTTCATGTCCTCCGACGGGTGGACGAAGAACTGCATCTCCATCTGCTCGAACTCGCAGGTGCGGAAGATGAAGTTCTTGGTGACGATCTCGTTGCGGAAGGCCTTGCCCACCTGGGCGATGCCGAAGGGGACCTTCACCCTTCCGGTCTGCAGGACGTTCTTGTAGTTCACGTAGATTCCCTGCGCCGTCTCGGGCCGCAGGTAGATCAGCCCTCCCTGGTCCTCCACGGGGCCCATGTGCGTGGTGAACATGAGGTTGAACTTGCGCGCCTCGGTGAGCTGAGCGGCGCCGCAGTCCGGGCACTTGTGCGTCTTCATGTTCTCTTCGGGGATCTGGTCGGCGCGGAACCGATGCTTGCAGTTCTTGCAGTCGATCAGCGGATCCGTGAAGTTCTCCACGTGACCGGAGGCTTCCCAGACACGCGGGTGCATCATGATGGCCGCGTCAAGGCCCACGATGTTGGAGTTCAACTGGGTCATCTGCCTCCACCAGAACTCCTGGATGCGCTTCTTCAGCTCCACGCCCATCGGTCCGTAATCCCACGCGGACGCAAGGCCGCCGTAGATCTCGCTGGAAGGAAAGATGAATCCGCGCCGCTTGCAGAGGGAGACCAGCATGTCCATGGTCAGCGCCGAATCCGCCTTCGGCGATGCCGAGGGCTGCACGTTCTCAGTTTCTGCCATTACTCAACTCCTCGTCATCTTTGTTCCAGTATCGCGATGGCCCGGGCCGCGCGCCGGCGCGCCTCATCAACGCCCATGACCAGGATGCTCTCAACCAGGGGCGGGGAGACCTTCGAGCCGGTCACGGCCACCCTCAGGGGCATCAGGAGGTCACCGAGCTTCATGCCCAGCTGCTCCGCGAGGGCGCGCAGGCGCGCCTCCGAGGCAACGGGTGAGCCGCCCAGCTCGGGCAGGAGCGCCTGCAGCCGACGCAGGGCGTCGACGGTTTTCTCCGGGTCCGACTTCCTCGGCAGGAGGTCGTCCCGCGTCGGCGCGAGCGGCTCTTCGAAGATGAACCGCACCATGCCGGGAACTTCGGAAAGAGTCTTCACCCTCTCCTGCACAAGGCCCGCGATGCCTTGCAGCATCGATCGGTCATCGCTGGGAAGCCCCGCTTCTTTCATGAACGGGGCGATGAGATCCGCCAGCTCCTCCCTGCTTTTCGCCCTTATGTACATGCCGTTGAACCAGTCGAGCTTCTGGTAGTCGAAGACACCCGGAGCCTTGTTCAGCTTCCCGATATCAAAGAGCTCCTCCAGCTCCTTCAGGGTGAATAGCTCGCGGGAGCCATCATACGACCAGCCGACCATGGCGATGCAGTTCAAGAGCGCGTCCGGCAGGTACCCCTGCGCGCGAAAATCGCGAATGCTTGTCGATCCGAGGCGTTTGGAAAGCTTGTGTCCATCCTTGCCCATGACCATTGGCAGGTGGCAGTACGCGGGAGGCGACCAGCCCAGCGCATGATAGAGGATCACGTGCATCGGAACGGAGGGCAGCCACTCCTGGCCGCGCATGATGTGGGTGATCTCCATGAGATGGTCATCCACAACGTTCGCCATGTGGTAGGTGGGAAAGCCGTCGCTCTTGATGAGAACGGGATCCGGACTGATCGACTTGTTCTCCACCGTGATCTCCCCGAGGAGCATGTCCACGAAGCTCGTCGATCCTTCGAGGGGGATCGCCAGGCGGATGACCGACGGCGTGCCCGCGCTCTCCTGCTCCTGACGCTCGGATTCCGGAAGCCAGCGGCAGTGGCGGTCGTAGCCCTGCGCCGAGGGATTCGCGGCACCGGCGCTCTCCTGCTCCTTGCGCAGGCCCTCCAGCCGCTCCGCGGTGCAGTAGCATCGGTACGCCTGTCCCCTGGCCAGGAGCTCATCCACGTATGAGGTGTAGATCGCAAGCCGTTCTGACTGAAGATAAGGACCTTTCGCGCCTCCCTTGTCCGGACCTTCATCCCAGTGAAAGCCGAGCCAGGCGAATGTGTCGTAGATGTCCTGCAGGGCCTCGGGGACAAACCTCTTGCGGTCCGTGTCCTCGATGCGGAGCACGAACGTTCCGCCCTGGCCACGGGAATAGAGGTAGTTGTAGAGCGCGGTGCGCACGCTCCCGATGTGCTGGAAGCCCGTCGGAGACGGCGGGTATCGCACACGAACAGCCAAGGGTGAGCCTCCTGAGGAAAATGTGTTGAACGATTATAGTGTGCGCGAGTCGGAAGGGTCAATCAATGGACGCAAGCACCATGCCCGGCGTGATCAGTTCGGGCAGAATCACCGGCTCCTTCGCTCCCCGCGGATAGAACACGTAGAGAGGAACGCTGGCCCGGCCAAACCCGGCCAGCGCGCGTGCAATGGCGTCGTTGCTGTCCGTCCAGTCGGCACGGAGGGTTGCGACGCCGGCCTTCTGGAAGCGATCTCGAACGGAAGGGTTGTCAAGCGCGACCTTTTCATTCACCTGGCAGGTCAGGCACCACTTCGCGGTGAAGTCCAGGAACACCGGCGTGCCTTTCTGGCGCAGCTCGTCGACCCGTGCCTGGCTCCATGTCTCCCAGGTCCCATCGATGGAACCAACGCGTGCTGTCGCGGGAACGAGTCCCGCCGCGACCGCGGTTCCTCCGATGGCGAGCAGGATGGCAAGAGACCCGGCGGCCGCGCGCACGGCACCCCGGCGGGAAATCGCGCCCCAGCGTCCCCAGACCCATGCGCCCATCCCGGCAGCGAGCATTGCGCCGAGGATCAGGATCACCGCGGAGGCTCCGGCCGACGCGGCGAGGACGGAGACCATCCAGACGGCCGCCGCCATCATCGGAAAGGCCATGACCTGGCGGAAGGTTTCCATCCATGGTCCCGGCTTGGGAAGCCGGGACACCAGGCCGGGGACCACGGACAGCAGGAGGGAGGGGGCGGCCATCCCGATCGCAAGAGCGGAGAACACCCCGAATGAAGCCTCCAGCGAATGTGTCAGCGCATACCCCAGCGCCGCACCCATGAACGGCGCCGTGCAGGGGGTTGCGACGGCCGTGGCGAACATCCCGCTGAGGAAGGAAGCCGCCCCGCCGCGCTTCCCGCGGCTGACTCCACCCAACCGCGTCAGCACGGTGCCGACTTCGAACACTCCGAACAGGTTGAGCCCGATCAGGAAGAAGAGAACACCGGTGACCACAACGATCGCGGGGGCCTGGAACTGAAACCCCCAGCCCAGGAAGCGCCCGCCGGCACGGAGCCCGACCAGCACGCCGGCGATGATCCAGAACGAGACGAGCACCCCGAGGGCGAACAGGAGGCCGTGGCGCGCACTCCCCTTCCCCTGCTTCTCTCCCTGGCGCATGAAGGAAAGCACCTTGAGCGAAATCACCGGGAGAACACATGGCATCAGGTTGAGGATCAGACCGCCGACAAAGGCCAGCAGGAGAGCAGCAGTGAATCCGGGGGCGGCTGGGGCCTGTGTGATGACGGGAACTTCCACCTCGACTGCCTGGCTCCCTCCAGGGCCGGTCATGACGAGAAGCCCCGTAAGCTTCTGCAGCGGGCCTGCACTCGTGTCACGTTCCATGCGCAGCCGCAGAGAGGCACCATCGTCCGTCACCGCCTGGAGGGAGGAAACCTTCACCTGGCCGGGAGAGTCGGGATAGAACAGGACCTGCGCTCCCTTCGGGAGGGCCGGCCCGGGCCGCTCGAGGGTGACCTGCCGGGAACCGGCAGCCGCGAAAAATGACCCGGATTGAGCCGGCAAAGGGAGCAGGGGCCTCGTGTCCGTGAATACGCGTGNNGCCCTGGACGGGCCGAGTGATCTCCAGGGCGGCTTTCCCCGGCGTGCACGCCACCCGGCAGGCAAGCCAGCCTGCGCGGGCCTGTAGTTTCAGCAAGGTGCCCGTCCGCAGCCGCTCGGGCGGCGTGAGCTTTGTCGACAGGATGACCTTCCCGGAGTAGCCATAAGTGACGAGCCCCTCTGACACGAACCTCTCAGGAACCGGCCACTGAATTGGTCCCGCGGTGAAGCCGGGGGGCAGGTCCCAGTCCAGGGTGGTGGGAAGGCCGGAATCACCGGGATTCTTCCAGTACACATGCCAGCCAGGATCCATCGACAGGAGGAGGGCCACCGTAAACGGCCTTCCTGGCTGAACGGACAGGTCCTCGGCGACCAGGCGGGCCTCAACCGGGCCGTTTTTGACAGCCTGGGCGGGCGCTCGGCCGGCCACGGACCACAATACAGCGACAAAAATGAGCAAGTATACGGATCCGCGCCAATACTCTATTTTCACCATATTCTCAGGA
>PMZS01000385.1 GCA_003170115.1 Spirochaetaceae bacterium
GACCCAGCCAGTCGTGTTGCCCACCGCGCCGAGATACAATGCGTCCGCCGTGCGGTTCACGGAGAGAGAGAGCTCGCCGAAGTCCTGTGTAAAGCTGTATTCGCCGGGATTCACCACCCCATCGACAACGGTCTTGTTCGCGGTGATGGCCAGGCTTTTTGCCTGCCCGAACGCGGCTGCCCCGAGGATGATGAAAAGAATGAAAGAGAAAAAGAGAGTCGAGAAACGTCTCACGTTGTCACACCTCCGCAACTAAGATACTGGCACCGCGTGAGTGTGGCAAACGCGGCTTCCCGTCGGGGGCCTCTACTCCTGCGAAGAGAGAGTGAGGACCTTGCCCGGCTGCAGCTGGTCCGGGTCTCCGAGGCCGTTGAGCGACTGCGTCTTTGAGAGGAAATCCATCCACCCCTTGCGGTCGGCGCTCTGCGCGCGCATCTGCGTGAAAATTTTCCAGAGGCTGTCGCCGGGCCTTACCACGTAGGTCGTTGTTGACGGCACCGACGGCGCCGGCTTCGGAGGCGGGGGGGAGCTCACCGCGGCGGATGCTGGAGCAGGAACAGCAGAAGTTGTTCCCGGGCCGGCGGCGGGCGTTCGAAATCCCGCGGGCACGGATGCGAGGAGTACCGCGGTCACCACGGCGGCGAGCACGGTCGGTGCCGCTCGAATGACGAGCCAGGAAAATCCGCGGGCCTTGCCGCGGGGGGCGTGGGGGCCGCGGGAGGCGCGAGAGCCGCGGACTACCGTGGCTGCGGTGGCCGCACGAATGCCACCTTCGGTGGCGGCGGCCGGTTCTCTGCGCGCCCTGCTGACCATGCGCGCAGCGGGGCGATCGCCTGCCAACTTCGTCCTGGCAACACGGCCGACGGATTCGGCGGCATCCTGGCGGCCGACCGGCCCCGTCATCGCCGGTAGTTCCTGCTCCGGCTCCCGGTGAGCGGTCCCGCGACTTTTCGTCCGGGCAGGAGCGGTTTCCCTGCGAGAAGATGGCGAGAGGGTCCCTGTCTGCGCCCCGCCGCCCGCGTCCGCTGCCCCCGAGCACCCAGAAACGCCGTGAAGCGGGACACGCCGCGCGGGGGGAGTCGGCGCAGCGGCGCGCATCTTTGAGAGCGCTTCGTCGGAAAAGTACTTGTCCAGGAAGAACGATGCGGAGTCCCGATCGAAGGCACGCGCCCCCCGTCTCTCGGCCCCCGATCCCAGGCGGAGCTCCAGGTCGAGGGATCGGCGTTCAGCGATCTTCCAGGCACGGGCGATCTCGCCGTACTCCTCCAGCGACGCCCCGCCAATGCGGGTACGCACCTCCAGCGCAGGGAAGCAGTTCTTCATGATGAGAGCAATGAGCTGGACGTTTTCATTGCTCAGGTCGTCGCGGAGCGACAGCAGGTACAGGTAGAGGAGAATATCCGGGCTCAGCGAGCCCTTCAGCGTTTCGGAGATCTCGATGCTCTTGCGGACGAGCAGGCGCTTCTCCAGATACGTGTACTGGGTAAGGTCGTAGTGAAGCGACGCGGGAATGGGGGGCTCGCCGAGAAATATTGCGCTTACGGCCAGCTCGAACAGGGAAAGGCGGATGCCCCCGGGCACATACAGGGAGAGAGAGTGCAGGATGCGGTGAGCGGGAAATCCCGTCAGGTGCAGGACGCAGGCAACGAGGACCGCCGACTCGGCGCCGATCTCACCCTTCTGCCGGAGCGTTTTCCTGATCTGTTTCTGTGCCTGGGCAAGCTGGTCGCGGTGGAGTTGGGCGGCGATGTCCCAGTACAGCGAAAAAGGATCCGACGGTGCGTCAAAGACTGCTTCTAGAAGTGTATCAAGGCGGTTGGAAAGTCTTTCCGCGCGCGGCATTCTCTGGATCTTTCCTGTGACGCTACCGTTTTGCCGCCGGATTGTCAAGGAATCGCTCGGCGCGAGTCATGTTTTACACCCGTGGAACCGAAAATCTTTGGAAAGGGCCGGGAGTGCTGACAAAAATCACCAAATACAGGACCGAGGGCAGGAAACGCGCGACTGCCCACACGTACCGGAGAAAGATCCGCGGCGCCCTGTTGTCGCTCGCCCGCAACGTGATTCTCTGCAACACTCCCGAGCATGTGGACGCCTCCGCCGCTCTTGCCCAGGCGATCAGCAGCGAGGGAATGAACAACAGGAACTACCTGCTCTTTCTCACGCTGCTTGAAACCAACCACCCGTACGTCATCGACATCCTCGTGGGTCCGAGGAATCCGTTTCTCCTTTTCTCCCCGATCAAGCCCAACTGGTTCCTCGTCAAGGAGACCTTCCGCATCCTCGCAAAGTTCAAGGGGAATGAGCTCGCGGTGAAGGCGCTTCTCGCGCTCCTGGGAGTCGTCCAGAACACGTACAAAACGTCCAAGGACGGGAACAAGATCTACCCGCTTCGGATGTCGGACGTGTACAACATCGGCAAGCACCTGGACAAGGAACGGGACCAGCTCGATCCCCGCAACCGTCTCCTGCTGGAAATACTTTTCGACATCTATTTCGTGGGAATCGACAGCGACTACCGGGGGACGAAGCAGATCGGGATCAAGGCGAACGATATCCGCATGTCATTCTTCGACAACACGAAACGGATGCTGGACGCGATCCCCGACGTGCTGCTCGTCAAGGACATCGTACGCATACCGATTGGTCCGATGTACTACCAGTGGAAGGCTCCCGAGAAGGACGCGCCCGCGCTCGAAGCCCGTGAAGAGCCCGAGGTGAAGGTGAGCCTGCAGAAAAGCCGCGCATTGCGGGCGGCGCGCGTTCCCGTGAAAAAGACGGCAAAGGGTACACGGAGTGCCGCCAAAAAGGCTTCGGTGAAACGCGCAGCGCCCCGGCGGGCAAGGACACGTTAAATATTTGACAACCGGGATCAAGTTGCATAGAATGACCGGTACAGCCGGCCAAATGTCGTAACGCCGACGATTCGGAGTACACGAATGCTTCATTTTCCGATGCTGAAGTTCTGGAACGAAGAAGAACTGTACAAGCTGCAGGTCCAGGCGGTGTCGCGCTTCATGAAAGTGGACACTCCCTACGCCGTCGAAGCATGCGTGGAGTTTGCGAAGTATCTCGGCGCCACGGGGCTGGATGGGGACAACTACCCGCTGTTCCTGGAGCTCCTGAGGGACGAGAACCGCTACGTCATCGAGGCGCTGATCGGGAAGGGGAAAGCCTTCGACCTGTTCACCAGGGTCCAGCCCAACCCGTATATCATCGGGTTCTGCTTCCAGACGCTGCGCTCGTACGCGCCGGGGGGAGTGCACGACCTGACCCTGGAGCTGATCTTCGGGATCCTCTACCGCAGCTACCACAGCGCGAAGGAAGGCCACGCCCTGTACGCGCTTTCGATCGAGGACGTGAACGCGGTCGGGAAATTCCTCGACAAGACCCGGGACCAGAATGACCCGATCAACCGGTTCATCCTGGACATCCTGGCGGACATCGCGGAGTACCGGTCCATCAACGACGAGGATCCGGTCGTGGACAAGAACTCCGCGCACGCCACGGCCATCCGCAACGCGTTCTTCGACAAGCGGCGCGCCATGGGCAGCGTGATGCCGCAGGAGATACTCGTGCGCAGGAAATATGAAGAGACTCTCGTGAAGCCGCGAAGCACGCGGAAGTTCACCGAAACCGTTAAGAAGGGGAAATAGGAGGCGAAGCAATGGCGCAGTTGGACGAGTTCAACAAGGAGGTGTGGTCAGACCAGTCCATCTTCAGGGTGGAAAACCACATCATCAACAACATCTTTGCGTGCCGGACAACGGACGCGGTGGAAGCGGCGATCACCTACTCGGCGTTCCTGCGCAAGAGCGGGCTGACAAATGAGAACTACCCGCTTTTCCTCAAGCTGCTGGAGATGGACAACCACTTCGTGATCGACTCCCTCCTGGGGGCCACCGATCCGTTCCTGTTCCTCACGCCCATCCAGCCCACCAAGCACCTGGTCTCCACGTGCTTCCGGCTGCTCACCAACTGGCACCCCGGCGGGATCTACCCGAAGACCCTCGCGATCGTGCTCGGTGCGCTGCAGGCCGCGTACAGCTACGCCAAGGACGGCTACAAGATCCACAAGGTGGCCATCAATGACGTGAACAACCTCGGCAAGCACCTGAACAAGGAAAAGGGCCAGGACGAGTCGGTCAACCGGGCCATCCTGGACATCCTCGACAGGCTCTCCTCCCTCGAGGGGCAGGGCGATGACGAGATGGAGCTCATTGCGCGGCAGTGCAATATCATCCGCGGCAATTATTTCGACAAGCGCAGGAAGATGGAGGATGCCATCCCGCAGGTCCTCCTGGTGAAGTCCGACTACCTCGTGAAAGAGGTGCTGCCGGCCAACGTGTTCGAAGATTGACGCCATCAAGGCATAGGGAGGACATATGGTTATCCTTGACAGGACGAAGACCTACAACGCGACCGACATCGCGGTGATCGAGAACAAGATGCTGGGCGGTATCCTGGCCTGCCGGACCCCCGAGGCGGTGGAATCGGCAACCACATACGCCCACTTCCTCAACAAGACCGGGCTGACGGGCGAGAACTACCCGCTGTTCATCAAGGTGCTGGAAATCGGGAACCACTGGGTCATCGACGCGCTGATAGGCGCGCGCGATCCGTTCCTCTTCTTCAGCTCTATCCAGCCCAACTACCAGCTTCTCACCGCGTCGTTCAACCTGCTGGCGGAGCGGCACCCGGGCGGGCTCTATGCAAAGTCCCTCTCCGTGGTGCTGGGGATCCTCCAGGCCGCCTACAACGTGCCGGTGGACGGGTACAAGATCTACTCTCTGACCGTCTCGGATCTCAACGCGCTGGGCAAGCACCTGGACGAGGAGGCAGGGCAGGAAGATTCCCTGAACCGCTGCATTCTCGACATCCTGGAAAAGGTGGCGCAGCTGGAAGGCCTGGATGAGACGAACCGGGACATGGAAGAGGTGGCCATCCACGCCAACGAAATCCGCAACTTCTTCTTCGACACCACGAAGCACCTGAATGAAGTCATCCCGCCGGTTCTCCTGGCCCGCATGAGCTACAAGGACTTCGAGGTGCAGCCCCGCAAGGTGGTGGAGTTCACCAAGTCCAAGCTCGCGAAGGAAGACACGGTGGCCAAGGAGCAGATCAACATCCGCGTCTCCTCCCGCGGCCAGGCGGCAGCCAAGGAAGCGGCGGCAGCTCCCGCGCCGGCGGCAGCACCAAAGAAGGCGGGGAACGGTGGTTCCTCGACCCGCAAGAAATCGTAGCACGGAGTTACCGGGATCAGGCGGACGGGGCGCATTGCCCCGTCCGCTTTCCCCGCGAATGAACCACGAGGCAGGCGAATGGATTTTCAGAAGCTGAAGGAAGATGCACGGGTCGGACATATTTCCGAGGACTACGTCGACTTCCTGAAGCACCGGATGATCACCGAATTGCTGGACTCAACGACGGCCAGGGGCGCGAACGCCCTCTGGGCCTATGCGAGCTTCCTGAACAAGCTCGGCATCACCCCGGACAATTATCCCCTGTACATCAACATGCTGGCCAGCAACAACCGCTTTGCGATCGACATCCTGCTCTCGGGCCAGGAGCCGGAGCGCTACCTTGACTGCGTCGCGCCCAACCCGTACATCGTGAAGTCGACATTCGAAACCTTCGCGGAGCTGAAGAGCAATGAGATCTACGAGAAGTCCCTCCGTGTATTTCTCGGTTTCCTCTTCAAGGTGTACACCTCCTCCGAGGAAGGCTACCAGCTGTACCCGGTGTCGATCGCCGAGGTGAACAGTCTCGGAAAGTTCCTCGACGAATCACAGGACCAGGACTGGCCCCTCAACCGGGGGATCCTGGACGTACTGGGCGCCATTTCGGACCTCGACAGGCCGCATGAAACCGACATTGAGAAGCGGAATGTCGCCGCGCAGGCGGGCCGGATCCGCTCGGACTACTTCGACCATAAACGAAAGCTCACACAGTCGATCACCGAAGTGATCCTGGAAAAGGCAAAAGACCCGAAGTTCGGTACTCCTCCCGAATACACGTACGGCTGAACCCCGCCGCACTCGGCGTTGTCTCAAGAGAGCAGTGCCGCAAGCCGCGCCGCCCCTTCGCGAAAGGGCCCGGTCCGCGGAAGCAGGCTCAGAACAAGAAACTCCCCGGCAGGAAAATCGTAGAAGTACCCCGGGTGAACGAGCACGCCCTCTTCCTGCAGAAGCCGGACGGCCAGGTCTTCGTCGGACAACTCGTCGGCGATCCTCACTATGGCATACCACCCGCCCTCGCGGTCCAGCACCCGGCAGCCTGAAAGCCCCGAGAGGCAGTCCTCCAGCGCCCGGCCGTTTTCCTCCAGGCGGCGATTGATCTGCGCCTGCACGGGAGCGCGTTGGCGGAAGATCGCGGGTGCCGCGTGCTGGACGGCCGCGGAGACCGAGAGAAAGGCATCGGTGACGAATGCAAGGCGCTCCCGTGCGTGCGCGGTGAGCTGCCGGGGACCGCTCACGTGGATCCAGCCCAGCTTGAGCTGGGGCAGCCCGACAAGCTTGGAGAATCCGTTCAACGTGAACGTGAGGGCCCCGTCATTGCCGGCCGTCGTTCTGACGCGCAAGGGGTCCCGGCCCCGGCCGTAGTCCGAGAAAACTTCGTCCACGATGAGGGCAAGGCCGAAATCGCCGCAGAGTGCGTTGCACTCCTCCAGCTCGCCGCGCTTCAGGTACGAGCCCGTGGGGTTGTTCGGGCTCACGACGACGATCGCCCTCGTGCGGGTGCTGATGCTCGCGCGCAGGCGTTCACGATCGATCACCCAGCCGCCCGGTTCTTCGTACAAAAGCCGGTAGTGAACGAGCCGGACGGCCTCGAGCCCGGTGAGCACATCCAGGAGAGGATACCCCGGCGTCGGGACCAGGATTTCGTCGTCCGGATCGGCGAGCAGCTTGAATACCTGCGTGTACGCCTCGCTCGTTCCCGTCGTGAGGAAGAGGCTCTCCGGGTCCGCCGCGGAGCCGATCTCCTCATAGTAGGCCGCCACGGCGCCCCGCGCCGCCGCGAGACCCTGCGGATGCGGCTCGTAGAGCAGGGCGCCGGGACTTGCAAGGGCGGCCAGGAGTGCCGATTCGTCGTACTGAAACCCGCACCGTGTCGGATTGGATTCCGTGAGGTCGAGAATGGGCGCGCCTCGCGCACGCCGCTCCTCGACGGCGGCCGAAAGACGGTTTGTCGAATGGTCTGCCGGTACTCTGTGCGAAAACATGGCGTGGCTGCCCCGACCCGCTATTTCTGCTGTTTCAGGATCTCGACCCTGACCCTGCCCGCAAGAAGCGTTGCAAAGGTGTCGGCATCCGATGAGCTGCCCTCGTACATGCCGTAGTGGATGGGGATGGCGATTGATGCTCCCGAATCAAGGACAGCCTCTGCCGCTTCCTGCACGGACCCCATCGTATAGGTCTGACCAAGGGGAACCAGGGCGATGTCCGCGTTGAATGTCTTCATCTCGGGGATGCGCTCGGTGTCACCCGCGTGCCATACCCTTCGTCCGCTCATCGTGAGTATGTACCCCAGCCACCGTGAAGTCCTGGGATGCTTGTCCTTCTTTACGATGTTGTAGGCGGGAACGCCTTCAATCGTGATCCACTCGAGGTTCCTGGACTGCCCCGGCTCGAGGACGAGAGCTCCGGTGATCTTCTTCGCGACCTCTGCCGGACCGATGATGATGGTCTTTTCGCCGCGGAGCCGATTGATGCTTGCCATGTCAAAGTGGTCCGCATGCGGGTGAGTGATAAGGATGAGATCCGCTTTTTCCTGGACGGTGATATGCAAAGGGTCGATCCAGACAATCGCCGCCCCTTCGGGGCGGGGCATCTCGATTCGAATCGCCGATTGGCCGTACCAGGTAATCCAGGACAACACGATCGCCAGGGCTGTACCTGCCATATCCACGACAGGATGGTCGGGAGGGAGCCTTCTGTCAATGCGCGCCTGTTCCGCAAGCCCCCGATTCTGTACATTAGTGCCGCATGAAAAGTTACTTTCAGCTCATCAAACCCCGGATCACCTTCCTGATCCTGATCGTGGCCATGGCCTCATTCTTTCTCGCGGACCGCGGTGTTGCCCTGGACTGGAAGCGGTTGGCCGTCATGACTATCGCGACCGGCCTCCTTGCATGCGGCATCTTCGCGCTCAATGCGTACCTCGAAAGAGACACGGACCTCCTCATGCGACGCACGGCGGCACGGGGAACCCTGGAGCCGGGCGCCTGGATACTCTCGGGCATCCTCTTTCTCTGGCAGTTCCCACACTTCCTGGCGATCGAAGCCATGTACCGGGACGACCGCGAACGGGCCGGGATCAGGGTCCTGCCCGTCTCGGAGCCGACGGGAACGGCCGCGGCGTCCGTGATGGTCGCGGCCATGTGTCTCCTCCTGCCGCTGAGCGCCGCCCCGTACCTCGCGGGGCTCTCCAGCCGCTTTGCGCTGGTCGGGTGCCTCGTCGTCGGCGTGGGCTTCCTTTCGGCAGGAGTGTTGCATGCCCTGCGTAAGACGCCGCAGAGCGCGCGGGTGGTGCTGCGCAGCTCGCTGCTCTACCTGCCTCTCGTGTTTCGCCCTGCTGGTGTTCGGGGGTCCCCGGCAGGCTGCCACCGGGGGCCCTAAGGCCATTCCGACCTACTTTCCGCCCCACCTTTCCAGGAATCGCGGGAGTGGTGCCACCGTCACTCCATTGCCCGCCGGGTAGCTCTCTCGGACCGGAGCGACGATCCAGGCCTCTGAGACTTCCAGGTCCAGCAGCGCCTGCCGGAATCCGCGGGTGAGCTCCGGCGCGGAGGAGGCCTTGCACTCGACAGCCACGCGACGCCTTCCCTTTTCCAGGACAAGATCGATCTCATTCCCCGAAGAGGTACGGTAGAAGCTCGTCTTCCAGTCCGCCGCCAGAGGCAGGATGTTTTCCATTGCGAAACCTTCCCAGGAAGAACCGTACACCGGGTGGCCCAGCAAGTCATTGAATGTCCGGATGCCATGGAGCGTGTGGAGCAGACCGGAATCCCGGATGAATATTTTGGGCGACTTGATCAGCCGTTTCTTCATGTTGGCGCTGAAGGGAGGAAGGATCCTCACCATATACGTCTGCTCCAGCAGATCCAGGTATGAACGCGCCGTATGATGGCTCACGCCGAGGGACTCGCCCAGTTTCGCGCTGTTGAAGATCTGGCCGTGGACGTGGGCGCACATCTGCCAGAACCGCTCAAGCTGCGCCGCGGGCACTCGCGAGCCGAGCTGCGGAATATCCCTGGTGAGGAAGGTGCGGATGAAATCCTGCCGCCACTCGTAGCTCTCCTCTTCGGTGGCAGCCAGCCAGCTTCGCGGAAAGCCTCCCTTGAGCCAGAGATTCTTCAGCAGCGGAGGACCGTGGCCCGGCTCGAGCTCGCTCAGGAGAAAGGGTGTGAGCTCCAGGTAACGGATCCGCCCGGCCAGTGACTCGGAGCTCTGACGGAGCAACGCCGGTGATGCCGAACCGAGGATGAGGAAGCAACCGTTCGTCGCGCGCTCATCAACAACTGACCGGATCACGCTGAGAATCTCCGGCGTCCTCTGGATTTCGTCCAGGCAGATCAGCACATCGCCGTTGGCCTCGAAGAACGCCTCGGGATCGCGCAGCCGAGCCAGGTCCGAGGGCCTTTCCAGGTCGAGATAGATGGAACGTGTACGGAACTTCAGGAACTCGCGGGCGAGCGTGGACTTCCCGCACTGCCGCGGGCCCAGAATGGCGGTGACAGGATTCTGCCGGACACTGGCCTGCAGGCCTGCACGGATTGACCTCTCCACGTATCTATGCATATTGGAATACTGTATTCCATATTACAAAGAAATCAAGACAGGTTGGAAGCCGCGAATTCTCAGGAGCGAGAGCTCGCCCTATCGCTTGTCCTTGTAGATTCTCGTGAAGGTCTTGCCCATGTCGCTGTACTTGTCATCCTTTTCCGCGCTTGCCTCGCGGGGAAACATGCTCGAGAAATAGGAATGGACGTAGTCGACGCGCGCGAGGATGTTCTCCGCCACGGTCTTCGCCAGCTTCGCGCGATCGGGCAGGAAGCGCAGACAGGCCTTGCACAGGTCCAGGAGCATCTTCTTTCCCAGGCTGCGGAAGCCGGCAAAGCGCATATCGAAAAACCGCATGTCATAGCCGTGAAAGTGCTCGATCTTCAGAGGCGTGAGGTAGCGCGTCTTTTCCATCCGCTGCCATCCGAATGACTTCGGGTTGCCCGTGATCTTCGTGCCCGGATGCAGGAGGTCGACATTGGAGAAGTCGATGGCGATGATGATCTGGTCATTGCGCGAGTTGTAGCGGATCATGTAGTTGTTCGGGTTCCTGTCCTCGTCGCTGTAGATCCAGCGGTTCACCAGGTCGAGCATCAACTGTTCCTTCAACTGGCGGATATCGGTGTAGTTCGCGCCGGTGAGCTGCTCGGCATGCGTGATGATGCGCGTGGCCTTGTACAGGGCGCCGTCGATGCTCGTGACGATCGTGGGCGCCGAGATGGTGCGGGTGAAGAAGTCGAGGAAGAAACAGATTGCCCCCATGGCCGGTCCCAGCGCATCCTCCGCGTCGATCGGCTTCACGATCCAGTTGGCCCGAGGGTCCGCGCGCTCCGCCGCGCCCACGTAGTCGCGCACCTCCGCGAAGAAGGGCACTTTCATTGAGCGGTCGATGACAAGAAAATCGTCCACCGCGAAAGACTCGAGGAGCTTGGAATAGGTGCGGTCCGCGCAGAGGAGATGAACGAGCTCCCTGTCATGCAGGAATGCCTTCACGTCGCTGTAGTCGAACTGCGCCATGCTAGTCGTTGTCCAGCACGAAGTGCCGCGCCTTGAGCTCCAGGTCCGCGTACTTCACCGTGTACGCCGATGAGCCGTGCACCGAGACGTACGGGCACTTCGTGTCCAGGGTCGCATAGAGGATGACGTGATCGTGGCAACCGAGGGCATCGATCCAGATCGAGTCCTCGTCCCCCCACTTCCACATCGGGTTGTGGCCGACGAAAACCGGGATGTTCTTCGGGCACCCGAGAAGCCGCCGCGCCTCGTCGAGGTCTTCCGGACCGTACTCCTTCATGCTCGGCGTGGAGCGTGTCTCATTGAGACGGTTCCACGTGAGCTGCCACAGGTAGTTCTCGAAGTGGCGGACGTTCACCAGCTCGTTGCGGGTCAGGCCGCCGCGCGCGGGGCCCGCATGGACCGCGAGGAAATATCGGTGGATGATGAAGAGCGGCAGGGCGTCGAAAAACTCCTGCATGAGCGCCACGTACTGCTTTCCCCGGGCCTTCAGGAGAGCTTCCCGGTAGAGGAGCCCCTGCTGGATCCCGAGCTTCGAGAGCTCCGGCGCGAAGGAATCGTGGTTTCCAAGAAGGTACAGGACGTTCCCCGGGAACTCGTTGATGAGCCCGAGGATGATGTCCATGATCTCGATGGACGAGTCCATGGCGTAGGTGAACCCGGTTTTGTCGTTGTGCACGGCATCACCCAGGAAGAGCAGGACCGCCTTGTCCTGCTTCACCTTCACCATTGTGTCGTCATCCTTCAGGATGGCGTTCAGGTTCTTCACGTTGGCGTGAAGGTCTCCGATGATGATGAACTCCCGCTTCTCCGTCCGTGGAAACTCCACGAGCCCTCCCGGCACGCCATCCGAGGCCAGGGGCCTCAGAGAGGGATCGATAGAGAGGACGTTGTGGACCGCGTCGCGCAGCACCTTCATCGGAGCCTGCCCTCGCGGCGTAGATTTTCGTGGATTCCTGATCATGGGGCAGGGATAGTATCGATGCAACGGGCATCACGTGTCAATTCGGGCAATGCGATCGGCAGTATGGCGGATCGATCGGCCGGTGTAGTAGATTTGTGAGTACGATGCTGCCCGCCTATTTCGATCCGATACGGGCCCGAATCGCCTCGAGCTTGCGCGCTTTCCTCGACGAAAAGAAAGAGGAGCTCGCACGCGTGAACCCGATGGGTCCCGATGCGGTTGAGCGGCTCATTGAGTTCTCGCTGCGCGGCAAGATGATCCGCGGCTGCCTCGTGCACCTCGGCTGGTCCCTCGGCGGAGGAGGAGGACCCCAGGCGGTGGCGGCGCCCGCCACGGTGGGTGCGGCCATGGAGCTCTTCCACTCCGGGCTCCTCGTGCACGACGACATCATGGACAGGGACCCCGTGCGTCGGGGCCAGCCGTCGATATATCAACAGTATGCGGCAATTGCCGCCCGCGAAGGGCACACGGATCCCGGGCACGTGGGCCAGGCCCTCGGCATCTGCGCCGGTGACGTGGCATGCTTCTTGGCATTCGAGCTCATTACCCGGACCCGCGCGCCGGCCCCCGCGCTCCGCGGAGTTCTGGAGCTGTGCGCCCGAGAGCTCTCCGCGGTGGGCATCGCCCAGATGCAGGACGTGTCATGGGGCGCCTCGAAATCCGGCGTGGAGGCCGAAGACATCCTTCGCATGTACATGCACAAG
Source organism: Spirochaetaceae bacterium (assembly GCA_003170115.1). Classification (GTDB taxonomy): domain Bacteria; phylum Spirochaetota; class Spirochaetia; order SZUA-6; family Fen-1364; genus Fen-1364. The sequence continues at coordinate 12,465 of PMZS01000385.1, forward strand.
ACGGGCCGGTACAGCTTTTCCCTCCCCCTGATGGCCGGCGCCATGATCGCGGATGCGCCGGAGGATCTGCGCGGGAAGCTTGAGACATTCGGCGAAAGCATCGGGCTCCTCTTCCAGATCCGCGACGACGAGCTGGGTCTCTTCGGAGACGAAAGGGAGCTGGGAAAACCGGTGGGATCCGACGTACGGGAGGGAAAGAAGACGCTCATCTTCTCATCGCTCATGGCCGAGGCGGGGCCCGAAGAACGCCGTCGTCTCGACGGAATATTCGGAAATCCCCGCGCTTCGCCGGCTGACGTCGACTACGTGCGAGGGCTCGCATCCTCCGTGGGGATCCGGGCAAGGATGGATTCCATCACCACGGGTCTCACCCGGAAGGCGCGGACGTCGATCGGCGCAATTTCCTCCGGCACCGACGAAGACCGTGCCGCCCTGCAGGGCCTTCTGGACTTCACCACCGCGCGCAGGCAATGATGGCGGAGTGAGAGGCCTGCCCGGATTCCACAGACACGACCTGCAGGGACGCCGCGACCAGCTCCGGCACGGCTGCGCGTTCGACGCGGAGGAGTGGGACGCGCTTTCCGTGACCCCGGCGCTCCTGGAAATGTCCGACGTGATGGTGGAGTCCGCGGTGGGATGTCTGGCCCTCCCCCTCGGAATCGCCGAAGGCTTCCTGATAGATGGAGAGGACGTGGCCGTTCCGCTGGCGGTGGAGGAGCCGTCCGTCATCGCCGCCGCGAGCTTTGCGGCCCGGCTGATACGCGGGGCGGGAGGATTCCGCACGTGGGCGTCGGATCCGCTCATGACCGCGCAGGTGTTCCTTGAGCAGGTGAGCGCCGACGGTGAAGCTCGGCTCCGTGGATGCGTCCCCCTCGTGCGGGCCGCGCTTGCGGAGTCGCTGGCCTCCCTGGAGCGCCGGGGCGGTGGATTCCGGGAAGTACGAGTATTCCGGCTGCCGCAGACCGGGGCGGTGCGCTTTGACGTGATCATCGATGTGCGTGACGCAATGGGCGCGAACAGGTTGAACACGGCCGCGGAGCTCATTCGGCCCCTGCTGGAGGAGACAAGCGGCGGACACGTCCTCATGTCCATCCTCAGCAACGAAGCGCGTGATCGCATCGCCGGCGCCCGGGCGGAAATCCCGTTCGAACATCTGGAGATCGGGCTTCCCTCCGGAATTGACGGCAAAGAAGCGGCCCGGAGGATTGCCGCCGCCTCGGAGATCGCGCGGGAAGACCCCTCGCGTGCGGTGACCCACAACAAGGGAATCATGAACGGCATCTCGAGCCTCGCAATGGCCACCATGAACGACGCCCGGGCCGTTGAGGCCGGGGCGCATGCCTGGGCTGCCCGGACGGGACGCTATGCCGGCCTCAGCTCCTGGTCCGTGCGGGACGGCGTGCTTCGCGGCGAGCTGGAACTCCCGCTCGCCCTCGCCACCGCGGGAGGCTCGGTGGACTTTCATCCCGCGGCCCGCGCGTGTCTCCGCATCCTCGGTTCACCAGATGCGCCCCGGCTCTCACGTATCGCCGCGGCGGTCGGGCTTGCCCAGAACTTCGCCGCCCTGTGGGCGCTGGTGACTCACGGAATCCAGAAGGGTCACATGCGCGCCCACGCGGCCCGGCTCGCCTGGCGCATTGGCGCGCGCGGCGCGGAGATTCGAAGGCTCGCCGCCGACTTGTCCAGGACAGGCACGCAGGACGAGTCGGCCGCCCGCGCCCTCCTTTCCCGCATGCGGGAAGGCTCGGCGTGATCGACGAGGCGGTCTGCCGGGCCGGGCCGAGCCTGGCGCTGATCAAGTACTGGGGAAAATCGGTGAAGGGAGACAACCTTCCCGCCACGCCGAGCCTCGCGGTGACCCTCGGCGGAGTTCACACGGAGACGCGGGCCTCGGTTGTGGCCGGAATGGCGCCTTCGGTGGCTGGGCAGGACACGATGAGCGTGGATGGTGCCGCCCAGGACCCGGCGCGCTATTCCTTTTTCTTCGAAACCCTGAGGCACACCCTCGGGATCACGGCCCGGTTCAGGGCAGCCAGCATGAACACCTTTCCCACCTCGGCGGGCCTGGCAAGCTCTTCGTCGGGATTCGCTGCTCTCACCGGCGCGTGCGCCCGGGCCGCCGGCTGCGAGCCCTCGCCTGCCGACCTTTCCGCGATCGCGCGGGCGGGCTCGGCGTCCGCCGCCCGCTCCGTGTTCGGCGGCTTCGTGCTCCTTCCCGCGGGCGGGCACAGGGCCCGCCAGATCTACGGGCCCGAGCACTGGCCGGACCTCCGCATCGTCGTCGCGGTCACCCACCGTGCACCCAAGCCCGTGCCCTCCCGCCGCGCCATGGAGGAGACACGCGCGAGCTCGCCCTATTACTTCTCCTGGATCAAGGAGTCCGCCGAGCTGCTCCCCGAGGCCCTGCGCGCCCTGGAGACTCGCGACCTCGAGCTTCTGGGAGAGACGGCGCGGCGCAGCTACAGCCTCATGCATGGCGCCATCCTCGGCGCACGGCCTCCCCTGCTGTACTGGCTGCCCGCCACGGTGGCGGTGATCCACGCGTGCGCGGCGATGAGGGCAGCGGG
>PMZS01000183.1 GCA_003170115.1 Spirochaetaceae bacterium
CCCCCGGTCTCCATCCCGCCTCGCTGAACTGATCCCATCTCAGTGTCCCCCGAGGGGGTGATCTTTTCCTCCGCTACTCATGCATGGGCCCACCTTCTCCTTGCGCCCCACCGGGACACCACCAAGTTCGCTAACTCCTCACGACGTCCCTCTCGCCCGACGGTTTCCGCCACAGTCCGCCTCTCGCCACGCCCGTCCGTGCGGCGGGGCCTGCGTTCCTGGTTGTGGGGGGCCTCCGTTCTGGCCATCCGACCCAACGGCAAGCTATAGTAGTTGCTATCATTTGATTGAGTTCGTTTGTTCCCGTATACTTCCTCACAGTAGAGGGAGATGAGCTTATGGCAAGCATCCAAATGGACACGATCGTTGAGAAGGATGGGGTCATCAGCATGAAAGTGTCGGGCCTTCCTTTCAAAAAGGGGCAGGAGGTAAATGTGACCTTCAAGGCAAAGGAGAAATCCGCTCAGACCAAAGGGAAATCCTCAACCAAATACCCTTTTTCCAGCGCGGGAAGGCTGCGCAATTCACCGCTCATCGGCATGTGGGAAAACCGCACGGATATCGGTGATAGCGTTGACTTCGCGCGGAAGCTGCGGGAGCGGGCGGAAAAGCGACAAGGGTAGATCGTGTTACTTCTCGACACCGATGTCATGATTGATCTCATCCGTAACTACCCCCCCGCTATCGCATGGCTTGATGAAATCAGGGCGCAAGGGGAGAAGGTGAGTCTTCCTGGTTTCGTCGTCATGGAGCTCATTCAGGGGTGCAGAAACGCCGAAGAGATCAAACGGGTCGAGAAGGACGTGAGAAACTACGTCACGCGTTGGCCCAGCAGAGCCACGTGCAAGAGATCTCTGACTGCCTACACGAAATACCACCAGAGCCACGGTCTCGGGATCATCGATTCCCTTATCGGCCAGATAGCAGTAGATCAGAGATTGCCTTTCTGCACATTCAACAAGAAGCACTTCGAGGCAATCTTCAAGATCACCACAATACAGCCCTACAAGAGACGGTCATCGTAGTTGGGGAAGGGACCTCTGAGGCGAGGATAGCGTCGTCGTTTTGACCGTCACGAACGTTTTGAACTCGTTTGCGATTTCGGCCCCTTGAGAAGGCCCCCCTACCCTAACTGATTATCCTTCAACACTTTCCTGCAGCGCTTCTTGGCGTCAACAGTCACCAACACCTGTTGGTGATGCTGAAGATGGCAATCGGGGGGACGGTGAGCCCTGCGCGGGCTTCCCGAGCGCGCCGGCGTTCGGCCTGGCCCTGCCAGATCAACGTGCGCGCGAAGAACAGCGCCTGGCCGGGATGCCGCAGGCTCACGCGGACGAACTCGGAGAAGAAGATGCGAAGGCCTCTGTTGAGGTGCGAGGTCGCGGACATTTTTAGAGCCATGAGCGGACATACTCCCTTCGGTTGTTGTTCTCGCTGCTCGGAAACGGGGAAGACCCGCAGCATGGCACACACGCGGCCCTCCACGCAAACGGATTTCGCCTTTGCTCTCGCTATTCAACACCAACAGGACGTATTTCGATCACTCGAGAGAGATGCTCATGCCTGCTGCAAGGGCGGATTCAATTGTCAACACCGAAAATGTTCCTGTAGAGATCTTCCCCGAAGCTGGTCTGCAACGGTTCGCCTTCAAGTATCTTGAAGGTTCGTTCGCCGTCAGCCTTTCTTCCCGCTCTCAGGAAGACTGCCTTCTTCTTTTGCCGTTCGTAGGATTCCTGCGCGAACTTGTGCAGGTGCGTAACGAAAAAAATCTTGATGCCCGCATCCAAAAGCGCACTGAGGACTTGTCTGGCAACCTCTGACCCTTCTTTCTCGTTCGTGGAGGCAAAGGATTCGTTCAGCAACAGTATTGAATTCGGGGTCACCTTGTCGACGATCGCGCTCATCCTCTTCAGCTCTTCGTCGAGCTTGCCGCTTTTCATCGTGACGTCCTCCTCCCGCTTGTAATGCGTGAAGATGCCATCGCAGACATTCGAGCAGAATCGGCTCGCCCCCACAAACATGCCGGCCTGCATCATGAGCTGCGCCACGCCAATGCCCCGAAGGAATGTCGATTTTCCGCCCTGGTTCGCCCCCGTGATCACGACAAGATTTCGATTGTCCGCGTTCAGATCGTTCTCCACGACGCTCCTCCCCTCCGACAGGGCAAGGCAGAGGTCGTAGAGCCCGGTGAACGTGTGCATTCTCACCTCGAGGCCGGCGGGCACGGGAAAACACACATGCGCCGTGATTTCGACAAGCCGCGCATGGAGATTCATGCATCCAAGGTAGAATGCAAGCTCGGAAAGCGCCTTCGCTCCGCTCTCGTCGCGATCGGGGATATGGAAAGTGTACACAAGCTGCTTTTTCGAGAAAACCCGCTGGATGAATCCCTTTTTCACATTGCAAGGTTTGCGGAGGACGTACCTTGTTCCCTGGCTGCCTTTCCCCAATTCAGCGCTGATCAACACGCCGCCTTTGAACCGGAGGTGTTTCAAGTGGTCCTTGACGACCGCGATGTACGAATCGCTGAGCTCCGTCATGAGCATCCTGAAGAATTGTCTGAAGCCCTCTGATTGAAACGCGCTGGAATGCACTTCGGCAAGACTTCTCAATCGTTTAAGGATTTCGACGAAGGCTTCAAGAACTGAAATCGAACCGCCAAGAATTGAGCTCGGATATCGGCTGAAAATACCCCAGGAAAGCTTCCTCTCGCATTCCAGCGACTCGAGAGCAAGAGCATAGATTTCCCTGACGACGGAGGAGTTCTTCAGGCAGTCCTTGATGATGTCCTGTCGGTAGAGTATGGCCTGCGAATCACGGAGCCTGGACAACACGACATTCCGCGAGACCTCAAGGATGAACTTGTCCCCCAGCGCCATTGCGTCAAACAGCACATTCAAGTGGAGGTCTTGCGCCAGTTCCGTCTCATTCGGGGCTGACGTGCGCTCGGAGGAGAAATCACGGTCCCTGTATAAAAGAAAAGCCTTCATCGCTGCAGTCTCTCCCCGAGTCGCTCGGAAGTGAGCCTGTATTTTTCGGCGATTGAGAGGGCGTAGGCAAGCCCATCCGCGGGCTTCCGAACGAGCTTGTAGGTTCGCAGAGCTGGATCCTCGGGGACAATCGTGCTGACCATGCTGACTGTTTTTTCACTGAGGCAGGACAACTCATCGATGAACGTAACGCATACGCACAGAACGTCCAAATCCATGATCCTTCCCATGATCCTCTTTCCCAGGAACATGGCATCCCGCAAGGTGGTCGAACTGAATATTTCATTCATGATGATGATGCTCCGGAAGGTCGCCGCGCTTAGAATTTCGTGAAATCTCAGGAGGTCACCCTGCAGCCTGCCGCGCCCATTCTGGACGGTTTCCGCTTTTTCGAAGTGCGTGAAGAGACGATCAAACAGGAAAAGCTGGGCCTTTCTTCCGGGGACGGGGCAGCCGAGTGATGCCAGGTAATGCAATTGACCGAAAGCCCGGGCGAAAGTCGTCTTGCCGCCCTGGTTTGGGCCGCTTACAACAATGATGCGTTCGTTGCCCATGAGGTGAAAATCGTTGCAGACGACTTGAAAGCCCTCGACAGAAAGAGTGTGGGCAAGGGCCAGATCAAAACCGTCGGAGTCATAGACTTCCTTGCCGCTGTCCGTGATCCTGGGATAGCAAAAATCCAGCCCTTTGTGTTTCAGCCCGGCAATGAACTCGAGATAGGAAACGTAGAGCTGGATTTCACGGTCGAAAATGGCGATCGTTTCGTCAAGGTAGCCGGTACGCGAGTCGCAATACGCGCCGAGATGCAGAAAGACATCCGGGTACAACTCGGCGACACAGTCGAGCACTTGTGCTTCAACGTGGTTCATTTCCTCGGATGAGGAGAACTTGACCGAGTAGTCCCTGGCCGCGGCCTGCTTGAACTTCTCGAAAGTCGCTTCGACCTCCGCGCGGTAGTCCGTTTCCGAGTCATGACGGCGCACGCTGATGGAGCCGTAGTTGATCAAAAGGCAGTACTGGACCTGGGCCAGGTCGTGCTTGAGCCTTCTGGTTTCCGCCATGAGCGAGGTGAAAGCGTCGGACTGAACGTAGCGTCGCACGTAGTCGCGCAGGGCCGAGAGGCCGCGCGACTCAAGGTCCGCCTCCTGGTCCAGGTCAGCTGAAAGAGACTGGACTGCTCCGCAATAGAGTTCCACTGCGTCCAGGAACCAGCTCTCCCTCTGGTGCTTGTAAGAGAGCTTCTTCGCTCGAAGGAGATGCGCTCGCATCTCGCGCATTTTTCGAGCGAACGTTTCCACCTTCTCAAAGAGCATCTTCTTTTCGAGATCTCGCATCACTTCGTGGCGGTACATGATGGCATTGACCTTCTTCAAGGAGGTGTAGAAGTATGGTTTCAGATTGTACTCTTCCTTTGCCGCCGTGATGATATTGACGATCTGGTCAAGATTCAGGTCGACAAAGAAGGCGGGCATTTCAGCCGTTTCAGCGGTCATGCTCTCTTCTGCGGACGTGAAAAGCACGCTGCAGGAGGTCATGTGAAAAACGCCTTTCTGATCTCAATACGCTCCGGACTCAGCGCTGTTCCGGACCCGGGTAGGTGCAGGTGCAATTCGTGACGGAAAAGAATATTGGGGAAATTGTGCCTTTTTCTTCGGTTGAATGGCATCTGCTCCTCCGCCGTTTTCGGTCGCAACGTGTGCGCCCCTCAACTTTAGGCATCATCAGCCTGCAGGCGGTTACTGGAGGAATGCCATCTCCTCTTTTGAATATACCAAGAAACTCGCCAACCTGGCAACGGCCCCGGATTGACGCTGCTCCTTGTTGGCGCAATCATCTCATTGGGCGATGGAGTTCACCCTAACCGCTGCAAAGCTGATAACTCCTGATTCTACGGTTTCGCACGCGGAGAGAAATGGCCGCGCCTGAAGAGAACAGGTCGACTGCAGCCAGAGCCCGTCGTACCAATGACCTCACGCGCGCCACGGTGCTCTCCGACACGGGAGGCTCAGAGATGCGCAGGAGAACAGTCAGCCCTCAAGGGGATGAACGGCGAGAAGAGCGGATGCGGCCCAGCCGATTTCTCGGCTACGACAGGGACTCGCTGGGTATGTACGCGCTTTCCCGGGAAATGTTTGGCGTCGCGGAGTCCCAGTTCAAGAGGGCGGTCTACCTCAATCCCTACGAGCACAAATTCAAGGAACATCTCGCCTGGTGTCTGTACAAGCAGGGCAACTATGATGAAGCAAAGGAGTGGATTGAGAAAGCTCTTGCGCAGCGGCCGGACAACATCGACAGCGGATTCATTCTGGGCAAGATCGAGGAGCGCATGGAAGGCGATATGCGCCGCCTGGCGACGGGAGAAGCGCACGTAGAAAATGAAAAATGAGAAGCATCTCGAAAAACGTGTTCCAGGGCCCGTCAATCCCCGATTCACCGGCGCACGCTGAGCATGCTATCGAGAATAATGCCTGGCGTATTCGTTGTACGTGATGAGACATGCCCGTTTTCCGCGCCGCTCGCCTCTACTCATCCGCCGGGCTGCCTTCGGGAATCTTCAACACGTGCTTCTTAAGATCAGCCGGTGCAAGCAGGTGCCGCGGCAGGAAAGCGCGGCCGGCAATGAAGGTCGGAATGACCGCGCTGGCAATGGCCGTCGCTACGAGGGCGGAATACTGCGCCTGCGTGACGATCCCATGACTGAGGCCATAGAGGGCTGAAATCGTTCCGAACGTGAGTCCTGTCGACATCATGAGGGTGTAGTACCAGCGTTCCTGCTTCTGTGGCCTGAAGTGTGAGATGAGGGGATAGAGTCCGAAGATCTTGGACGCGACTTTCGACAGGAAGAGGAAGACGAATACCGCTGGGGCGGCAATCAGCGCGGGGAGAGACACGAAGGAGCCCGTACGAATGAAGTAAAAGGGCGTGAGAAAGCCGGTCGCCAACGTCCGCAGCCGGCGAAGCCACATATGTTCCGCGGAGGCAAACTCCGCAAGGACAATCCCCACGACGTAGGCGGGAAGGACTGCTTCACTTCCCGACCAGTACGCGAGGGTTCCCAGACCGAGAAGAACGGCGATGGATTCCATGGGGTGCGCGTACCTGAATTGGTAACTCGACCTGGGCAAGTCAAGAAGTGCACTTGAACGGCTGCCTTCCATCATCAATGATTGGCAAGGGAACAGGGGGAGAAAATGGCGATCAGGGGCGAGTGGATCCGTTACGGAGAAGGGTCGGGCTACCTGGCGAAGCCCGAGAGGGCGACGGCGCCCCTGCCTGGCGTGCTGATCATCCAGGAAATCGGTGGCGTCAACGGGCAGATAGAGGACGTGACTCGGCGTGTTGCCGCGGCGGGCTATGCGGCCCTGGCCCCCGACCTGTTCGCGCTGGACGGCAAGCGGCCGGAGGCTCTGACGAAAGAAAGGATCGCGGAGTCCTTCGGCTTCGCGGCCACACTTCCGCCCGGCACCATGTTTGATCCGGCGACCCGGGAGGTGGAGCTCGCAAAGCTCGGCGAGGCCGACAGGCTCAGGTTCAGGGAAACCTTCGGCCAGATGTTCTCTTTCGTCGCGCCCGAGCGTTTGGAGTCCCTCATGGGCCCCCTCGTCCGGGGTTTCCACCACCTTCGTGAAGAACGATCGGAGACCAAGGGGCAGAAAATCGCGTGCGTGGGCTTCTGCATGGGCGGCGGTTTGTCGGCTCTCCTGGCCTGCGAGGAGCCCGAGCTCTCGGGCGCCGCCGTCTTCTACGGCAGGTCGCCGGCCGCTGAGAAGATTGCCCATATCAAATGCCCCGTCATTGCCTTCTATGGGGCCAGGGACCAGCGCGTCAACGAGGGCATTCCCGGCTTCCAGGAGGCGATGCGCGCGGCAGGGCAGTCATTCGAGCATCATGTCTACGAGGGTGCGGGCCACGCTTTCTTCAACGACGACGCGGCCTCGTACGACATAAAGGCTGCTCGCGACTCCTTCGCGCGACTCCTGGGCTTCTTATCGAAAACGCTCTCAGGCTGAGTGCAGAATGGATTCGCCGCAGCCACGGAGTACCCAGGCAGCCAATCGCGAATGCCTCGTGATGGCCAAGCCCGCCGGGCCGCGCTGCAATATGGCCTGCGCATACTGCTACTACCTCGGGAAGGAGGCCGTTCTTCCAAAAGGCCCGGGCCGCCTTCCAGTGGACATGCTTGAGACATACATCCAGCAAAGGCTGCAGGCGTCGATCGGACCTGTCGTACACTTCGAATGGCATGGGGGAGAGCCCACGCTGCTGGGCCTGGACTATTTCCGCTCGATAGTCAGGATGCAGCGGGAGCACCTGCCGCCGGGGCGGAAGGTCTCCAACGGGCTGCAGACGAACGGTTCCCTCCTGGACGGTGCCTGGTCAAGCTTCCTGGCCAGGGAAGGCTTCAGTGTCGGCTTGAGCCTGGACGGGCCGGCGCCACTTCACGATGCGTTCAGGAGGAGCACCGATGGCGGGCCCACGCATGCACGAGTCGAGCGGGCGTACACGCTCCTCAAGGAGAGGGGCGTTTTCGTCAACCTGCTGTGCGTGCTCCATGCCCGGAACGCCACCGAACCAGACCTGGTCTACGATTATTTCACCGGGCTCGGCGCGACCCACGTTCAATTCCTCCCCCTGGTTGCGGGAATCGCGCGCCGAGACTCCGCGGCGGCGCCGGAGATGGTCGGGGAGTTCCTCTGCCGCGTGTTCGATCGCTGGATTCGCGGTGGAACGGGCCGGATGGTGATACAGAACATCGACGAGGCGCTCCGCCCGATCTACGGGCTTCCCCATGCCCTCTGCGTCCACCGCGAAACCTGCGGCGACGTGGCGGTGCTCGAGCGCGACGGAGGCTTCTACGCCTGCGACCACTTCGTGGATCCGGATCACCTGATAGGGAACCTGCGGGAGCGGAGCATCGAGCGCCTGGCCGCCGACCCGCGCATGATCGATTTCGGCAACGCAAAACGCGACACGCTGCCCCGCGTCTGCCGGGAGTGCGACCTGCTTTCCTCGTGCAATGGCGGCTGCCCCAAGGATCGCGCTCCCGCTGCCCCAGGAGAGGCAGGCGGCATCAACAGGCTTTGTCCCGCCTACAGAAGGTTCTTCGGGCACGGCAGGCCGGAGCTGACGCGATTGGCAGCGCACATGCGCGCCGGACGCCCTCTCAGGGAGTTCAAGCCGCTTTCATCCTGAACGGCTGCTGATCGCTCACTCCCAGCTGATCTTGAAGCCGCCGGCGCTCATCTCGATGTTCGGAGGACGCCTGCGCGTCAAAATGCCCACGGCGGTGAGGCCACCCGTGAGCACGCAGACGGCTCCGCCGCCCACGAGCAGACCGAGCTTGCTGGTCGGCTCGGGATCCAGAAACGCCAGCACCACCATCATGACACCGGCGGCGCTGACCCCGATGGCGACGCCCACGGCCACCCAGTCCGACGGGGAAAGGCCGGCCTTGATCCCCATTGAGACGAGGGATTGGCTCTTTGGATCGATTCCAACATCCGCATCATCCACGAGGAGGACGGGTTTCCTGTCGCGGTAGGCCTGTGCGAGGAGCGGGAACCAACCCGGCTGGCTGGTGCGGACCGTCGTGTCCGTTTCCTCAAACTTCATGCCTGGCATTGTGCCTCAAATGGGGCGATGAGTGTAGGGTTCGCCATGCCTCACGCCGTCCTTTCAAGTAAAGCAACCGACCGCGGGCGCGCAATTTTGCGCACGCATCCGCCAACATTGTGCAAACCGCAAAAACCGCAAAAAAGTTGCGCTTTTTGCGGTTTGTACAATGTTCCGCATCAGGGCCGGGCAAACTCGAGCTTGCAGGACTCCCTGGCGCGTTATCCCGTCACCGCGCCCTTGCTCGCGGAGGAGACCAGGCGTGCGTACTTCGCAAGTGCGCCCGTGGAGTACGCGATGCCGCGCGGCTGCCAGGCAGCACGGCGCCGGGCGATCTCCGCGGGCGAAAGATCGACGTTGATGGTCTTGCGGTGCGCATCGACGGTCACCATGTCGCCGTCCTTCACCAGCGCGATCATTCCTCCGTCCCGGGCCTCGGGGGAGACGTGCCCGACGAGCATCCCCCGGCTCCCGCCCGAGAAACGGCCGTCGGTGACGAGAGCGACTTCCTTGAGGAGACCGGCGCCCGCCAGGGCTGAGGTTGGAGCAAGCATCTCGCGCATTCCCGGCCCGCCGCGCGGGCCTTCGTTGCGGATGACCACCGTGTCGCCCTTGTGGATTGCCTTGTCCAGGATGGCCTTCAGGGCTTCTTCTTCGCTCTCGAATACCCTCGCGGGTCCGCGATGGAGGAACTCGCCGATGCCCACCGTCTTCAGAACGGCGCCTTCCTCGGCAAGGTTGCCTTTGAGAATGCTGATGGGCCCTTTCGGGCTCACCGGCTTCTCAAGCGGGCGAATCACGTCCTGACCCGAAAGGTCCGCGCTTACCCCTTCAAGATTCTCCGCCACCGTCCTGCCCGTGACCGTGAGGCAGTCCCCGTGCAGGAGGCCGGCGTCCAGCAGCACTCTCATCACCTTCTGCACGCCGCCCACTTTGTACAGGTCAGTCATGGCGTACCTGCCCGCGGGTTTCATGTCGCAGAGTGTCGGGGTTGTGTCGTAGAACGGGTTGAACTCGAAAACGTCCAGGCCGACCCCCGCCTCAACGGCGAGGGCGAGAAGGTGCAGGACGACGTTCGTCGAGCCGCCCACGGCAAGGGAGACCCGAATGGCGTTCTCGAAGGCCTTGCGAGTCATGATCTGCCGGGGAGTGATGCCCCGCCGGAGGAGGCTCATGACCGCTTCCCCTGCCCGGAGCAGCTCGCCGTGCTTCTCGCTGTTCACCGCGGGGATGCACGCATTGCCAGGGAGACTGATGCCAATGGCCTCCATTGCCGCGGCCATCGTGTTTGCCGTGTACATGCCGCCGCAGGCGCCGGGGCCGGGGCACGCGGTGCACTCGATCCCGTGCCTCTCCTCCTCCGTGATCTCGCCCGTGCTGAACTTGCCCACCGCTTCGAATGCGCTCACGATATCCACCGGCTTCCCCTTGTGGATGCCGGGGGCGATTGATCCGCCATAGACGAACACGCTGGGAAGGTCCAGCCGCGCCATGGCCATCACGGTGCCGGGAATCGTCTTGTCGCAGCCGCCGAGGCCCAGGATGGCGTCCATCTGGTGTCCTCGCACGACCAGCTCGATGGCATCGGCGATGACCTCGCGGCTCACCAGGGAGCATTTCATGCCCTCGTGGCCCATCGCCTCGCCGTCGGTGACCACGAAGGTGTTGAACTTCAACGGCACGCCGCCCGCGCCCTTGATGCCGGTCTTTGCCACGGCCGCCAGGTCATCCAGGTGCACGTTGCAGGGCGATACCTCGCTGCCGGCGCTCGCCACCGCCACGATGGGCTTGTCGAAATCCTCGTCGGTGAATCCCACGGCACGCAGCATCGCCCTGTTGGGCATCCGGCTGATCCCGCCGGTCATGATGCGGCTTCGCGCGTTCAGCGCGGTCATGAGTGGAACCCGTTCACGTAGGGAATCCGTGCCGCGGCTGCCCTGATCCCTTTTTCATTCGCCAGGAGAACGGACGTCGTATCCCACTCCCCTGTGAGGAGACTCCTGCGGTCCGAATCCGGCATGGTGAAGGAGAAGCGCCGTCCGGATACGGTGATTGAAGCAGCGTCGAGGTCCATGGAGACCACGATGTGCGGATCCGCTTCCACCATCCCCGAAATGGCCTGCGCGTCCTCGTGGGAGACGCGGGCCGCCGGCAGGCCAAGCGCCGTGCAGTTGCCCGAGAATATCTCCGCGAAGGATTCCCCGATGAACGCGCGGATGCCCATTCGCATCAGGGACTGCGGCGCATGCTCTCGCGAGGAGCCGCAGCCGAAGTTCCTGCCGACGATGAGGATCGCCCCGCCATGAAACCGTGCGTCGTTCAGGGGGTGAGGTTTCTGTTTCCCCGATTCGTCGAATCTCAGGTCAAAGAACGCGTACTTTCCAAGGGCCTCGAAGGTAATCTCCCGGAGATAGCGCGCGGGAATGATCTGGTCGGTGTCGATGTCATCTCCGGGCAGCGGGATCCCCCTGCCCTCCACTTTCACGCGCATGCTTTCAGTTGTGGCCATCACGCCCCTGCCTTTATTCCACGCACGTCGACGACTTCTCCCGCCAGCGCGGCCGCCGCCACCATGGCGGGGCTCATGAGAAGCGTCCGTCCCTTCGGCGATCCCTGCCGGCCGATGAAGTTCCTGTTCGACGAGCTCGCGCATACCTGCCGGTCGGTGAGCTTGTCGGGATTCATCGCCAGGCACATCGAGCAGCCCGCCTCCCGCCACTGGAAACCCGCGGCGCGGAAAATATCCGGAAGGCCTTCCGCCTGTGCCTGCCTCGCGACGCTGCGCGAGCCCGGCACGGCGAGCGCCTTGACCCGGGGGGACACTTTCTTTCCCTTCACAACCCGGGCAGCCTCGCGGAGGTCGCTGATCCGCCCGTTCGTGCAGGAGCCCACGAAGGCCACGTCAATCGGAAGGCCCTGCAGGGGGCTGTTCTCGAGGAAGCCTGTATGCTCGTAGGCCTTGCGCAGCGCATCCCGGTCTTCCGGACGGACCTCCGACATGCGGGGCAGCCGCTCGGTCACACCGACGGCCTGGCCGGGGTTTATGCCCCAGGCGACCATCGGCTCGACGGAGGCGCCGTCCAGCTTGAACACGTCGTCGTAATGGGCATCGGGATCGGACGCAATACCCTTCCAGAACACGACGGCCTTGTCGAAGTCCGCGCCCTGGGGGGCGAACTTCCTGCCCTTGAGGTAGGAAAAAGTGGTCGCGTCCGGATTCACATAGCCCGCGCGCGCCCCCGCCTCGATGCTCATGTTGCAGAGCGTGAGCCGGGCCTCCATGGGCAGGGATTCGATCGCCGGGCCGGCGTACTCGTAGGCGAACCCGATCCCGCCGTTCACTCCCAGGTCGGCAATGATGCGGATGATGAGGTCTTTCGAAGAGATGCCCGGCGCGAGGCTGCCGGACACGTCGATCCTCCTGACCTTCGGCCGTGTCAGGGAGAGAGTCTGCGTGGCAAGGATGTCGCGGATCTGCGACGTGCCCACGCCGAAGGCGAGGCTGCCCAGTGCCCCGTGAGTGGCGGTGTGCGAGTCACCGCAGGCTATTGTCATTCCCGGCTGGGTCAGGCCCAGCTCGGGGCCGATGATGTGCACGATCCCCTGCTCTTCACTGCCCAGGCCGAAAAAGCGTATCCCGTGCTCGCGCGTATTGCCCTCGATGGCCTGCATCATCGCCTCGGCCTGCTCGTCGGCGAAGGGACGGCGCTGATCGTCAGTGGGGACAATGTGGTCCACGGTCGCGAAGGTCCTGCCTGGGAACATCACTTTCAGCCCCCGATCCTTCAGCGCCTGGAAGGCCTGGGGAGAAGTGACCTCGTGGATGAGGTGCAGCCCGATGAACAGCTGATCCTGGCCCGAGGGGAGAGCGCCGACTTTGTGCAGGTCCCACACCTTGTCCAGAAGAGAGCGTCCTGTGCTCAAGTAACCTCCTCACCGCGCGCCACGATGACCTTGCCCGTCCTCACCATCTCGATGACCCCGTATCGCCCGAGCATCTTGTGCAGCGCATCGACTTTTTCAGAGTCCCCCGTGACCTGCACCGTGAGCGCCCCCTCGGAGAGGTCCACGACCTGGCCCTTGAAGGTGTGCACGACGTCCAGCACCTCGGCCCTCTTCTCCGGGGTGCAGCGGACCTTCACCATTGCGAGCTCCCGCTGTATCACGTCCTTGCCGGTATTGTCGATGGCGTGCACGACGTCGACCAGCTTGTTGAGCTGCCGGAGGATATGTCCGATCGTCTTCTCATCCCCCGTGGCGACGATGTTCATGTGAGAGAATGCCGGATCGTAGGCCTCCGAGACCACGAGGCTGTCGATGTTGAAACCACGGCGCGCAAAGACCAGGGCCACCCTGTTGAGAACCCCGAACTTGTTCGCCACGTAGAGGCTCACCAGGTGACGTTTGGCTCCGCCTTCGCTCATGCCTGGTCCTTCCGCACGCGGCCATTCCTCGGGGGGCCCAGGATCATGTCCCTGATGGAAGCCCCGGCCGGGATCATGGGGAAGACGTTGTCCTCCTTGGCCACCTCCGCGTCGATGAGCACGGGGCCGTTGTTCCAGGCCAGCGCCTTCTCCAGCACGGGACGCACGTCGCCGATCCGGCGCATGCGGAAGGCCTTGCACCCATAGCTCTCCGCGAGCTTCACGAAATCGGGGTTCCCCACAAGGTCCACGCCGGAGAGGCGGTTCTCGTAGAAGAGGTTCTGCCACTGCCGAACCATGCCGAGGTAACGATTGTTGATGATGAGAATTTTCAGAGGGAGCTTGAGGTTTGCCGCGGTGGCCAGCTCGGACATGGTCATCTGGAAACCCCCGTCACCCACAATGGCGCAGACCAGGGATTCCGGCCGGGCCAGTTGCGCGCCGATGGCGGCCGGAAAGCCGAATCCCATCGTGCCCGCGCCGCCCGAGGAAATCCAGTGGAAGCGTTCGTCCGTGCGGTAGAACTGCGCGGCCCACATCTGGTGCTGTCCCACGTCGGTGGTGACAATTGCCTTGCCCCCGGTCTGGTGGTAGAGCTCGTCGATCACGTACTGGGCCTCGAAGGTGCCCCGCTTGTGGTAGTGCAGGGGGTGGGCCTTCTTCCACTCCTCCACCTGCGTGAGCCACGCCGTCGTGTCACCGGCCACCAGCTGGGTGTTCAACGCCGCGAGCACGGTGCGGGCATCCCCCACGATGGCGCAGTCCATCGTGAACAGCTTGTTGATTTCCGCGGGGTCGATGTCGATATGAATCTTCACCGCGTCAGGGCAGAACGTGTCCGGCGTGCCCGTGATTCGATCGTCCCAGCGGGAGCCGATGGACATGATAAGGTCGCAGTCCGTCACCGCCTTGTTCGCGTAGGCGGTCCCGTGCATTCCCAGCATCCCGAGGGAAAGCGGATGGGTTTCCGGGAAGGCTCCCTTGCCCAGGAGCGTGTTGGTTACCGGGATGTGCATGGTCTCCGCCAGGGTGCGAAGCTCCGCGCCGGCGCCGGAGATCACCGCCCCGTGGCCCACGAGGAGCACGGGCCGACGGGCCTCGCGGAGCAGCCGCGCAGCGCACGAGACCTGGGCGGGATCTCCCTCCGCCGGAACCCGGTAGCCGGGGAGCTGGAAGTCGTCGTCCTCCCGGGCCCAGATCATGGCGTTGGAACAGTCCTTGGGGATGTCGATGAGAACAGGGCCCGGCCGGCCCGACCGCGCGATGTAGAAGGCCTCGCGCACGACGCGCGGTATGTCAGCCGCGTTCTTCACCAGGTATGAATGCTTCACGATGGGCAGTGAAATGCCCGAAACATCCGCTTCCTGGAATGCGTCCAGCCCGAGGCTGGCGACGTTGGACTGACCGGTGATGACGATCATCGGCACAGAATCCATTGATGCCGTGAGGATTCCCGTGATCGTGTTCGTGGCTCCGGGACCCGATGTGACCAGGACGACTGCCGGCTCCCCGGTGGCACGCGCGTACCCGTCGGCCATGTGAGTCGCACCCTGCTCGTGCCGCGTGAGCACGAGCTTGATCGTCGAGTCGACCAGGGCATCGAACAGGGGAATGGCCGCACCGCCCGGCAGGCCGAAGACGTATTTCACACCCTGTTGTTCAAGCATGTGCACCACGCCCTGGGCGCCGGTGCATCGTCGTCCTCGAGTTCTCTCTTCCATGGCGTCGTCTGGTGTCTAAGGTACTGTTCAAAGCACCTCCGGGCCACCAGATTCTGCTCCGGGCGGGGAAACCGGGCGGGGAAACTTGACTGCCGCATGCCAAAGGGATTACACCAACGCAGCTATGACGCACAAGGAATGGCCCTTCATCGAAGCACAGAGGATCCGGGATCGGCTGGGGAGAATCGGCAGCCGCTCCGTCACGGCTGAAACAGGCTACGGCCCCTCCGGCCTTCCCCATATCGGGACATTCGGCGAAGTGGCCCGGACCTCCTTCGTGCTGCAGGCTCTGTCCACGCTGGAGCCGGGCATTACCACGCGGATCGTGGCCTTCTCAGATGACATGGACGGGCTTCGCGAGGTGCCGAAGAACCTGCCGAATGCGCAGATGCTCCAGCAGCATCTCGGCAAGCCCCTCACGTCGATCCCGGACCCGTTCGGGGAGGAGAAATCATTCGCCCATTACATGAACCGCAGGCTGAGGGAGTTCCTCGATTCCTACGGGTTTCGCTACGAGTTCGCCTCCTCCACCGACAAGTACGCCTCCGGGGTGTTCGACGAAGGCCTTCGCCGGATAATGACCCACTATGACGCTATCAGCGAACTGTTCAAGGCGACGATCGCGGAGGAGAAACGGGCCGCCTGGAGCCCCTTCTTCCCCATCTGCGAGAGCTGCGGGAGGATCTATTCGACCCGGGTGACCGGCCTGGACCGTGAGGCATGCACGGTCTCGTATGCCTGTGACGCTCCCCTGGCCGGGAAATACCAGTGCTGCGGGCACACCGGGACACGGAGCATCCTCGGGGGGGCCTGCAAGGTGGGGTGGAAGGTGGACTGGGCCCTGAGATGGTTCTCACTCGGAATCGACTACGAGATGCACGGGGAGGATCTCCTTGATTCGGCGCGCCTTTCCTCCCGGATCGTGAAGATCCTCGGCGGGGAGCCGCCCGAGCTTTTCAAGTACGAGCTGTTCCTCGACGAAAAAGGGAAAAAGATCTCGAAGAAGATCGGCAACGGGATATCCCTTGAGCAGTGGCTGCGATTCGCCCCGGTCGATTCGCTTCTCTACCTCATGTACATGAAGCCGCAGCAGGCCAAGAAGATGGGACTGCCCATCCTGCCGGAGATCGTGGACGCGTACCTCGAGCTGGTGGCCCACGACGAGAGCGCGGAAGACTCGCCCGTTCCCTTCATCTCCCGGTTGTCGAAGGGCGCGCACGCCGGACGGCTCCCCGGGGGGAGGATCATCACCTATTCCCTGATTCTCGAGCTGATCCTGGCACTCAACCAGGACGATCCTCGGATCGTGCGCGACTACCTCGTGAAGTTCGAGCCGGAGATCGCGGACAATGTGGCCTACTACGAGCAGCTCATCGAAGATGCGCTGGCATACTACCGCGAAGTGCTGCTCCCGGGACGCAGCGTGGAGGCCGCGGATCACCAGCTGGATGCCGCCGTGTCGGCGCTGCGCGACGAGCTCTCACGCCTGGCGGGCGCCGGCGCGGCGACGGATCCCGACACCCTGCAGACCATGGTGTTCCAGGTCGCGAAGGACCGGGAAATCCGGACAAAGGACTGGTTCCGAGAGCTCTACCGGATTTTCCTGGGTCAGTCCCAGGGACCCCGCATCGGCAGCTTCATCGCGCTGTTGGGGTACGCCACCTGCGTGGAGCGCCTGCAGGCGCACCTGGAACGAGGTCCTCACGGATGACGGACGGCAAGCCGGCGGACAAAACGCGGGCCAACGCTGAAGAAGTTCTCGACAGTTCGGCCGGAAAGAAACGCTTCCGCCGCCTTCTGCCCTTCCTCGGCCCGGCTTTCATTGCGAGCATCGCCTACATGGATCCCGGCAATTTCGCCACGAACATTTCCGGGGGAGCGCAGTTCGGCTACATGCTCCTCTGGGTAGTCCTTGCATCGAACCTCATCGCCATGCTTGTCCAGACTCTCTCCGCCAAGCTCGGAATCGCCTCGGGAAAGAACCTCGCCGAGCACTGCCGCGAGCAGTTCCGCAGGCCCGTAGTCTTCGGCATGTGGATCCTGATGGAAATCGCGGCGATGGCCACCGACCTGGCCGAGTT
>PMZS01000275.1 GCA_003170115.1 Spirochaetaceae bacterium
GTTCGACAAGCTCCTAGGCGGGCTGCTCGGCTTCGGACTGACTTCGGGCCTCAGCGGCTTCCATGGGAAAGGCTCGTACGCCCAGGCTGATTTCTATGTCATCCCGATCGGGATCGAAATCCTTTACGGCACCCGGACCGGGTCCGCGATTGATTTCTTCACCCATGTGGCGGGCGGCCCCGCAGTTTTTGCTGCAAAACTGACATCAGGAGAATCCCTGGCGAAGGTGATACCCTTTGTGACAGGGGGCGTGGGAATCACGCTGTCGCTGTTCGACAGCCTCGGGATTTCCGTCGAGGCGGGCTATGCCTGCTACTTCGACTCTCCTGACCCCATCATGGGTTTCACTCCGGCGCTTTCGGTGGTGCTGAGGCTGTAAGTACATTGAAAAAAATGGAAGTGTCGAACAGGAAAGTTTTTCTCCACGGGTTCCGCGGCTCAGCGGTCTGCGTGGCCATTGCGTGCGTGCTGCTGGCGGGCTGCAATGTATTCTCCATGGTCGGGATTCTCGATGGCCCTCGCTCTGGCGGGTCAGGATCCTCGACGTTGAGACTGCTCCCCGAGGCAGCGAATATCGTGGTCAGTACTACAAGACAGTTCACCGCGACCGGAGGGTCGGGAGGATACACTTACTCGGTGGAAGGTGGAGGCGTGGGAGGCACGATCGATGGAGCCGGGCTCTACTCGGCGCCTGGTGCCACGGGTACTGATTCAATCCTCGTGACCGATTCCGCGGGCTCGGAATACACGTCAACGGCCACAGTGGTGCCTGTTGGCTCACTGCCTCTCCAGATTTCGCCTACCACCACGAGCGTGAACGCCGGCGGCTCTGTCGTCTTCTCCGCGAGCGGGGGCTCGGGGGGGTATACATACACGGTATTCGCAGGCCCGGGCGGCGTTGCCGGCTCGACATATACGGCACCCTGGACGGGGT
This sequence comes from Spirochaetaceae bacterium, assembly GCA_003170115.1. Lineage (GTDB taxonomy): Bacteria > Spirochaetota > Spirochaetia > SZUA-6 > Fen-1364 > Fen-1364. The sequence goes on from PMZS01000275.1 coordinate 935, forward strand.
TGTCCCCGGTGACCATCCGCGTGACGGATGGCGCATTCCACACGGCCGATGCCGCGGTCACCGTCAACCCGGCGACAGCCGTGCAGATCAGCCCCAGTACGACGACCCTGAGCGCGCATGGGTCGGTCACATTCTCGGCCAGCGGGGGGTCCGGAGTCTACACCTGGTCCACGACCGGTGCCGGGACACTCGCCCTCTCGACTTACAATGCAACCTGGTCCGCTGAAACACCGACGGTCACTGTGACCGACACCAATACGCTAGACAGCGCAGTTGCCACCATTACAGTCAACCCGCCTGCAGTTCTGGTCATAAACCCGTCATCCGCGAGCATCAACGACAATGGCTCAGTCACCTTCACGGCAAGCGGCGGGTCCGGCAATCCGCTCAATTATTCTTATGCGTGGCAATCCGGCATTGGCGGCCCTCCAAACGTCGTTGGTTCTATCTACACCCCCAGCCTCGGGGTCCCCGGGGTCGCAGTGATCCGCGCGACCGACGCAGCCACCCTGCAGACCAGGGATTCCACAGTGACCGTCTCGGTGCCCACGGTGCTGACCATCAGCCCGAAGACCATAACCGTCGACGCACATGGCACCGTAAACTTTGCCGCCGGGGGTGGCGCACTCCCATATAACTACGCCAAGCTTTCCGGCGCAGGAACCCTGGTCGGCTCCACCTACACCGCTCCCTGGTCGGCGACGACCGCGGTGATCCAAGTGACGGACAACGCGTCGGCTACGGACAATGCCACTGTCACCGTGAACGCGCCGCCCGCGCTTGTGATCAGCCCCAGCACGGCCACCCTCAACGTGGGGCAGAACGTCACGTTCACGGGCAGCGGTGGCTCCGGCACTTATACCTACTCCAAAATTTCCGGCTTGGGAAACCTCGTCGGCGCCACCTACACCGCACCCGGCACGGGAACAATCGCGGTCATTCAACTCAGGGACACACTCACACTCCAGACGAGAAACGCCACTGTCACCGTCAGTGCGCCGCCGGCGCTCACTTTCACCCCCGTCAGCACGAATGTGGTTGCCGGAACCGCCGTCACTTTCACACCAGGCGGGGGCTCGGGCAGCTACACGTGCTCCCTTGTCTCAGGCACGGGAACTCTCGTTCCCGCCACTTATACCTATACGACGATTTCCTCCGAGACCTCGGTGATTCGACTCCTGGACACAATCACACTGCTTACAAAGGATGCCACGGTTCTTGCGTACGACCCCCTCATCATCACTCCCAACTCGGTGAGCGTCGCGGAAGGCACTACCTATCCGTTCAGTGCGTCGGGGGGAATACCGCCGTACACATACACCCGCACCGCGGGAACCGGCACTATCAACCCGTCAACGGGCCTGTTCACCGCTCCCTTTGTCGTGGAAACCGACACGGTGAAAGTCACCGATTCGATCGCCAACTTCAGCACAGCGAGCGTGACGGTGCCGGCGCCCGGCCCCTGGAATATCGTGTCCATCGACGCGAGCGCCAAGTCGGGACAGTACGCGTCCCTTGCCCTTGACGGAAGCGGGCTGCCCAGGATCGCGTATTATGAAGCGCAGGCAAAGGAGCTTCGCCTGGCCACATGGACCGGGTCGTCATGGTCAGTCCAGACTGTGGACAGCTCCACGAACAACATCGGTCAATACTGCTCCCTCGCGCTGGCTCCTGGCACGGGGTATCCCCGGATCAGCTACTACGACGCCCACAACCACGACTTGAGGTACGCTTCCTGGAACGGATCAAGCTGGGCCCTCCAGACCGTGGCCAGCTCGAATGATGTAGGGAAGTACACCTCCCTTGCGCTGCAGCCGGGAACGGGGTATCCCAGGATCAGCTACTACGACGAAACGAACGACAACTTGAAATACGCCTCGTGGAACGGCTCGAGCTGGAGCACGCAGACAGTGGACAGCCCTGGGAGCGTGGGGTTGAACACCTCCCTTGCGCTGCAGCCGGGAACAAGCAACCCCCGCATCAGCTACTACGACAAAACGAACAAGCGCCTGAGGTTCGCTTCGTGGAATGGAACCGCCTGGGTCTACAAGACCGTCGACAGCACGGGAGACGTGGGCCTGTACAGCTCGCTCGCACTGGATTCCGGTGGAAATCCCAGGATCAGCTACTACGACAACACAAACAAGCGCTTGAAGTATGCCTGGTCGATCGACGGGGGCGTGACCTGGCCGCCCGCCCAGATCAAGATCGTTGACAACGCAGGAGACGTGGGGATGCACAACTCGCTCGCGCTGGAATCCGGTGGAAATCCCAGGATCAGCTACTACGACAACACAAACAAGGACTTGAAGTATGCCTGGTCGAACGACGGCGGCGCGACCTGGCCACCCGCCCAGATCGAACTGGTGGATTCCGCGAACCAGGTGGGCTCCTACAGCTCTCTCAAGCTCGATCCGGCTATCCCCTATAAGCCGCGAATCGGCTATTACGACTCATCGGCCCAGGATCTGAAATACGCCGCAAAACCGTAGTGGACTCTTTCCGCCGCGCGGACCCGTCCGCGCGGTGCCTACGGAGCGAGGCTGCGCAGCCTGTCGAGGATCTGCTGGAACGCGGTGCGGTCAGCCTGGTCACCGTAGCGGCTGCCCAGCGGCGTCAGGGCATCCCGACTTTTTGATCCCAGCAGGAAATCGAGCACCGTGCCCACGTCCTGAAGAGCCACGGCGCGTCCCGTGGCGGTTTTCTCCTCACCATAAAGCTGAAGGTAGCGATCCAGCGCTTCCGCAAGACCCGGGTACTGGGCTTTCACCGAATCCGTGCCGAGGATCGCCTTCACCTTCACCTTGGCATCCAGAAGCGCAATGAGCTCCTTTTGCGCAGCCGCAACCGCCACGTCCGCGGCGCGTGCGGTTGAGGCGAGCCCGGCAGTCACAACCGCGAGCCTGTCGCCCGCCGTCGTCTTTCTTGCCAGGTCCTTGCGCGCCGCATCATCATCCTTTTTCTTCAGAAGTGCCGAAAGCGCCCCATCGATACCGGTCAGGGAGCGATTGACGTAGGAAGAATCGGGCCAGGTCCTTACAACCGCCGCATACGCGGCAATGGCTTCCGCGTAACCGGCGCGGCGGGCCAGGGCATCGGCCTTCTCAAGAGTCGGCCGTGCCGCCTTGTCCTGTCGGGCGCTGAGGTCCGCCAATCCCTGGCGGTAGCCTGCTTCGGCGATGCGCGCGGTCAGCCGCTCAATGCCGGGGACGTCGCTCAGGAGCGCAAGGCCGGCACTGTACTTCTCCAGCGCCGGGGCGAAACTGCCCGCCGCGAACAGTGCGTCTCCCGCGGCGATGGCATCGGCAAGCGCCTGGGTCTGCCGCGGGGATACCGCAGGCGGCGCCGACGCCGCGGACTGAGCGCCCGCGGCAGCGGGTGGGGCGGCGGCCTTCTGGGAGGCCACGAGTTTTTCCAGGGCGTCAATGAGGAATATGTCCACCGGCTTTCTCCGCTGAACGGCGGGCAGCGAAGCGATGCCGGCCTGGTCCAGATAGGCGGCAAGGGATGCAAGCGACCCGAGGGCGTCGTCGAAGCGCGACGCTTTCATGGCGGCGCCCACGGCTGCGTAGGAAGCGGAAATCTGATCCAGGACGAGCTGCTCGCGCTGGCCCTGGGCGCCAAGCGCGGCCATCTGCTGCGCAAGCCGCGCCTCCTCCCCCTGGGCGCTCGCGACCGTCCGGGTTGCCGCTTCCAGCTGGGCCTGCAGCCGCGCCTTTTCCGCCTGCGCCTGCGTCAGTGTGACCTGGGAGCCTGAGAGCAGGGCCGTGAGCGCCGCCTCTTTCTGCGCCATGTCCGCGCCTACCTGCTGCCGAAACGCGGCGAGCTTGCCGTCGTACGATTTTTGAAGCTGATCGCGAAGGACGGCGAGCTGGCCGTCGATGGACGCGGCGCTTGCTCCCAGGTTCTGCAGCCGCGCCTTCTCCGCGGCGAGCTGCTGATCAAAGGAGGCGCGCAGCTCCTGCTCCTTTTTCTGCACCTGGGATGCGGCATCCGCTCTCAGCGCATCCAGCCGTTTTGTGGTCTGGTCGAGGGCGCCCTGGATCTGCCCGATTTCCTGGTCCTTGCTCCTGAGCTTCTCCTCCGCTTCACGTCTCATCGCGCTGACCAGCGTGCTTTCCCCGGTCAGCATCGTGCCGGATCCTCCCGTGATCGTCTGTTCCTGGCGGTTGAAGAACAGGGAGAAAAAAAGCACGGCGAGGAGGATCACGACGAGGGCCGCGATGTTGAGGGAGAGCGGGAAAAGCAGCCCCGAGCGCCGCGGTGTGTAGGCAAGCAATTCGGGGGTGATGGGGGTGCGTGCCTTCGCAATCACCTGCTCGATCTCCGCGAAGAGCTCGATGCCCTCCTCCGGAGATATGTCGGCCGCGGAAGGCACGGGGGGCGGCTCGCCTTCCTTCCCTCGGTCCCTTTGCGCCTTGTCCAGGAGCCCGGCCATCGCTTCAGTATAGACCCATCCATTGACTGCGTCGAGTCCGCATCTTATAGTCACGAGCGTCGTGCGCATCCGCTTCAAGATTATATTCGTCGTGCTTCCCCTGATCGTCGCGCCTCTTTTCATCATGGCGCTCTCCTCCATCTTCACGGCAAGAAACGGCATCACCCGGGTCGCCACGGAGTTCCAACGGTTCAAGGCGGAAGAGCTCTCCAAGTATGCGCAAAGCCAATGGAGGCTGTTGCAGGAGAACGGGCTTTCGGAGCGGAAGGAGTTTGTGGAAATCTCGAAGGCGGCGGTCGAGTCATTTGCCCGCAGCATGATTCGAAGCGACTCGGAGCTGATCTTCGCCGTCGACCGGACAGGTGCCCTTGCCATGACGACGGCTGACATCACGGCGACTCCGGAGGAGACGCGCCTGCTTGCTTCCCTGGCGGGGCGCCAGGAAGAGGGGTGGCGCCAGGTCCGGGTCGGGGGCATCGAGAGAGTAGGCCAGGCCGTCCTGGTGGCGCCCTTCGGATGGTACGTGCTCGTCACTTCGACACGGGATTCCTTCTACAGGGCAACCGATCAGATCCTCTTTCAGAGCATCCTCATCCTGGGCCTTTTCGCCGTTTTGTCCGTCATCCTGCTGGTCCTCTTCTCGGGGTACCTGACACGGCCGCTGCGTGCCGTGGTAATGGCGATGCGCGGCATCATCGCATCGGATGACCTTTCCAAGCGGGTGGACCTGCTCTACCGCGACGAGACCGGGGAGCTGGGGCACACCTTCAACATCATGACGGGTGAGCTGCAGCGCGCCTACGAGCAGATCAAAGGCTTTGCCTTGGAAACCGCAATCGCGAAGAAACGCGAGCTGAAGATCAGGAACATCTTCCAGAAATTCGTCCCCAACGAGGTCATCGAAACCATCTTCCAGAACCCCGAGAGCATGCTCGTGGGAGACAACCGCATCCTCTCGGTCTTGTTCTCGGATATCCGGGGGTTTACCGCCATTTCAGAGCGCATGAGGCCGGAGGATCTGGTGGAGGCTTTGAACGCCTACTTTTCCAGGATGGTGGACGTGATCATCACCCGACGAGGCATCGTCGACAAATACATGGGAGACGCGATCATGGCGTTTTTCGGGGCGCCGGTCAAACATGACGATGATGCCTATCAGTCGGTCATGGCCGGTCTCGACATGATTGACGCGCTCGTCCGTTTCAACGATGAGCAGGCAAGCAAGCAGCGTGCGCCGTTCCGCATCGGCATTGGCATCAACTATGGCGTGGTTACCGTCGGCAACATCGGATCAGAGAAGAAGATGGACTACACGGTGATCGGCGACATGGTGAACCTGGCCTCCCGTCTGGAGGGGCTCACCAAGCTCTATCACGAGCCCATGATCATCTCGGAGGCGCTTCACCGCTCGGTGGAGAAGAGCATGCCATGCAGGATGCTGGATCGGGTGGCAGTGAAGGGCAAGAGGCAGGGCGTGCGCATCTACTGCGTGCGCCGGGAGCTCAGCCCGGCAGAGGAAGAGGGATGGGGGCTTCACGAGCTGGGGCTCGGCCTCTACTATGGGAGGGAGTTCGGGAAGGCTCTGAGCTGCTTCAGGCAGGTGGAGCAATTCCTGCCGGGGGACACCATTTCCGCGCGTTTTGCGGAACGCTGCAGGGTGCACACCAAAAACCCCCCTGGCCCGACATGGGACGGAGTGGAAGTGATTACAGAGAAATAGCCGGGGTTGTCAGCGCGCGCCGATCCGATAACATGATACCGTGCCGTGCATGCTCACCGGGGTCATGGCGGGAAATCCCCAGTAGTCGGACACAACGCGGCTTCCCGGCGTCAACTCTCTTCGTACTTTGGCTTCCAGCCCGCGCATGACGAAGCTGCCCTGGAAGATTGTGAGAACGTCGAACCGGGACAGGTCCGCACGCCAGAAGCTCTTCCAATGGATGAATGCCCGGCCGTGGAGCCCAGCCCGGCGGATTTTCCTCAATGAGAGAAGCACCAGGACCGGGTTGATCTCGAACCCGTGAGCTTCCGCTCC